>NZ_JADBQZ010000011.1:0-166286 GCF_014896175.1 Enterobacter cloacae complex sp. I3
AAAAAGACATAAATAAAACACATCAATATCAAATAGTTACAAATACAGATTCAATTCAAAATAATCACAAAAGACATCTCATTCCAGAATTATCCCAAAACTACCCCTCTGCTTTTCACCATATTTATCCGGCAACATATCAGGTGTACATTACCTTCCACCCAGTCCCCAAAGAGGAGGTTCCATAATTACCTTAAAGTAAGTACCCCATAACGTTACTGCATTCAGATTTAATGTTCTCATTAATGGCCTTTAACGCAGCGTTAAAAGGCAGCCGTGTTATGCAATGGATTCATGATAAACAAATGGCAAATAGATATGGAAAGATCGCTTCGCTTCAATACGTTATTCTTTTATCGCGCCCCAGGATTATTGTTTCTGCTATTTCTGTTTCCTGTTCTCGTTCAGGCAACGGAATCCGTTTATGAGCAACAGATTCAACAGGCACGTAACGGTAATTACACGCCGTTTCTCAATTATCTTCAGCGGTATCAGCAACAGCATGCTCTGTCGCCCGAGCAAGTGGCGGACTGGTTACAGGTGGCTGCGTGGGCAGGTCGTAATGACGAGGTGATTCAGCTCTGGCAGCGCTATGGCATTTATATGCCGCTGCCCGCTCGCGGCGTTGCGGCTGTCGCGCAGGCCAGAAGAGATCAAAAAGCGTGGCAGCCTGCCTTATCGCTGTGGAAAGAGGCGCTTAGCCTTGCGCCACATAATGACGATTATCGTATCGGCTATATCAAAACCCTGGCCGATGCCCGCATGGATACGCTCGCTCTGCAGGAAGCCCGCCAGCTGGTGACGGAGGATCCCTCTCCGGCGCATCTTCAGACGCTTTCGTACGTCTGGTTACGCCAGGGAAAAAGCTGGGATCGGCTTTTAGCGGACACGCGCGCGCTGACCCTCGCGCCGGAGAATAACGCGCTCCTTAGCGAGCTGACTGACGCGCTAACGGATAACCGGGTGAGTACTCCTGCGCTGATGCTGTCACAAAGGGTAACGCTGACCCCCGCGCAGCGCCGCCGTCTGGAGCTTAATGCCGCCGCAGAATGGGTTCGCCTTGCCGACGTGCCTGGCAGAACGGAAAAGGAGCGCCTGCAGCTGGCGCAAACGGCACTGAATCGTTACGACGCCCTGCTCTCACGCTGGCAACACGAACCGCAGGCAGCGGAAGACATCATCCTCGCCCGTATCGACAGGCTGGGTGCGCTGTACGCGCATGGCGATTACCCGCAGGTCATCCGTGAATATCAGGCGCTGACGGAGGCGCAGCATCCGGTGCCGGGCTGGGCCATCGGCTGGGCGATCTCCGCGTATCTGCAGGAGAAAAACGCCACTGCCGCCTTCTCGCTGCTGCAACGCTATCCGCAATACGCCGCCGATCCGCAGGACGAGGAGCATGCGCTTTTCTACGCCTGGCTGGACACGGGGCAGTATGAGGCCGCTCGACAGTACGTAGAGCGCCAGACCCACAGCGTTCCGTGGATCCGCTACGATTTTGGCTCGCCCACTCCGCAGCCCAACGATCGGTGGCTTACCGGGCAGTCGCTCAAATTTAACTATTTGCTCTCAACCAACGCCCTGCCGGATGCGGAGAAGCTGGCGCACCGTCTGGCAACAACGGCGCCGGGCAATCAGGGGCTGCAGATTGACTATGCCACCCTGCTTCAGGCGCGGGGCCAGCCGCGCGCGGCCGAGCAAGCGTTGAAAAGGGCGGAGGCGCTGGAGCCATCTAATCTGGAGCTGGAACAGCAGCAGGCTTACGTCGCCATGGATCTGCAGGAGTGGCGCCAGATGGATTTACTGGCCGACGACGTGCTTGCCCGCGCGCCCGTTGCTCGCAGCGCCAGGCGTCTGGACAGGCTCAGAACGGTGCATCACATGTCCGAGCTGCGCCTTAACGCAAGCAAGGGCTTGCACTCCGATAACCCCATCAGCGGGACGCACGACCTGAACGGGGATGCCACGCTCTATGGTCCACCGGTAGCGGATAGCTGGCGGCTGTTTGCGGGTACCCGCTATGCGCAGGGTAATTTCGATGAAGGCAAAGGCACCAGCCGTCACATCCTGGGCGGCATCGAGTGGCGTCCTCGCGACCTTCAGCTCGAAGCCGAGGTATCCAGCAACCGCTATCACGGTGAAAACAAGCCGGGTGCTCGCCTCTCAACCACGTACTTTCTCAATGATAACTGGCAGTTCAGCGGCAGCCTTGAACGCTTATCCCGCACCGCGCCGCTACGGGCATTACGCAACGGGATTAGCGCCAACCGGGGTGAAGGCGGGATCCGCTGGTATCAAAACGAGCGCCGTGAGTACCAGTTCAGCGCCGCCGTCAGCCGCTTCTCAGACCATAATCGCCGACAGGAATACACCCTTACCGGTAAGGAGCGTCTCTGGCAGACCCCGACCCTGACGCTGGATCTTGAACCGGGGATCGCCGCCAGTAAAAACAGCCTGCGGGACACGCTCTATTACAACCCGGCGCGGGATCTGTCCGTGACGGCCGCCCTGTCCGTGGACCATGAGATGTACCGCCATTACGACACCCTCTGGAGCCAGCAGTTGGTGGCGGGAGGCGGCAGCTACTGGCAGAAAAACCAGTCCGTTGGCGCCATCGCCCTGCTGGGCTACGGGCAACGCGTCCAGTGGAATAACGTCATTGATGCCGGCGTGATGCTGAACTGGGATAAACGCCCTTACGACGGCAAACGCGAGAGCAACCTCTCCCTCACGCTTGACGCGACTTTACGCTTTTAAGGATGAATATGCTGAACACACGTTTTTCCGTGAGCCTGATCCTCATCGGCTGGCTCTGCCTCAGCGCGAGCGTCTGGGCGCAGGCAATCTCGTTCATTGCGCCCAGCGAGCGGCCGCAGCCGGAGGCGAGCAAACCCTGGCCGCAGAACCAGTTTCTGGTGCTGGCCTACCACGACGTCGAAGACGATGCCGCCGATCAGCGCTACCTCTCCGTGCGCACCAGCGCGCTAAACGAGCAGATTAGCTGGCTTCTGCACAACGGCTATCACGCCATCAGCGTGCAGGACATTCTGGACGCGCATGACGGCAAAAAATCGCTGCCGCCGAAAGCCGTTCTGCTCAGCTTTGACGACGGCTACAGCAGCTTCTACACCCGCGTCTGGCCGCTGCTTAAGGCCTGGAACGTGCCTGCGCTCTGGGCACCGGTGGGCAGCTGGGTGGATACGCCAGCAAACCAGAAGGTGAACTTTGGCGGCCTGATGACGCCCCGGGATCGCTTCGCGACCTGGAACATGGTGCGCGAGCTCAGCCAGTCTCCGCTGGTTGAGATCGGATCGCATACCTGGGCCTCGCATTACGGCATCGTCGCCAACCCGCAGGGAAGCCGCGAACCGGCCATCGCCAACCGCTTTTATGATAAAGCGACGGGGCGCTATGAAACTGACCAGCAGTTCAGCCAGCGGATCGGCGATGACGTCCGCAAGGTGACGGAGAAAATCGCGCAGGTGACGGGCAAAGCGCCGCGCGCCTGGGTCTGGCCTTACGGTGCCGCCAGCGGTACGTCGCTCGCCATCGCCAGGCAGCAGGGTTATCAGCTGGCCTTTACCCTTGAGGACGGGCTGGGGAACGTGCAGGAGCTGGGCAACATCCCCCGTTTGCTGATCGCCGGCAACCCCTCGCTCAAAGCGTTTGCCAGTTCGGTCAGCCGGGTTCAGGAGCTCGATCCCGTGCGCGTGATGCACGTCGATCTCGACTACGTTTACGATCCCGATCCGGCTCAGCAGACCCAAAACATCAACAGGCTGATCCAGCGGGTCTACGACATGAAAATCAGCCACGTCTTCCTGCAGGCGTTTGCCGACCCGCAGGGCGACGGCAGGATCAGGGCGCTCTATTTCCCCAACCGCCGGCTTCCGGTCCGGGCCGATCTCTTTAACTTCGTATCCTGGCAGCTGCAAACCCGCGCGGGGGTGAAGGTCTACGCGTGGATGCCGGTGCTCTCGTTCGATCTCGATCCTGCCCTGCCGCGCGTGCAGCGCCGGGATGATCGAACCGGCCAGCTGCGCGAGGCCAATGAGCCCTACATGAGGCTTTCACCGTGGGACCCGCAGGTTCGCCTGCAGGTGACGGAAATCTATGAAGATCTGGCCCGCCATGCCAGCTTCAACGGGATCCTGTTCCATGACGATGCGGTACTGACGGACGTTGACGCTGCCGGGCAGGACACGACGCGCCAGAAAAGCCGGAGGCTTATCGGTTTTACCCGCGCTCTGAGCCAGGCGGTGAAGCACATCCGCGGCCCGCAGATAAAAACCGCGCGCAATATGTTCGTCCTTCCCATTCTGCAGCCCGAAAGCGAAGCGTGGTTTGCGCAGAATCTCGATGATTTTCTGGCGGCCTATGACTGGACGGTGCCCATGGCAATGCCGCTGATGGAGTCCGTTCCGGCGAACGAGAGCAATGCCTGGCTGACGCGTTTGATCAAGGCCGTCGCCGCGCGGCCCGGCGCGCTGGATAAAACCATTTTCGAGCTGCAGGCCAGAGACTGGGAGCAGAAGCCGCAGCGCGCCGTCTCCGACAGTCAGCTTGCGGCGTGGATGCGCGTCCTCCAGCTGAACGGCATCAAAAACTACGGCTACTACCCTGACGATTTCATCAATAACCAGCCTGATATCTCGCGCATCAGGCCCGTCTTTTCTTCCTACTGGTACCCTGACAATGACTGATCGCATAATCGCCTTTTCAATTTTGTGTCTGGTATTCGGGCTGCCGTTAGGGATGGCCGCCCTCTTTACCGGCGAGCTGATTCTGGATTTTGTCTTCTTCTGGCCGCTGTTTATGTCCGTGCTCTGGGTCACCGGTGGCCTCTATTTCTGGTTTCAGCTTGAACGCCGCTGGTCGTGGGATAAAGACACGCCCGCCCCGACGCTCGCCGGCGAGCCGCTCATCTCAATTCTGATCCCCTGCTTCAATGAGGAAAGAAACGCCAGAGAGACCATCAGCGCCGCGCTGGCTCAGCGGTACGAGAATATTGAAGTGATCGCCATCAATGACGGCTCGTCTGATAACACCGCGCAGGTGCTGCAGCAGCTGGCGCTGGAGCAGCCGCGCCTGCGGGTGATTAACCTCGCGGAGAACCAGGGAAAAGCCGTGGCGCTCAAAGCCGGGGCGGCGGCGGCCCGTGGCGATCTGCTGGTCTGCATTGACGGCGACGCCCTGCTCGACCGCGACACCGCGGCCTATCTGGTCGCGCCGCTGATTCAGTATCCCCACGTCGGGGCGGTTACCGGGAACCCGCGCATTCGCACGCGCTCCACGCTGATTGGCCGCATTCAGGTTGGCGAGTTTTCGTCCATCATTGGGCTCATCAAGCGGACGCAGCGGATCTATGGCCGGGTCTTTACCGTCTCCGGCGTCATCGCCGCCTTTCGTCGGCAGGCGCTGGCGGACGTCGGGTACTGGAGCCCGGACATGATCACCGAAGACATCGACATCAGCTGGAAGCTCCAGCTGCGCCACTGGGATATCTTTTTCGAGCCGCGGGCGCTGTGCTGGATCCTGATGCCGGAGACGCTGAAGGGCCTGTGGAAGCAGCGTCTGCGCTGGGCACAGGGCGGCGCGGAGGTATTTCTGGTCAACCTGCGCAAGATGGTGCGCTGGGAGCATCACCGCATGTGGCCCCTGTTTCTGGAGTACGCGCTGTCAACGCTGTGGGCCTTCGCGTATGCGATAACGGTGCTGCTGTACATCATCAGCCACGTCGCGCCCATTCCCGCCAGGCTGACCGTTGAAACCCTGTTTCCCCCGGCGTTTACCGGGCTGCTGCTGGGCGTGATGTGCCTGCTGCAGTTCCTGGTCAGCTTGTACATCGAGCGGCGCTATGAGCGCAAGGTGGCCAGCTCGCTTTTCTGGGTGATTTGGTTCCCGATGGTCTACTGGATGATTGGTCTGTTCACCACCCTCGTCGCATTTCCAAAAGTCATGCTTAAACGTCAGCGCGCCCGCGCGCGCTGGATCAGTCCGGACCGGGGAAAAGGAAGCCTTCAATGAACGAAAATACCTTAATTTTGACTGAACATCGGTTGCTGCCACGACTTTTTGATGCCGCGTTAACCGTGGTGGCGTGGGGCGGGTTTCTGTTCTTCCTGTATGCCAGGCTGTGGATGCAGTTAACCGAGGAGAGCGACCACCGGTGGAGCGTGATTATTGCCTCCTTTAATACGGTGTTGATCTATTTGCTGTTCGCCGCGCTCAACGGCTGGCTGCTGATTTTGTGGTATCAGTACAACCGCCGCCGCGCGAACGTAAGACGACGTCAGCCGGGCTTGTTGCATCATGACGAACTTGCCCGCAGCTTTAACGTCTCACCGCAGCTCATCTCGGAGATGAGCCAGCACAACCTGCTGACGGTTTATCATGACCAGATTGGACGCATCATCGAATTGAAAACCAGCGCGCAGCAGGACGAGGAAGCGCAGTAACAAAAAGCCCCCACAGAGACTACCCTGCGGGGGCTTTTTTAGCGCAGATGCACGTTACTTATCCTTCAGTACAATCAGCGGCTCGATATCGCTCTCTTTTTTCACCACCAGCGAGTCATCGCCGCGCAGGCAGGTCCCACCGTAGTTCCCGCCCACGGTAAAGGTACAGACCTGAATGTACTTACCGTCGACGTTTGGCAGGCACCAGAGCTGCTGGTAGATGTTTTTACGGTCGACAAACTTGCCGCTGGATTTATCCAGCAGTTCGTCCTGGGCGCTGATCAGGTCGATATTGCTGCCGCAGCGTCCGGCAATCGGCTTGACGGCGTATCCGGTCTGCTTCAGCAGATCGTTGACCTCAAAATCGGTGTCGAGCAGGTAACGGTGATTCGGGAACAGTTGCCACAGCACCGGAAGAATCGCCTTGTTGCCGGGAATGACGGTCCACAGCGGTTCAAAGACCAGCACCTCCGGACGCAGCAGGACGTCAATCAGGCGCACTTCGCCTTCAGGATGCCCGGTGCGGATCGGCACGGCGGCGTATTCGGTTTCGCTGACCTCGCGGATCTGCTCTATCGCCGTCTCCCACGCCCAGGTTTTCCACACGCAGTTGACGTGACGACCTTCGTCGTCAATCAGCTGCCCGGCGGCATCCCAGCTCAGGGCGCCAAGCCCGTGCAGAATTTTGGTTTCAAACCCGGCCTGCAGCAGAGAACGCTGGATAAAGAGCGCGTGATAGTCCTCTTCGACATCGTTGTCCTGCATGATGTGGACGAACGGCCGGGCGTGGCTGTGCTTCCATGCGCCGGTCAGCTCTTCCAGCAGGCCTTCTGCCGGATTATGCCCGTTGCCGCGATAGCCGTTTTTCACCCACTCCTCAAGGATAAGCCCGCCCTCGGTATGGCAGGAGGCGGAGTCGGCGTTGTACTCGTAGACCTTGATGCCGCGCTCATCCATGCAGAAATCCATACGACCGGTGATCATATGATGACGACGCCACTGCCAGGAGAGGCGCAGGCGCGGCCAGAGGATTTTCGGGATATCGAAAAGCGCCAGCAGGCTGTCGTCTTTCAGCACCTTATCCGTCGCGTGCAGGTACATCAGGTGCAGTTCGTTGGTGGCCTTGATCAGCTCCTGCTCGGCGCTTTCGGTAATGGTGAAGTACTGGCATGGATCTTTGTTGATCACATGGCCGTTGGCGCGGATATATGCCTGCTGCAGCGCGTCATTTTCGTTCAGCCATTTTCCGTCGAACTGACGTTTGTTTTTCAGCCGCGCACCGCGGATTTTCAGCAGTTCACCGTCCGGTTCAGGCTGGGGAATGCTGTGCTCCGTGTCGTCCGTCTGGATCATCCAGCCGAGAATTTCGGTATCGCTGAAGGTGTCATGAAGGGTATAGCAGCCATTCTCCACGGTCATGCGCAGCTCGCGCGTCCACTGCTGCCCGAGCGGCAGCGGGGAGTGAATCACGTTCTGCTCCGCAATACGCACCTTATCGTCGAGAAGCTGGGTGATCACCGCCACGTGGCCGGTCTCGTGAAACTCGCCGCCTTTTTGCCAGATCAGCAGCGCCCCGACGCGCGGTGCGCGCTTCGAGCCGTTGGCAAAAGCCTGAAGGGGCAGAATGTTATCGTTCACCACCTGGCGCAAAAAGCGCAGGGAGAAGATTTCCCACGCCATGCCGACGTCGGTAAACACGAAGCCATAGTTGAGGAACAGGAAACGGCGGGCAAACTCAACGCACTGCCACTTGTGGCCCATGTATTCGTTGCCGATATAGCTGCGAAAGTCCGCGTCTTCCGGGTAGTTACGCGGGTCCAGACTGCCGTAATTTGATGAGTAAATCGCCACGCCACCGGGCGCATAGCCTAACAACGTCCCGAATGGCGCATCACTGCTTAACTTTCCTTTACGCATGTATCCAACCTAAAACAGGCAGGCGGCAATTTTTTATGGGTTGTCGTCGTCTGCACGTTGTAATTAACCTGACAGAGGAGCGTTTATCATACACCTGCGCGACCCGTGAATAACATTTAAAACAGCCAGCATGCCGCGAAATGCCCTGGCGCAATCTCCTGCATCGCAGGCTCCTGCGTCTGACAAACCGGCATGGCGTGCGGGCAGCGGCTGCAGAACTTACAGCCCGGCAGCGCGGACGTGGGGCCTGGAATGTCGCCGCGCAGGGTGGCGTCGTCGAGGTTGCGAATACGCGGATCGGGCTGGGGAACCGCCGCCAGCAGCGCGCGGGTGTAAGGGTGTGCCGGGCGCTGATACAGTTCATTCGCCGGGGCCACCTCTACCAGTTTGCCGAGATACATCACCCCAATGCGGCTGGAGATATGGCGCACCATGGAGAGATCGTGGGCGATAAACAGATAGGTTAGCCCCAACTCCTGCTGCAGGTCCTGCAAAATATTCACCACCTGCGCCTGCACCGATACGTCCAGCGCCGAGAGCGGCTCATCGCACAGCACAAATTCAGGATGCACGGACAACGCGCGGGCAATACTGATGCGCTGACGCTGCCCGCCGCTGAACTCATGCGGGAACCGTTCAAGGTGTTCGTGCTTCAGCCCCACTTTGTAGAGCAGCGTTTCCGTACGTTCTCGCTGTTCTTCGCGGCTGTAGCCGTGGATCTGCATCGGTTCGGCCACCAGCTGTCGCACCGTCATACCGGGGTTGAGCGAGGAGTAAGGATCCTGAAAAATTGCCTGCATCCGCTTACGCAGCGGCTTGAGTTCTCTTTCGCGGGCGTGGGCGATTGCCTGTCCGGCAAAGTGGATCTCGCCAGAGGTAATATCGAAAAGGCGCAGTATGGCGCGCCCAAGGGTGGATTTTCCGCAGCCGGACTCCCCCACCAGGCCAAACGTCTCGCCGGGCTGGATATCAAAGCTCACGCCATCAACCGCCTTCACGGCCACGCCTTTACGCAGCAAACCGCCGTTGAGCGGATAGTGCTTGCGCAGATCGCGCACGCTCACTAATGGCGCCTGTTGTTCACTCATGCCTGAATCTCCTCGGCCCATAGCCAGCAGGCGGCGCGATGGCCCTCTCCGGCGGTGTAAAATGCGGGTTGCCGTTCACACTGGGGCATGCGCTTCGGGCAGCGTTCCGCAAATGGACAGCCCGGCGGCGGGTTAAGCAGGCCAGGCGGCGAACCTTCAATGGGCGATAAACGTTGGTTGACCTCATCCGGGCGCGGCAGCGAGGCCAGCAGCCCCTGGGTGTAAGGATGCGCAGGGCGATAAAAAATGTCTTCCACGCTCCCCTCCTCCATCACCAGCCCGCCGTACATCACCACCACGCGGCTACAGACCTGCGCCACCACGCCGAGATCGTGGGTGATCAGCAGAATCGCGGTTCGGGTCTGCTGTTGCAGGCTTTTCAGCAGGCGCAGGATCTGCGCCTGAATGGTCACGTCCAGCGCGGTGGTCGGCTCATCGGCAATAAGAAGCTTCGGGTTGCAGGAGAGCGCAATGGCGATCATCACCCGCTGGCGCATCCCGCCGCTGAACTCGTGGGGATACTGGTCGTATCGGCGTTCCGCTTCAGCAATGCCTACCTGATCCAGCATGGCTATTGCTGCCGCTTTGGCCGCTTTTTTCGACAGTTTTTTATTTCGCACCAGGATCTCAGACATCTGCTTGCCGATAGTGAGCACCGGGTTCAGGGCGGTCATCGGATCCTGAAAAATCATCGCGATCTCGTTGCCGCGAATGGCACGCATCTGCGCGGGCGTTTTCTGCGCCAGGTCCTCATTCTGGAAGCGAATGCTGCCGCCGGTTATCCGTCCGTTGCTCCCCAGAAGCTGGATAATCGACTTACAGGTGACGCTTTTCCCGCAGCCCGACTCGCCGACGATACCGACGAGTTCCCCCGGCTGAACCTGAAAGCTCACGCCGCGCACCGCGTGAACCTCGCCCTCGCGGGTGCGGAACGTGGTTTGCAGGTTCTCAAGCGCTAATAAGTTACTCATCGCGATTTGCTCCCGGCTCAAAGGCGGTACGGAACACATCGCCCAGCACGTTAAAGCTGAACACCGTCAGCAGGATCAGAATGCCGGGGAACATCGCCAGCCACGACGCTTCGCCAATATAAGACTGGGCGTTGTTAAGCATGCTTCCCCATGATGCCGCCGGTGCCTGCACGCCCAGCCCTAAGAAGCTGAGCGTAGACTCCATCAGAATGGCCGAGGCGATATTCAGCGTGGCCGCCACGATAATGGTCGGCAGCACGCCGGGAATGATGTGGCGCACGATAATACGCAGCGGATGCGCTCCCGACGCGCGGGCATAAAGCACGTACTCGCGCTCTTTCACCGATAGGGTTTCAGCACGCACCAGACGCGACATGTTCATCCACGTCAGCAGGCTGATAATCAGAATGATGTTATCCACGCCCGGCTTGAGGTAAGCATTCACCACCAGCAGCAGGAAGAAGGCCGGAATGGCCATCAGGATATCCACGGCGCGCATCATCAGGTTATCCAGCCAGCCGCCAAAATAGCCGCTCACCGTTCCTACCACCGTGCCGATAAGCGTGGAAAAGAGCATGGCAAGAAAACCGACCATCAGGGAGATCTGGCCGCCGTACAGCGCGCGGGTAAAGTAGTCGCGCCCATATTCGTCGGTGCCGAACCAGTGCGCGGCATCCGGCGGCAACGTGCGCGCGCCGAGCGCCATCCGATCTGGATCGTACGGACTTAACCCCGCACAGAACGCGGCGACAACGAAAATAAAAAGCACAAACAGGGAGAACTGCGCCGGACGGTTGCGGCGCAGCTGGTGACGAACCTGCTGCCAGCGTCTGCTCATCCGGTTACCTCAGAGTACGAATGCGGGGATCGGCGAAGCGATAAAGCACGTCGGCGATCAGGTTACCGACGATTAGCATTATCGACGAGAGCATGATGATCGCCATAATCAGCGGGTAGTCCAGCGAGGCGATCGACTGGATCCCGAGCAGCCCCATCCCCGGCCAGGAGAAGACGCTTTCCGTCACATAGGCCCCCACAATCAGCTCACCGAACGACAATCCGAACAGGGTGATCACCGGCAGCAGCACGTTTTTCAGCACGTGGCGGAACAGAATGCTGGAACGCGTGGCGCCGTAGGCCAGCTGGGTCTGCACGTAGTCGGCCGAGAGCTGCGAGATGGTGTTGGAGCGGATGTAGCGTACGTAGCTGGAAAGATTATAAAACGTGAGAGCAATACACGGCAGCACGCCGTGGCGCAGCAGATCCAGCGCATTATCTTCCATGCCGATGGTGCGCATCCCCATGCTGGGGAACCAGTTAAGCTGCACGGCAAAAACGGTGATGAGCAAAATGCCGAACCAGAAAATCGGTACCGAGATGCCGATATAGGCAAACAGGTTCAACAGGTGATCCAGCCAGCGGTGCTTAAATGCCCCCGCCAGCAGCCCCAGCGGGATCGCCAGCACGATAGCCATCAGCAGCGACGCCCCCATCAGCCCCAGCGTGGCCGGAATGCGTTCGCCGATCATCTCCAGCACCGGGCGGTGGTAAATCAACGAATAGCCGAGATCGCCCTGCAGGACGCTTTTCAGCCACAGGACGTACTGCGTGACCAGCGGCTTATCCAGCCCCAGGCTCTGGCGAATTCGCTCAATATCTTCCGGCGCCATACGCGGCGTGATGTACGCGGCCACGGGGTCGCCGGGCGCGAGCTTGACCAGCAAAAACGCCACCAGCGAAATAAAGAAAAGCATCGGCAGCAGCTGCAGCAGCCGACGCGTGAGGAGTGTGTTCACGACGTGCCCTTAAAAGGCCCCGATCTTACGACCGGGGCAACAGCCTATTTTTGATAAATTTTTGACAGATCCTGGAACAGATAAACCGGCTTCGGCTCCGCTTCCTTCGTGCCGCCGAAGCGTTTATCCACGGCGACGGTCGCATTGGTGTAGGCGATCGGGTAGTAGGTCATCTCGTTCGCCACGGTCTGCTGAATTTGCTTGTAGATATCGGCACGTTTCGTGGCGTCGGTTTCCACGGCACCTTTATCCCACAGGGCATCAAACTGCGGATTTTTGTAGTGCGCGTAGTTATAGGCTTCGTTGCTCATGAACAGCGATTTGTAACCGTCCGGCTCTGCTCCCATAATGTAGCCGCCCAGGTTCAGTTCCCACGCGGTGTTGTTCATATCAAGACTGCGCTGAGACATGGCGTTGGAGTCCAGCGGCATCAGCTCCACGTTCACCCCAATGCCCTTCAGCGCCTGCTGAATGTAGAGCGCCATGCTCTCCTGGGTTTTGTTGGTGTTCACATACGCCAGGCGTAGCTTGAGATTATCCGGCGCGCCGGACGTCTTCAGCAGGTCTTTGGCTTTTTGCAGATCGAATTTGTACTGTTCAACGTCATCCGTCTTGTAAAGCGTATCTGGCGTCAGGAACGAGGTTGCCGGTTTAGCGTAGTCCAGCGAGGTAAACGCGGTCTGGGTTAGCTCGTCTTTGTTGATGGCGTACGCGATGGCCTGACGCAGCGCTTTGCTCTTCATCACCGCCACGTTCTGGTTGAACGTCATATAGGCCAGACGGCCTTCCGGATAGACCACGAAGTCAAATTTCCCGGTATTTTTCAGGCGGTTCACATCCTGCGGGTCAACCATCTTGAGGTTGATTTCACCGTTTTGCAGCGCCAGGTTGGCGGCGTTGCTGTCTTTGGCGAAACGGTAGGTGACGGAATCGAGCTTCGGTTTGCCGTTCCAGTAATCGTCGAAGCGCGTAAGGGCGTAATACTGACCGGCGCGATACTCTTTAAATTTGAACGGCCCGGAACCGACCGGCGCATCGTTTTTGGTGCTCTTTTCCAGGTCGCCTTCACCGGCGAACACGTGCTGCGGGATCGGGTAGATCTGCACCAGGGTGCCGGTAAAGGCCGCGCTGACCTGCGGTAAGGTGAACTTAACGGTGCGCTCATCAACCTTGCTCACTTCAACAGGCTTGCCGCCGTAGGTAAACATGCTGCGGAAGAAGCTGTGCTGTTTGGCATCCAGCAGCTTATTGAAGGTGAAGACCACGTCGTCCGCCGTCAGCGGCTGTCCGTCCTGCCATTTCAGGTTCGGTTTTAACGTCAGCGTGTAGCTCAGGTTGTCGGCAGAGGGCGTCAAGCTTTCCGCCAGGCCCCACTCAATGTTGCCGTTATTAAAGCTGTACAGCGGGGCATAAAGCGCCTGCATGATGGTTAACGTTGTGCGGTCGCTGGCGTAGAGCGGATTAACGGCTAACGGGTCGCCGGAGGTAATCCCGATAATGAGCGAACCGCCCTCTTTTGGCGCGTCGCTTTTTGCCGCCGCGGCCGAATTTGTCTCTTTATTTTTCGCATCATCACAGCCCGCCAGGCCTAACGCGAGCGAAACGACCACTGCCGATAACAGAAGCTTGCGCATCTCACTAACTCCTTGCCTTATAAAGTGTTTATTACTGCATCTTTTATTTATGTTGAAGCATCATATTCAGCTTTAGCGGTTTACGCATTAATTATGAAAATGCGATTTTCGATTAAGCTTATGCCGGATTTGATATATATAAGCAGCAGAAGGAATAGCGGTTAATTGCTTGCGCTCACAACGTTAAACGCTTCACAAATCTCCTGCTACACTGCCTCAACACATCACTAAAAAGGCAGGCCAACATGTCAGACAACACGTATCAGCCACCAAAAGTATGGGAATGGAAAAAGAACGGCGGCGGCGCGTTCGCCAACATCAACCGTCCAATTTCCGGCGCAACGCATGAGAAAGATCTTCCTGTCGGCTCTCACCCGCTGCAGCTCTACTCGCTGGGCACACCGAACGGCCAGAAGGTGACCATCATGCTCGAAGAGCTGCTGGCGCTGGGCGTGACGGGCGCGGAATACGATGCGTGGTTGATCCGCATCGGCGAGGGCGACCAGTTCTCCAGCGGGTTTGTAGACGTGAACCCGAACTCGAAAATACCGGCGCTGCGTGACCACTCCACGAACCCGCCAACGCGCGTCTTTGAATCCGGCAATATCCTGCTCTATCTGGCGGAGAAATTCGGCCACTTCCTGCCGAAAGATCCGGCGGGACGCACCGAGACGCTGAACTGGCTGTTCTGGCTGCAGGGTGCGGCACCGTTCCTCGGCGGCGGCTTTGGCCACTTCTACAACTATGCGCCGGTAAAAATCGAGTACGCGATTGACCGCTTCACCATGGAAGCTAAGCGCCTGTTCGACGTGCTGGATAAACAGCTGGCGCGCGGGCGCTACGTGGCGGGCGAGGAGTACACCATCGCGGATATGGCGATCTGGCCATGGTTCGGCTGCGTGGCGCTGGGCAGCGTGTACAACGCCGCCGAGTTCCTGGATGCAGAGAAGTACACCAACGTGCAGCGCTGGGCGAAAGACGTAGCGAATCGCCATGCCGTTAAGCGCGGACGCATCGTTAACCGCACCAGCGGCGAGCTGAACGAGCAGCTTCACGAACGCCACGCGGCGAGCGACTTCGAGACCAATACGGAAGACAAACGTCAGGCGTGACGACTGGCCGGGCGGTCCGCCGCCCGGCAGAACAGATCCTTGCTCAGGGCATGATTAGCCTAAAGGTTGAGCCGGTATTGCTGGCACTATCTGGCCGTTTCTCTCCGGTGAGAAATGACGTATCAATCGACAGCAGTCACAAAGGATCTGTTATGAAACTGATTAAAACAACGCTGGTTATCAGCGCCCTCATTTTTTCCACCTCGGGAATGGCTATCGACAAAACCGCCGCCGGCGCGGTAGCAGGTGCTGCTATTGGCGCAGCCACGGGCAAAGATCTGAAATCAACCGTGGGCGGTGCCGTGGTTGGCGCAGGCACGGGGGCAATGTTCAAAAACGGCGAAAAAGGCAAAGACGCACGTAAGGGCGGTGCCGTGGGTGCCGTCGTTGGCGCGGGCGCGGCTGCGGTGACGGGCAATAGCGTGCTGAAAGGCGCGGCCGTGGGTGCCGGCACGGGCGCGCTGATTGGTGAAGCGACGCACTAACAGCATCGGGAAAAGAAAGAAGTAAGGCCGCATCAGGCGGCCTGTTGTGTTATGCCGTCAGGCGGAACTTTTGCACCGAGCGTTGAAGCTCTTCGGTCTGGCGTTCCAGCGCCGCGGCTGCCGCGGAAACTTCTTCGACCAGCGAGGCGTTCTGCTGGGTGACGCCGTCCATCTGCGTAATGGCAATCCCGACCTGCGAAATGCCCTTACTTTGCTCCTCAGAAGCCGACGCGATTTGCTTCATAATGGTCGTCACCTCCGTCACGTCGCGCAAAATCGCATCCATGGTGGTGCCCGTGTCGCTCACCAGCTGCGCACCCTGCTCGACGCGGGTCACGGAATCGGTAATCAGACCCTCAATTTCTTTTGCCGCATTGGCGCTTCGGCTTGCCAGGTTGCGGACTTCACCCGCCACCACGGCGAACCCACGCCCCTGCTCGCCCGCGCGCGCCGCTTCTACGGCCGCATTGAGCGCCAGAATATTGGTCTGGAAGGCAATGCTGTTGATGACGTTGGTGATTTCAGCAATTTTCTTCGAGCTTTCCGAAATACCGCTCATGGTGGTGACCACCTCTTCCACCAGCGAGCCGCCGCGGCTGGCGGTGGTTGAGGCCACATCGGCAAGCTGGCTGGCCTGACGCGCGCTTTCGGCGTTCAGCTTCACGGTAGCGGTCAGCTGTTCCATGCTGGCCGCCGTCTCTTCCAGCGCGGCAGCCTGCTCTTCGGTACGGGAAGAGAGATCGTTGTTGCCGCTGGAGATCTCCGTCGCGCCGCGCCAGATATTCTCACTGCCGGAGCGAATGGTGCTGACCGCTTCACGCAGGCTGTCCTGCATGGCGCTCAGCAGCGGCACCAGCTGTCCCACGCAGTTGCGGCCGAAAGGCGCAATGGGCTGGCTGAGATCGCCCTGGGCAATCTGGCGGAACTGCTGGCGAATGCGCTCCAGCGGTTTGACCAGCATCGCCACCAGGTAGCGGTCGGTAAAGAGCAGGATCAGCAGGCCGATAATGGTGGCGACGATAATAACCGTGCGGGTCATGCTGGTCAGGCCGTCGACCACCATGCGGGTGCTGTCGAGCGTCTTCGCGGCGGCATTATTGAACTTCTCGGCGGCGGCACCGAACGCACGACTCAGCGGCGGCGTAACGTTGTTGGCCTGCTGGCGGTAGCCGTCCAGGGTCGCCTGCTTCGCCTGCTCCATTTGCGGCGTCACGCCCTGTTCAAGCAGCGCCTGCCAGGCACCGATCACCTGTGCAGAGACCTGCTCATCCATTGGGCCAGGCGAGATCGCCTTCATTTCGGCCAGTTTCTTACCCATGTTGTCCAGCGCCTGTTGGGCAGAGGACAAATCCGGCGTGCCGCCAGCGGCTTTGACCTCCATGGCGCGGCTCAGACGGGTCACAAAGCGGAAATACTGATCGTTGCCCTGGCTGAGCACCATCATCTGTTTGACCAGCTGGCGATCGACTTCATTGCCGTCTGATACCCGTGACAGGGACCAGGTGCTGTACAGCCCGACGCCCGCCCACATTAAACAAAAAATCCCGAGGATCGTCAGCATGACGAAACGGATCGTGAAATTACGGAGCATATTCATAAGTCTTCCTTGCCGTGAGGGTGAATTCGCCCAGAGGCGAGTGCTACTCTCGTTATCGGCAGGGTGCAGGGAAATTATAACCTTTTGTGATTATTTTTAGTTAGCGTGGCTTCACAGGTCGCACAGCCACCGTTAACCCTTATCTTCGCACGACATGATGTGATAAGTTCAGAATGAAAACGACGTTTCAAAAAATCATCTATAAGAAAAGGAGACATCATGTCCTGGTACCCTGACGCTACCCGCTACGAGAATATGCAGTACCGCTACTGTGGCAAGAGCGGCCTGCGCCTGCCCGCGCTGTCGCTGGGCCTGTGGCATAGCTTCGGCCACGTTCAGCCCCTTGACTCCCAGCGCGCGCTGCTGCGTAAAGCCTTCGATCTCGGTATTACCCATTTCGATCTTGCCAACAACTACGGCCCGCCTGCGGGAAGCGCGGAAGAGAACTTTGGCCGCCTGCTGCGTGAGGACTTTGCCCGGTATCGCGACGAGCTGATTATCTCCACTAAAGCCGGTTACGACATGTGGCCAGGCCCGTACGGTTCAGGCGGCTCACGCAAGTATCTGCTCGCCAGTCTCGACCAGAGCCTGAAACGTATGGGCGTCGAATACGTGGATATTTTCTATTCCCACCGCGTGGATGAAAATACGCCAATGGAAGAGACGGCCTCCGCGCTGGCTCATGCTGTTCAGAGTGGGAAAGCGCTGTACGTGGGCATTTCCTCCTACTCTACCGAGCGCACACAAAAAATGGCCGCGCTGCTGCACGAGTGGAAGATCCCGCTGCTGATCCACCAGCCGTCCTATAACCTGCTTAACCGCTGGGTCGATAAAACCGGCTTGCTGGATACGCTGGAAGCAAACGGCACGGGGTGTATTGCCTTTACCCCGCTGGCGCAGGGTCTGCTGACCGGAAAATACCTGAACGGTATTCCGGAAGGTTCTCGTATGCAGCGCGAGGGGAACAAAGTGCGCGGCCTGACGCAGAAAATGCTGACGGAAGCTAACCTGAACAGTCTTCGTCTGCTTAATGAGATGGCGCAGGCGCGCGGGCAGACAATGGCGCAGATGGCGCTGAGCTGGCTGCTGAAAGATGCTCGCGTGACGTCAGTACTGATTGGCGCGAGCCGCCCGGAACAGCTGGAGGAGAACGTTCAGGCGCTGGGTAATCTGCGCTTTACGGAAGATGAACTGACGCGGATTGACCAGCACGTGGCGGACGGGGAACTGAATTTGTGGCAGGCGTCGTCGGATAAATAGTGTGGCTCGATGCTTTCTCCCCTCACCCTAACCCTTTCCCCGGGAGAGGGTTAGGGTGAGGGGAGAAATGTGTACATTATTTCTTACTGATCTTATCCAGATACCCCATCACAAACGCCGACAGCACAAACGTCAGGTGGATAATCACATACCACATCAGCTTATTATCCGGGACGTTTTTCGCGTCCATAAACACGCGTAACAGGTGGATAGAGGAGATTGCCACTATAGATGCCGCAACTTTATTCTTCAGCGACGAGGCGTCCATTTTCCCCAGCCAGCTGAGCTTTTCTTTATGCTCGGCGATATCAAGCTGAGAGACGAAGTTCTCATAACCGGAGAACATCACCATCACCAGTAAGCCGCCCACCAGCGTCATATCCACCAGCGACAGCAGAACCAGAATTAAATCAGCTTCCGCCACGGAGAAAATGTTAGGCAATACGTGGAAAATCTCCTGGAAGAACTTGATCGTCAGGGCGACCAGCGCCAGGGAAAGACCGAAATAGACGGGTGCGAGCAGCCAGCGAGAGGCATACATTGCGTTTTCAAAGAAGCGTTCCATAAAATCCTGTCTGCAAACGAAACCAGCGCTCAGTATATCTCAACGGCGCTGACTGTTTGCAAGAACTAACCAGTACGCCACTCAGACGTCGTCCGGGTTAACCTCAGGACGCGCATACTCCGGCCAGACCAGCGCCACCAGCTCCGGGTAGGCTTCCAGGCTAAACTCGCGAAAACACTGGCGAAGGTTTAATACGTCCAGGTCGGAATACGAGACCTTCTCACCGTTAAGACAGCGCTTTTTGATGTTGTCGTAATATTTATAAACCGCTGAATTCAGATCGCTACAGCGACGCTGCGCCTCAAACAGACCGGGCGTGTCATTAATTTCCGACATTTTCATGCGCTTAATTGTCGCGTGTAAGAAGTCGATATATTCATGATTCACCCGCCAGTACCAGACAGGCGTAACGGAGTTCATCAAAACAGAGAAATGATCTTCTCCTTCCTCTTTTGTCATCAGTTCAGGTTGTGGCGGTTCACTGGTGTCTTTCGACACTTTCGTTTTATTGAACTCCTGCATCAATAAAAGCACACCAGCGGTCAGTAATAGTAATGTGATGACCGTAAAAAAGATGCTGTTCATGGGTTGGCTCCATTTTTTTTGATTTTAAAATTGCCTCATGATATTGTCAACGAATCTCACGCCTTTACCAACCCCACCCTGTTGAAATTAAAGGAAATTAAAAATGCTGCCCGACTATCTCGTCCCGGCTAAGTACCACATTACGCCTGTGGAACAGCAACCGACGGAAGAAGAAAAAAAGGCCAGTTTCACTCAGGGGAAAAGAAAGCTCTCTGATTTCGAGCCTGATATATTAATTGGCGTTTCTCACACTGGCAAATCCCGTAATATGCTGCTGGAAGAGCACGATCGCCATATAAAAGACCGCTTATTTCGCGCTATAAAAATTGAAGCCTTCGTCCACCTGCTGAATGACCTGCAGGCAGAAGGCGAAATAGATGCCCAGAAACTAAGTCAAATAATGGCTGAAAAAACGAAAGAAATAAATGAGGCCGGCAATGAAATTTGGCTTAATCTAATTACACGAGAAACAAACAACCCTATTTTTTATACCCTGGGGGAAGATTAACGTGAAAGAAGTTAAAGACAATAACGTTTATTTGACTTTAGATGATAAAAAAAGTGATGAATTTATCTTAAAGCAAAATATCGAGGCGCTAAGAAATGCAAAAAATGCCGAGATGACGCGTATTACACAAGACCTGGTATCGATCCCGGCAACGCTGGTGCGTCTGAAATGGCAGAATCGCCGCGAGATTTATCCGTTACAGGTTAAAGAAGAAATTTACGGCGCCGTGATGAACGCCATCATCGAGCAGCTTCCAGAACTGAAAGAGAAACTGCTGGGACGTCTTGAGGCCAACTATCAGTATCTGCTTGCCAGAGAAGTCGCCACCCTGCGCCTGACGCGCAAACTGTCAGCCGGTGAGTACCGTACGTCAAACGTCACCTGCGTTGCGCTCGATGAGGACGCGCTGACCACCACCCCCCTCTACCGCACCGACGGACAGCAAAAACGCATAAACCGACAGGCATAAAAAAAGCCGGCTTTCGCCAGCTTCTTTATCACTTCGAGGCCGCTTTCTCTTCCCCGACCAGCCCAATCTTCAGATAACCCGCCTGATGCAGCGTGTCCATTACCTTCATCATGGTTTCATAGTCGACGGTTTTGTCCGCCCGGAAGAAGACGGTGGTGTCCTTCTTGCCGCCGGTCAGCTGGTCCAGCGCCGGAATAACGGAGGCATCCGTCACAGGGTCGTTCCCCAGGAACATGGATTTATCCGCTTTCACCGACAAATAAATTGGCTTTTCCGGACGCGGCTGCGGCTGGCTGGAGGAGGCAGGCAGATTCACCTTCACGTCGACCGTCGCCAGGGGTGCTGCCACCATGAAGATAATCAGCAGCACCAGCATGACGTCGATAAACGGCGTCACGTTGATTTCGTGCATTTCGCCGTTATCGTCCAGATTTTCGTTTAGACGCATTGCCATACAATCAACCTACGCGCAGTTTAGACGCCGCATGCACCGGCTTCACGGCGCTGGCATTCAGGTCGAGATCGCGGCTTTGCAGCAGCAGAACCTGAGCGGCAACGTCGCCGAGCGTGGCTTTGTAGTTGCCGATCATACGCGCGAAAATGTTGTAGATAACCACCGCCGGAATTGCCGCGACCAGACCGATTGCCGTCGCTAGCAGCGCTTCCGCGATACCCGGGGCCACTACCGCCAGGTTGGTGGTTTGGGTCTGAGCAATGCCGATAAAGCTGTTCATGATGCCCCAGACCGTACCGAAAAGACCGATGAACGGTGAAATCGCGCCGATGGTCGCCAGATACCCATTGCCGCGTCCCATGTGTCGGCCAACGGCCGCAACGCGACGCTCCAGACGGAAACCGGTACGCTCTTTAATACCTTCGTTATCTTCACTGCCGGCGGAGAGTTCCAGCTCGTTCTGAGCTTCATTCACTAACAGGGTGGTCAGGCTTTTCGGGTGGAAGGATGAGGTCATCTCAGAAGCCTGATCCAGAGAGCGGGCTTCTGCCAGCTGCTGCTGTTCCCGCTTGAGGCGACGCTTCTGCGAAAGCAGCTCGGCGCTTTTGCTGAAGAAGATAGCCCAGGTGACAATGGACGCCAGAATCAGGCCGATCATCACAATCTTAACCACGATGTCAGCATGATGATACATGCCCCAAACGGAGAGATCCGTCTGCATCAAATTATTACCCACTCTGTATCTCCAGGACGCAAATCACAAAATCTGAACGTAATAATATCAAAAAGCCGTCGAATTGATAGTCGTTCTCATTAGTATTTACATGGTGCCGTAATTTTCGCTCAGTTTCCTTGCGCTTACGCAGTAAAAATTTCTTATGCGCTTTTTTGCTAATATTTTCTGCTTATTCGATAAGCATGCGGGTGCAGTTTTTTACAATCGTGGTAGTCTGGACGTCCAGACGTATAAAAACAGGGTTAGCGAACATGACGAAGAAGCATCTTGATACCACGCTGGTGCAGGCGGGACGCAGCAAGAAATACACTCAGGGATCGGTCAACAGCGTGATTCAACGCGCCTCCTCGCTGGTGTTTGATACCGTTGAGGAGAAAAAAATCGCCACGCGTAACCGCGCGAAAGGTGGGCTGTTCTACGGTCGCCGCGGAACGCTAACCCATTTTTCGCTGCAGGAAGCGATGTGCGAGCTGGAGGGGGGCGCGGGCTGCGCGTTGTTCCCGTGCGGTGCGGCGGCGGTCGCCAACACCATTCTGGCGTTTGTCGAACAGGGCGACCATATCCTGATGACCAACACCGCCTATGAACCCAGCCAGGATTTCTGCACCAAAATTCTCAGCAAGCTCGGCGTGACCACCAGCTGGTTTGACCCGCTGATTGGTGAAGGCATTGCTGAACTTATCCAGCCAAACACGCGCATTGTGTTCCTGGAATCTCCCGGCTCCATCACCATGGAAGTGCACGACGTTCCGGCTATCGTGAAGGCCGTGCGCAGCAAAGCGCCAGAGGCGATTATCATGATCGACAACACCTGGGCGGCAGGTGTGCTGTTTAAGGCGCTGGAATTCGATATTGATATCTCGATTCAGGCGGCAACGAAATACCTGATTGGGCACTCTGACGGGATGATTGGCACCGCGGTTTCCAACGCGCGCTGCTGGGACCAGCTGCGGGAAAATGCCTACCTGATGGGCCAGATGGTGGATGCAGACACGGCATACATGACCAGCCGGGGCATTCGTACGCTCGGCGTGCGTCTGCGTCAGCATCATGAAAGTAGCCTGACAATCGCTGAATGGCTGGCGCAGCATCCGCAGGTTGAGCGCGTGAACCATCCGGCGCTGCCGGGTAGTAAAGGCCATGAGTTCTGGCAACGTGACTTTACGGGCAGCAGCGGGCTGTTCTCGTTTGTGCTTAAAAAACGGCTGAGTAATGACGAGCTGGAAAGCTATCTGGATAATTTTACCCTCTTCAGCATGGCCTACTCCTGGGGCGGTTTTGAATCTCTGATCCTGCCGAATCAGCCGGAGCAGATCGCGGCTCTGCGCCCCGGCGGAGAAGTGGACTTCAGCGGCACCCTCATTAGATTGCATATCGGTTTAGAAAATGTGGACGATTTAATTGCGGATTTATCTGCAGGCTTTGAACGTATCGTGTAGAGTGCGGGCTGAAAATGTACTCCCCGGACGCTTTTGTGAACACTGCAAGCAGAAAAGTCTGCATGAGTTGCGCCTGCGATCAATCCCGACAGGTGAAATTAGGAGTACAATAGCGTTATCTCTGCTGTTCCACAGGAAAGTCCATGGCTGTTATTCAAGATATTATCGCGGCGCTCTGGCAACATGATTTTGCCGCCCTGGCGGATCCCCACGTTGTAGGCGTCGTCTATTTCGTGATGTTCGCGACGCTGTTTCTGGAAAATGGATTACTGCCAGCCTCGTTTTTACCCGGTGACAGTTTGCTTTTGCTTGCCGGGGCGCTGATCGGCAAAGGCGTCATGGACTTTACGCCAACGATGGTTATCCTTACCTCCGCCGCGAGCCTGGGCTGCTGGCTGAGCTATCTGCAGGGCCGCTGGCTGGGGAACACGCGCGTGGTGAAGGGCTGGCTGGCGCAGTTACCGCATAAATACCACCAGCGTGCGACCTGCATGTTTGACCGCCACGGCCTGCTGGCGCTGCTCGCCGGGCGTTTCCTGGCGTTTGTTCGCACCCTTCTGCCCACCATGGCGGGTATTTCCGGGCTGTCTAACCGCCGCTTCCAGTTCTTCAACTGGCTGAGCGCCCTGCTGTGGGTTGGCGTGGTAACCACCCTCGGCTACGCGCTGAACATGATCCCCTTTGTGAAGCACCATGAAGATCAGGTGATGACCTTCCTGATGATCCTGCCGATATTCCTGCTGGTTGCTGGGCTGGTGGGTACCATTGCGGTGGTGATTAAGAAAAAGTATTGCAGTGCATAAACAAAAGTCGGGTGGCGCTACCGCTTTCCCGGCCTACGTTTCCCCTCAGGCGCCCTGGATCGTTCTTATACGTGACGCATCTTCTCCCGGCGTGACGCCGAAATAGCGCTTAAACTCCCGACTGAACTGCGACGCACTTTCGTAGCCGACGCGCATGGCCGCCGCGCTGGCCTTCATGCCGTCGTGGATCATCAACATCCGTGCCTTATGCAAACGGTAGGTTTTGAGGTACTGCAGCGGCGAGGTGCTGGTCACCGACTTAAAGTTGTGGTGAAACGCCGAAACGCTCATGTTCGCTTCCGCCGCCAGCTGGTCAACGCTGAGGTTCTCCGTGTACTGGCTTTCAATACGCTTGAGCACGCGGCTGATCAGGCTGAAGTGGGTCTGTCGGCTCACCAGCGCAAGTAACGCCCCGCCGCCCGGCCCCAGCAGCACGTGATAAAGAATTTCGCGGATAATCTGCTTGCCGAGAATACGCGCGTCCAGCGGCCTTTCCATGACGTCCAGCAGGCGCTCAATGGCGCAGAGGATCTCTTCCGACAACGTCGCCGAGTTAATCCCGCTGGAGGCCATCGACGGCTGGAAAAGCTTGTCTTCGCCAATCTCCATCAGCAGCTCCTGCAGTTGAAGAATATCGACGTTGACGCGAATACCCGCCAGCGGGACCGACTCTGTCGCGAAGGTTTCACATTCGAAGGGTAAAGGTACCGTCAGGAGCAGATATTCATTGGTGTCGTAGCGGAACACCCGCTCGTTGATATAGCCAATCTTATGGCCTGAAAAGAGAAAAACGATGCCCGGCTGGTACATCACCGGCGTGCGCGTCCCGGGCTGCGTGCCGTAGAGCAGGCGAATGTCCGGCAGCAGGTCGCTAACATTATTTTCTTTATCTATCAGCCTTTTAATCTGCGAGGTAAGCTGAAGGCAGATCGCTTCACGGTTCATTTTACGTTACTCCGGGTACGGTTTCCGACCCTCACAGTCTGCGCATTCTTACGAAGTTTCTCCAGCGCTCTGTAGAAATGGGCAA
Organism: Enterobacter cloacae complex sp. I3; assembly: GCF_014896175.1. Taxonomy (NCBI): domain Bacteria; kingdom Pseudomonadati; phylum Pseudomonadota; class Gammaproteobacteria; order Enterobacterales; family Enterobacteriaceae; genus Enterobacter; species Enterobacter cloacae complex sp. I3. The sequence continues at coordinate 24,908 of NZ_JADBQZ010000011.1, forward strand.
GACATCGGCAGGAATGTGCATTGAGAGCCTGGCCCCGGACGGCCACAATGAGCAGCATCAGGTAGCCATCAGCGCCACCACGGTTTTTCACCCACTAAAGGGAACGAGCAATGAACAACTTTAATCTTCACACCCCAACCCGCATTCTGTTTGGTAAAGACGCTATCGCCGACCTGCGCGCGCAGATCCCTGCTGACGCCCGCGTGCTGATCACCTACGGTGGCGGCAGCGTGAAAAAAACCGGCGTGCTGGATCAAGTTTACAGCGCTCTGGACGGACTGGACGTGCGTGAGTTCGGCGGCATTGAGCCAAACCCGTCTTACGAAACGCTGATGAACGCGGTGAAAATCGCCCGCGAAGAAAACATCACCTTCCTGCTGGCGGTCGGCGGCGGCTCCGTGCTGGACGGCACTAAATTCATCGCGGCAGCAGCGCACTACGCTGATGGCATCGATCCGTGGCACATCCTGGAAACCCGCGGCAGCGACATTAAAAGCGCGATCCCGATGGGATCCGTATTGACCCTGCCAGCGACGGGTTCTGAATCCAACAAGGGCGCGGTCATCTCCCGTAAAACGACCGGTGATAAGCAGGCCTTCATGAACGAACACGTTCAGCCTGTCTTTGCCATTCTGGATCCGGTTTACACCTACACCCTGCCCGCGCGTCAGGTGGCGAACGGCGTGGTCGACGCCTTTGTACACACCGTCGAGCAGTACGTGACCTACCCTGTTAATGCCAAAATTCAGGATCGCTTCGCGGAAGGCATTCTGCTCACGCTGATTGAAGAAGGCCCGAAAGCGCTGAAAGAGCCGGAAAACTACGACGTGCGTGCCAACGTCATGTGGGCCGCGACGCAGGCGCTGAACGGCCTGATCGGCGCTGGCGTGCCGCAGGACTGGGCAACCCATATGCTGGGCCACGAGCTGACGGCGATGCACGGCCTGGACCACGCCCAGACGCTGGCCGTTGTGCTGCCTGCGCTGTGGAACGAAAAACGGGATACCAAGCGTGCCAAGCTGCTGCAGTACGCCGAGCGCGTGTGGAACATCACCGAGGGCTCTGACGATGCGCGTATTGATGCCGCCATTGCAGCGACCCGTAACTTCTTTGAAAGCCTGGGCGTGCCAACGCGTCTGTCCGGCTACGGCCTGGACGGCAGCTCCATCCCTGCCCTGCTGGCAAAACTTGAAGAGCACGGCATGACCCAGCTGGGCGAGCACGGCGACATTACGCTGGACGTCAGCCGTCGGATCTACGAAGCGGCACGCTAAGCGTTTTTGGCATCCTGACTTTCGTTTTTTGACATTTCGTCCAGACTTAATGCACACCCCATCGCCGGAGTCCCCCTCCGGCGATGCGCACCTGAAGGAGGAAAAATGGCAAACCAAACCGTAATCAAGCTGCAGGACGGCAACGTGATGCCCCAGCTGGGGCTAGGTGTATGGAAAGCCGGTAACGACGAGGTCGTCTCCGCCATTCATAAAGCACTCGAAGTCGGCTATCGGTCGATTGATACCGCCGCCGCGTACAAAAACGAGGACGGCGTGGGGACCGCGCTGGCCAGCGCCGGCGTCCCCCGCGATGAGCTGTTCATCACCACTAAACTGTGGAACGACGATCAAAAGCGCCCCCGCGAAGCATTGCAGGAGAGCCTGGAGAAACTCCAGCTTGATTTCGTCGATCTGTACCTGATGCACTGGCCGGTTCCGGCCATCGACCATTACGTTGACGCCTGGAAAGGGATGATTGAACTGCAGAAAGAGGGGCTGGTGAAAAGCATCGGCGTCTGTAATTTCCAGGTGCATCACCTGCAGCGCCTGATTGACGAAACGGGCGTCGCTCCGGTGATTAACCAGATCGAGCTGCACCCGCTGCTGCAGCAGCGCCAGCTTCACGCCTGGAACGCCACCCACAAGATCCAGACCGAGTCCTGGAGCCCGCTGGCGCAGGGCGGTGAAGGCGTGTTCGACCAGAAAATTATCCGCGACCTGGCGGATAAATACGGCAAAACCCCGGCGCAGATCGTCATTCGCTGGCATCTGGACAACGGCCTGGTGGTGATCCCGAAATCGGTCACGCCGTCGCGCATTGCCGAGAACTTCGACGTCTGGGATTTCCGACTGGACAAAGACGAGCTGGGTGAAATTGCGAAGCTGGATAAAGGTAAGCGGCTTGGGCCGGACCCGGATCAGTTTGGCGGGTAATCGCGTTAAAACGCCGGGTGGCGGCTTCGCCTTACCCGACCTACAAAAAACCCCGGCAAGCCGGGGTTTTCTTTTACGCTTTACGCTTTACGCTTCACAGGTTTCTTCACACTGGAATTACCGTTCGAACGCTGATGCACAATCGGCGTATGTTTGGTCAGCGCCGGGCGCGTATTGCGGTTCTGGCGACGCGCTTCGCGCATCTCATCCAGCGTAGGAGCCGGAACCAGGCAGTCGCGGCGCGAGCCAATAAGGTGTTTTTTACCCATCTCTTCCAGCGCCTGGCGGATCAGCGGCCAGTTTTTCGGGTCGTGGTAACGCAGCAGCGCCTTATGCAGACGACGCTGTTTATCCCCTTTCGGCACCACCACCTCTTCACTCTTGTAGCCAATCTTACTCAACGGGTTTTTGCCGGTGTAATACATGGTCGTCGAGTTGGCGAGCGGTGAAGGATAGAAGTTCTGCACCTGATCCAGACGGAAGCGACGCTGCTTCAGCCACAGCGCCAGGTTCACCATGTCTTCATCGCGCGTGCCAGGATGCGCGGAGATGAAGTACGGGATCAAATACTGCTCTTTGCCCGCCTGCTTCGAGTAGGTGTCGAACAGCTGCTTAAAGCGATCGTAGCTGCCCATGCCCGGCTTCATCATCTTCGACAGCGGGCCTTCTTCGGTGTGCTCCGGCGCAATCTTCAGATAACCGCCGACGTGGTGCGTCGCCAGCTCTTTGATATAGCGAGGATCTTCCACGGCGATGTCGTAACGCACCCCGGAGGCGATGAGGATCTTTTTGATGCCCTTCAGGTCGCGCGCGCGGCGGTAGAGGTTGATCGTCGGCTCGTGGTTAGTATCCATGTGCTCGCAAATGCTCGGGTAGACACAGGAGAGACGACGGCAGGTCTGCTCCGCGCGCGGCGACTTGCAGCGCAGCATATACATGTTCGCGGTTGGGCCGCCGAGATCGGAGATCACGCCGGTAAAGCCCGGCACCGTGTCGCGAATGGCTTCGATCTCATTGATGATCGAATCCTCAGAGCGGCTCTGGATAATACGGCCTTCGTGTTCGGTAATGGAGCAGAAGGAGCAGCCGCCGAAGCAGCCGCGCATGATGTTGATCGAGAAGCGGATCATCTCATACGCCGGGATACGGGCGTTGCCGTACGCCGGGTGTGGCACGCGCTTGTACGGCAGCGCAAAGACGCTGTCCATCTCTTCAGTGGAGAGCGGGATCGCCGGTGGGTTGATCCAGATGAAGCGCTCGCCGTGCTTCTGCATTAGCGCGCGGGCGCAGCCCGGGTTGGTTTCATGGTGCAGAATACGGGACGCGTGCGCGTAGAGCACCTTGTCGGCTTTCACCTTCTCGTAGGACGGCAGCAGCACGTATGTCTTTTCCCACGGCTTCGGGCGCGGCGGCTGCACAACGATAGCCTTCGCTTCCGCTTTCTTCGGCTCAACCGGCTTGTTATCGGCACACGGCAGATCTTCACCGTACGGGTGCGGGATCGGGTCGATTTTGCCCGGCATATCAATAATGCGGGAATCCACCCCGCTCCAGCCCGGCAGCGCTTCTTTCACCATGATCGCAGTATTGCGCACGTCGCGGATGCTGCTCACCGGCTCGCCCTGCGACAGACGGTGCGCCACTTCCACCAGCGGACGCTCGCCGTTACCGTAAATCAGCATGTCGGCCTTGGAGTCCACCAGCACCGAGCGGCGCACGGTATCTGACCAGTAGTCGTAGTGCGCGGTGCGGCGCAGGCTCGCCTCGATGCCGCCGAGGATCACCGGCACGTCTTTCCAGGCTTCTTTGCAGCGCTGGGTATAAACCAGGGTCGCGCGGTCCGGACGTTTGCCCGCCACGTTATCCGGCGTGTAGGCGTCGTCATGACGCAGCTTGCGGTCGGCAGTATAGCGGTTGATCATCGAGTCCATGTTGCCAGCGGTCACGCCGAAGAACAGGTTTGGTTTTCCCAGACGCATGAAGTCGTCTTTGCTGTTCCAGTCGGGCTGGGAGATGATCCCCACGCGGAAGCCCTGCGCTTCGAGCATACGGCCACAGATGGCCATGCCGAAGCTCGGGTGGTCAACGTAGGCATCGCCCGTGACCAGAATGATATCGCAGCTGTCCCAGCCCAGTTGGTCCATCTCTTCCCGGGACATCGGCAGGAACGGCGCCGGTCCAAAGCAGGCCGCCCAGTACTGGGGCCAGGAGAAGAGGTCACGATCCGGCTGGATCAGGGAAATTGCGCTCATAGTGCTTCCGAAGAAAAAATAGACAAAAGGGCGGGGATTATACGCTGGAACATTGTGGGAAATGAAGGGGTATTATGCGGGCTGTTGCCCTCACCCCAACCCTCTCCCACAGGGAGAGGGAGAAAAGCACGTTACGGCGCCGGATTCACCAGCATCTGCCCCACGGAACCCCTGTCCATCATCTCCAGCGTCTGGCTGTGGAACAGGAACGGGAAGTGCGGCCACGAAGGCTGACCGTAGTAGACGAGCAGTTCAACCTGGCCGTCCACCCACACGGTATCTTTCCAGCCGCGATCTTCCGGGAACGGCATCGCGCCATTAACGTTGCGGATCAGATATGACACACCTTCAATATGGAACGACTGCGGCATGTCTGACCGGACCGTCCAGCGCTCCCAGGTACCCTGCTGAGCGGTGATATCAATGCGATTTACATCCCACAGCGCGCCGTTGATGCCCGGATCGTCGCCCAGGCTGATATCACGGCTGCGCACCGGCGAGCCGCTCATGATCTCCTGCGGCAGCAGGCGCATCGGCAGGCTATCGGTGACCAGCGGCAGCAGGCCGGTTGGACGCAGAGTAAGCACCAGCGTGGAGACCAGAATGCTCGACGGCTCAAAGAACCCACGAATACGGTCAACGATGCTCGCGGCTTCACCACAGGTGACGGAGACTTCGTCCCCGTTGGTCATATCCACCAGAATTTCACGACGTTCACCCGGCGCCAGCGCAAGCTGTTTAACGGAGACCGGCGCGGGTAAAAAGCCCTGGTCGCCGGAGATCACGTGCAGTGGACGGCCATCGCTCATCTGCAGCTGATAGCGACGCGAGTTAGAGGCGTTGAGCAGGCGCAGGCGCACCCAGCCGCGGGACACTTCCACGTACGGGCTCTGCGCGCCGTTAACCAGCAAGGTATCGCCGACAAAGCCACCGCTGCCCGGCTCGCTGTACTCCGGCGTGCCGAAGTTATCCAGACGTTTGTCCTGAATAATGACCGGGAAATCGTCCACGCCGTAGTGGTTCGGGATCGGCAGAGATTTACTGACCTCATCTTCCACCAGCCACATGCCGGCCAGACCGTTATAGACCTGCTGCGCCGTACGGTTAGGGGTATTGGCGTGATACCACAGGGTTGCCGCACTCTGGCGAATCGGCAGGACGGGCGCCCAGTCGGCGTTGGGGGACATCATTCGCGCCGCGCCGCCAATCAAAGGGCCAGGAACCTGTAAGCCGCTGATGGTCATGGCGACATTTTCAGCCGTACGGTTGCTGTAAATGAGCTTAACGTCATCGCCGTTCCACACGCGGATGGTCGGCCCGAGGTAGCGCCCGTTAATGCCCCACACCGGCGCGCGCGTGCCCTGGGTAAAGGACCAGTGGCTGCGCTGAAGCGTGAGGAAAAGCGGCTGCCCGCGACGGGATTCAATCAACGGCGGAATGGGCAGCGGCTGCTGCTGCCCGGCGGCGCTGGCTGTCAGCGGCATCGCACCCGCACAAAGGGCAATCCCCGAAGCCTGAATAAACTGACGCCGACTGAGTGACATATAAGCTCCATCTGAAACGACTAACAACGCGGGAATTCTTTTTCCCTTTAACGCCGAATTAAACCTTACCGGCGGCTTCTCTTTCTGCGACTTCTTTATCCAGCAGCGCAATATGCTGAGCCATGAGCTCGCGGCAGTGTGCTGCCAGTTCGCGCACCTGGTCTTTACCGTATTTGCTGGTATCGACGGGTGGCAGCATTTCGACAATCACCAGACCATTATTCAGGCGGTTAAGATTAATCTTATTAGAAGTATTGGAAACGCACACGGGAATAATTGGAACACCTGCCGCAATTGCGGCATGAAACGCGCCGGTTTTAAACGGCAGCAGGCCGCGCCCGCGGCTACGCGTCCCTTCCGGGAACATCCAGATTGAGATCCGGCGCTTTTTAAAATGATTCACCACTTCTGCAATGGTGCCGTGCGCTTTTGCACGGTTGTTACGGTCGATCAGCAGGTTACCGGTCAGCCAGTACAGCTGGCCAAAAAACGGGATCCACAGCAGGCTTTTTTTCCCCACCGTCACGGTCGGAGGCAGAACAATATTGGAGGCCGTCACCATATCGTAGTTGTTCTGATGGTTGGCGATATAGATGGCGTTACCGAAGTTTTCCGCTCCTTCAGGCAGGCGTTTTTCAACCTTCAGACCAAACAGCGGCGCAAGGCGACCGAACATATGGCCAAAGGTGGCAACATGCTTCGGATTACGCGGGCTGAACAGGCAGTAAATAGAGCCGAAAATACAGACCAGAATGCAGTAAATAACGGTAAGAATGAGACGAACAATGTATAGCATAGCGACCTCTGAAGCCCTGACAGCTGACAATTATACTTCACCTGTGGCCAGGTAAGGACTTTATTACGAGCGCGTATTGTTAATCGCAACGCACGAATTAACAACGATTTTACGGGAAATTTTATTGAAATACCCCCTCCGGACAGAGGGGGTGTCATGACATTACTCTTCGCTGTCGCCCGCGCTGCTGCGCGCAGGCGAATCAATCTCCACGCGGTCGATACGCTGCAGGCCGCGCATCAGCGAACCGCGGCGACCGCGCTCGCCCACCACTTTCTGCAGCTCTTCCGGGCGAAGCTTGATTTTACGCTTGCCGACGTGGATGGTCAGCGTGCTCTGCGGCGGCAGCAGGAAGAGGTGCGCCAGGCCATCTTCACCTTTCGCGGCTTCCGCCGACGGGATGTTGATGATCTTGTTGCCCTTACCTTTAGACAGCTCCGGCAGATCGCTGACCGGGAACATCAGCATGCGTCCGGCAGAGGTGATCGCCAGCAGCATGTCGCTCTCGTTCTCAATCACCAGCGGCGTCATCACGCGGGCATTGTCCGGCAGGCTGATCAGCGCTTTACCGGCACGGTTACGCGACACGAGGTCGTTAAAGGTACAGATAAAGCCGTAGCCCGCATCGGACGCCATCAGCAGCTTCTGGTCGTCGGCCTCCATCAGCATGTGGTCAACCGTTGCGCCCGGCGGCAGCGTCAGCTTACCGGTGAGCGGTTCGCCCTGGCCGCGCGCGGAAGGCAGCGTGATCGGGTCGATAGCGTAGCTGCGGCCCGTGGAGTCGATAAACGCCACCGGCTGGTTGCTCTTGCCTTTCACCGCCGCCTTAAAGCTGTCGCCCGCTTTGTAGCTCAGACCCGGCGCGTCGATATCGTGGCCTTTGGCGCTGCGCACCCAGCCGCTCTGCGACAGGACAATGGTCACCGGCTCGGACGGCTGCATGTCGTGCTCGTTCATCGCCTTCGCTTCTTCGCGCTCGTGCAGCGGAGAACGACGGTCGTCGCCGAAGGCATCGGCATCCGCCTGCAGCTCTTTCTTCAGCAGGGTGTTCATCTTGCGTTCGGACGCGAGGATCGCCTGCAGCTGATCGCGCTCTTTTTCCAGCTCGCTTTGCTCGCCGCGGATCTTCATCTCTTCCAGCTTAGCGAGATGGCGCAGCTTCAGTTCGAGGATCGCTTCGGCCTGGGTTTCGCTGATGCCGAAGCGCGACATCAGCGCAGGCTTCGGCTCGTCCTCGGTACGGATGATCTCAATCACTTCATCGATATTGAGGAACGCCACCAGCAAACCTTCGAGGATATGCAGGCGCTTAAGCACTTTCTCCAGACGATGGTTCAGACGACGGCGCACCGTATCGCGGCGGAACGTCAGCCACTCGCTGAGGATCTCCAGCAGGTTTTTCACCGCCGGACGACCGTCGAGGCCAATCATATTCAGGTTGATGCGGTAGCTTTTTTCCAGATCGGTAGTGGCGAACAGGTGGTTCATCACCTGCTCCATGTCCACGCGGTTAGAGCGCGGCACGATCACCAGACGAGTCGGGTTCTCGTGGTCGGATTCGTCGCGCAGATCGTCCACCATCGGCAGCTTTTTATTGCGCATCTGGGCGGCGATCTGCTCCAGCACCTTCGCACCGGACACCTGGTGCGGCAGCGCGGTGATCACCACGGCGCCGTCCTCTTTATTCCACACCGCGCGCATGCGCACGGAACCGCGACCGTTCTGGTAGATTTTGCGGATTTCTGCACGCGAGGTGATGATCTCGGCTTCGGTCGGGTAATCCGGCCCCTGCACGATATCCAGCAGCTCGTCCAGCGAGGTTTTTGGCTGCTCGATCAGGGTGATGGCGGCTTTCGCCACTTCACGCAGGTTGTGCGGCGGAATGTCCGTCGCCATGCCCACGGCGATACCGGTGGTGCCGTTCAGCAGGATGTTCGGCAGACGCGCAGGCAGCATCTTCGGCTCCTGCAGCGTACCGTCGAAGTTTGGCACCCAGTCAACGGTTCCCTGACCCAGCTCGCCCAGCAGCACTTCGGCGTATTTGGACAGGCGGGATTCGGTATAACGCATCGCTGCGAAGGATTTCGGATCGTCCGGCGCACCCCAGTTCCCCTGCCCGTCCACCAGCGGGTAGCGGTAAGAGAACGGCTGGGCCATCAGCACCATCGCTTCATAGCAGGCACTGTCGCCGTGCGGATGGTATTTACCCAGTACGTCACCAACGGTACGGGCGGATTTCTTGAACTTGGCGGTGGCGTTCAGCCCCAGTTCGGACATCGCATAGACGATGCGGCGCTGAACGGGCTTCAGGCCATCCCCGATAAACGGCAACGCCCTGTCCATGATGACGTACATGGAGTAGTTCAGGTAGGCGTTTTCCGTGAATTCATGTAGCGCGAGGCGCTCTGCCATATCGCTCATTACGTGTGATTCCTCAACTCAGAAACCGAAGGGTTTCAGGCAATATTGCCGCAGATACTACCTCATCTGACGAATTGAGTCACAAAGAAAAAGGGCCGCATAAGCGGCCCTTTTCGGGTTATTTGTTCAGCTTGATAACCTGCTTCACGTCGATTTCAAACTCGTTCCAGTCTTTGTCGACTTTACCCTGCAGCTCTACTTTATCCTGCGGGGTGACGGTCACGCCGTTCCAGCGCTTGTGGTCAATCTCAACCACCACCGTGCCGGACTCGTCGCGGAAGGTGTAGCGGTCATCGGACAGGCGCTCGGTAATGTTCCCGCGCAGCTTCACCCAGGCATCGTCCTTCAGGTCTTTCACTTTAGCCGCGGTGGTGAGGTTGGCGTTGTTATCGACAAAACCGCCTTGCTGGGTTTGCGTCTGGGTCTGTGTCGCTGATGGGCCAGTAAAACCGCCCTGTGCAGCAAAGACCGGCGCGGTGGTCATCATCATGATGGCAGCAATTGCAGCGAATTTTTTCATCTTCATCTCTCCCTTTAATGTCGTTTCGCAGTCCATTAAACAGGGTAAACCTTAACAACTTCTTAAGGGGAAAATTTATTTATTTTTACTGTACAGCAGGCGCTTGCAGAGGGTTTACTGACGGCATCAAGGAGGGAACATGCGCATTTTACTGGTAGAAGACGACAGGTTAATCGGCGATGGCATCAAAGCAGGCTTAAGCAAACTGGGCTTTAGCGTGGACTGGTTTACCGACGGGAAAACCGGGCAGGCCGCGCTCGCCTCAGCGCCCTATGATGCCGTGGTGCTTGACCTGACCCTACCGGGAATTGACGGTCTGGAGATCCTGCGCGCCTGGCGCGAAAGCGGCCGCAGCGAGCCGGTACTGATCCTGACCGCGCGGGATGCGCTGAACCAGCGCGTTGAAGGGCTGCGCCTCGGTGCGGACGATTATCTCTGTAAGCCGTTCGCGCTGATAGAAGTGGCCGCCCGCCTGGAAGCGCTGGTGCGCCGCAGCCACGGTCAGACCCGCAGCGAGCTGCGCCACGGCAAGGTGACGCTCGATCCGGCAAGCCTCGTCGCCACGCTGGAGGGCGAAACGCTGACGCTTAAACCCAAAGAGTTCGCCCTGCTGGAGCTGCTGATGCGCAACGCGGGCCGGGTGCTGCCGCGCAAGCTGATCGAGGAAAAGCTTTATACCTGGGACGATGACGTCTCCAGCAACGCCGTCGAAGTCCATGTCCATCATTTACGCCGCAAGCTCGGGAGCGAGTTTATCCGCACCGTGCACGGCATCGGCTACACCCTGGGTGACGCATGAAGCTGAGCCTGAAGCTGCGCCTGACGCTCCTCTTTTTAGCGCTGTCTCTGACGGCCTGGTTTGCCGCCAGCCTGGTGGCGTGGCAGCAGACCACCCACAAGCTCGATAAGCTGTTCGACACCCAGCAGATGCTGTTTGCCAAACGGCTGCTGACGATGGATCTGGACGAGATCCGCGCGCCGGAGCGCATGCGCGAGGTGCCGAAAAAGGCGAAACACGGGCATCTGGACGATGACGCGCTGGCCTTCGCTATTTACGCTTCAGACGGCACGATGATCCTTAACGACGGCGAAAACGGGCGCGATATCCCGTATCACTATCGTCGTGACGGCTTTGATGACGGACGGCTTCAGGATGACAACGATGAATGGCGCTTTTTATGGCTGACGTCGCCAGACGGAAAATACCGCGTGGTGGTCGGCCAGGAGTGGGAGTACCGACAGGATATGGCGCTGGACGTGGTCAGCTCGCAGCTGACGCCGTGGCTGGTGGCGCTGCCGGTGATGCTGCTGTTGCTGATCGTCCTGCTGAGCCGGGAGCTGAAGCCCCTTAAAAAGCTGGCCCAGACCCTGCGCTCCCGCTCGCCGGACGCCACCGACGCCCTGCCCACTCAGGGCGTGCCGGCGGAAGTGCGCCCCCTGCTCGACTCGCTGAACCATCTCTTTACCCGTACCCAGGAGATGATGACCCGCGAGCGCCGCTTTACCTCCGACGCCGCCCACGAGCTGCGCAGCCCGCTGGCGGCGCTGAAGGTGCAAACCGACGTGGCGCAGCTTTCTCAGGACGATCCGCAGGCGCAGGAAAAAGCGCTGGCGCAGCTGCACGCGGGTATCGACCGCGCCTCCCGGCTGGTGGATCAGCTCCTCACCCTGTCGCGCCTGGACTCGCTGGACAGCCTGGACGGCGTAGAACAGATAGCGATGGCCGACCTGCTGCAGTCTGCGGTAATGGATATTTATCCTTCGGCACAGCAGGCGGGTATTGATATTCGCCTGCACATCAACGCGCCGGAGGTGACCCGAACGGGTCAGCAGCTGCTTCTGAGCCTGCTGGCGCGCAACCTGCTGGATAACGCCACCCGCTACAGCCCGCGCGGCAGCGTGGTAGACGTGACGCTGAACACCCGTAGCGTTACCGTGCGCGACAATGGCCCGGGCATTTCGCCCGATGCGCTGGCGCGTCTCGGCGAGCGCTTTTATCGTCCAGCGGGTCAGGACGCCACGGGCAGCGGGCTGGGGCTATCCATTGTGAAACGCATTGCCGCGCTGCACGGCATGCGCGTCTCGCTGGGCAATGCGCCAGAAGGCGGCTTTGAAGTGAAGGTTAACTGGTAAGGGATTATTGCATTTAGCGCAAAAGACTTTGCACATTTTGCTTATTTTTCCGCTCCGTCCTCGCGCGTAGAATACCCGGCATACTCTCATCACCGAGGACAAATAATGAGCAATATTCTGATTATCAACGGCGCGAAAGAGTTCGCGCACTCTAAAGGCCAGTTGAATGACACCCTGACCGAGGTCGCGGACGGTTTCCTGCGCGACGCCGGGCATGATGTTAAGGTCGTGCGCGCGGACAGCAACTATGACGTGAAGGCCGAAGTGCAGAACTTCCTGTGGGCCGATGTGGTTATCTGGCAGATGCCGGGCTGGTGGATGGGCGCGCCGTGGACCGTGAAAAAATACATGGACGACGTCTTCACCGAAGGTCACGGTTCGCTGTATGCCAGCGACGGACGCACCCGCTCAGACGCCTCTAAAAAATACGGCTCCGGCGGTCTGATTCAGGGCAAAAAATATATGCTCTCCCTGACCTGGAACGCCCCTCTGGAGGCCTTCACCGAAAAAGATCAGTTCTTCGAAGGCGTGGGCGTAGACGGCGCGTATCTGCCGTTCCACAAGGCGAACCAGTTCCTGGGGATGGATCCGCTGCCGACCTTTATCGTCAACGACGTGATTAAAATGCCTGACGTCCCGAGCTATATCGCAGAATATCGCAAGCATCTCGCGAAAATTTTTGCTTAACTGGTAGCCTGGAATTAAAGGAGTAGTAACCATGCTTACAGTAATCGCAGAAATCCGTACTCGTCCAGGTCAACATCACCGCCAGGCGGTGCTGGATCAGTTCGCGAAAATCATCCCAACCGTACTGAAAGAAGAAGGCTGCCACGGCTACGCGCCGATGGTGGACGCCGCTACCGACGCAAGCTTCCAGGCCACTGCGCCAGACTCCATTATCATGGTTGAGCAGTGGGAAACCGTCGCGCACCTCGAAGCACACCTGCAGACCGCGCACATGAAAGCGTGGAGCGATGCGGTGAAGGGTGACGTGCTGGAGACCCACATCCGTATTCTGGAGCAAGGGGTTTAAAACCTGCCTTCCCTCTCCTTCCGGGGAGGGAATTCTCTCTGACCTGCTATGCTTATTCTGACTTCATGATTAACAGGAGGATGGAATGGGTCTTTTTAACTTCGTGAAAGAAGCAGGCGAAAAGCTATGGGATAACCTGACCGACCACAAAGGTCAGAGCGACAAAATCACCGAGCACCTCAAGAAACTCAACATTCCCGGTTCAGACAAAGTTCAGGTTAACGTTACCGACGGCAAGGCCAGCGTGACGGGTGACGGGCTGACCCAGGAGCAGAAAGAAAAAATCCAGGTCGCCGTCGGCAACATCGCCGGCGTCAGCGAGGTGGAGAACAACATCACCACGACCGATGCCAAAGATGAAGCCACCTACTACACGGTAAAATCCGGCGACACCCTGAGCGCTATCTCCAAAACCGTGTACGGCGATGCCAACCAGTACAATAAGATTTTTGAGGCTAACCGCCCGATGCTCTCCAGCCCGGATAAAATCTACCCCGGCCAGACGCTACGTATTCCTAAAGCGTGATCCGCGAGTCGGGGGTCGCCCCCCGACCGTTTTTACCAGTACAGTTTCCAGCTCTGCGTAAAGCGCACCAGCGCCTCCACGTAGAAGTAATCTCCCCAGCTCGCACACTCGTCCACCCCTTTGTTGTTCGCCAGGTGATAGACCGAGTGCTTCAGCAGCCCGGTGCCCTTCTCCTCTTTGCCCATCAGGTAGTGCTTCGTCAGTGACGACATAATGCCTTTGGCCCATTCCAGATAACGCTCCCGGTCCGGATCCGTCACGGGCAGTTGCTTCACCAGCTCCAGCAGCCCGCACACCGCAATCGCCGCCGAGGACGAATCGCGCAGCGCGTCGGTCCCCACCAGCGCCAGATCCCAGTGGCAGACGTAGTCTTCCGGGAGGCGGTTGAGGAAGTAGTTCGCCAGCCGCTTCGACAGGGCGACCATCGTCTCGTCGCCGGTATAGATATAGCTCAGCAGGAAGCCGTAAATCCCCCACGCCTGCCCGCGCGACCAGCAGGAGTCATCGGCATAGCCCTGCTGGGTATTGCCGTAGCGCGGCGCGCCGGTTTGTACGTCCATATAATAGGTGTGGAACGTGGAGGCATCGTCGCGGATGAGATAGTTTGCCGCCTGCATGACGTGCGCTTTTGCGGCGTCAGCAAAGCGCGGATCCCCCGTCTGCTCCGTCGCCCAGTAGAGCAGCGGCAGGTTCATGTTGCAGTCGATGATCATCCGTCCGGCCTGCTCCGGGTCTGAAAGATCGCCCCACGCCTGAATGATTTTCGCCTTCTCATGAAAGCGCTCCAGCAGGGCTTCAGCCGCCAGCAGGGAGAAACCGCGCGCCTCGCGGCTGCCGGTAAGTCTCCAGGCCGCCACACAGGAGAGCGTGTACAGGAAGCCCAGATCGTGAGTGTTGGTGTCGCTGCGCCCGGCGATGCGCAGGCCGAAGGAGCGCACGTGTTTTTCCGCCATCGAGCGGAATTTCTCCTCGCCGCTCATCTCCCACGCCAGCCACAGCTGGCCGGTCCAGAAGCTGGTTGTCCACTCTACGTTGTCGGTCAGCGGGTAATAACCGTTCCGGCAGGTTTCCGCCGGGAACTGCTCTCCGAATGCCGTTAAATGACGGCTAATCAACTCGAGGACGTGGCTACGCGCAGAGATCAGTTCATCGCTAAACAGGCGCGAGTCTACGGGAGCAGGAATGGCAGACAGGCGTTCCTCTCTGATACGACTTAACATATTTCGGTTCCTTGTGGTCAGCGTGATGAAGGTTCTGCTACGTTCAGCGGGCGGGGGCCGCGCCATTTGCTCTGGCAGGCGGATAACGTAAAGGCAGAAATAAAGGTAAAGATCAGCGCCGTCGCCCCCATGATGATATAGGTCTGTTCAAAGCCGATGCGGTCATACATATATCCGGCAGGCGAGGAAACCACCACGTTCCCCACGTACAGCATCGCCTGATAGCCCAGTAAATACATGGTGGCGTTCACGCGCTTGTCGAAATGCTCCGCAATATATTTAAAGACCGACACCAGCAGCAGGCAAATTTCTATACCGTATAGCGGCTTGAGCACGGAAATTAACAGATGCGAGTCGCACATCCCGGAAATAATCAAACGCGCCCCGACGATCAGCCCGACAATTAATAGCCCGCGCCTGGCGCCAATAAAGTTAACGAATAGCGGGACAACCATATACATGACGAATTCTATGCCCGACTGCACGGTGCCGAGATAGCCAAACACCGCGTTGCCCTCATGAATATCGTCAAAGAAGGTAACGAAATAGCGCGAGAACTGCTGCTCGGCGATAAACATCATCCACGCCACGCCCGCCACGTACAGGCAAAAAGCCCAGAATTTACGGTTACGCAGCAGGGCGTACACATCTGCCGGGGCGATTTTCTCTTTGGTCAGTACCGCATCGGCATGAACGGAGTTAGTGTTCACTTTCAGGCTGAGCAGGACAACCAGCATCACGATCGACGTCACGCTGCCCATAATGAAGTTATAGGTCGGTGAGAGGTTGAACAGCAGGCCGGAGAAGGACGATGCCACCGCCCAGCCGAGCGAGCCCCACATACGAATTTGCCCGAACTCCATGCCGTTTAAGCGGCTGAAGCGGTCGGAATAGGATTCACACGCCGACACGCCCGCATACCAGGCAAAGCTTAAATAGAGCGCGCCGATAATAATCCCCAGCAAGGTGCTGGACATTAACAGCGGCTGATAGACGTAAATAAAAAACGGCGCCATCAGGGCCGACATGGCGACCACAAAATAGAGCAGGTATTTGCTCATGCCGATTTTATCGAGAATATAGCCGTAGATGGGTTTGAGGATAACGGAAAATATTCCGTTCACCGCGAACACGGTTCCAATTACCGTCCCGCTGAGATTCGCTTTTTGACCCAGCCAGATCGCCAGCAGGCCAATACTCGCGGACCAGGTAAAGAAATAGAGAAAAATAAAGCTGCTGATTTTGTAATATTCGGTTCTGTTGGTTGTCGATGTATTTTTCATACCATCCTCGCCGAGGTGTAGGGTCAGAATTTTTATAACGTGAACGACAGCAGACGTTCGCCTCCAGGATCGCGGATTACGACCCGGTTATGGTTCATATCCAGCTGCGGCGCGGCCGCAACGTTCTGTTTTTCACTGGCAATGACGGCGCAGCAGAGCCAGCGCTCTCCCGGTTGGAGATCGGTTTTTAACAGCGGAATGGAGGCGCACTCCGGGAACATGATGCTGCTGTTCGGCGGCGTGACGATGCTGTCCGGGGTGCGTTCAATGAAAGGCGACAGATCGACAATCGCACTGCTGCCGTTCTCTGCCGCCAGATAGCTGCCGCGCGCGCGGATTTGGTGCTCCGTTTTCATCACGGCGAAACCGCCCTCCGCCGTTTGCAGCGTGCGCGCGCTGTTGATGCGGTGCAGGCGCAAATGCCACTCGCCGAAGGGGATTTGCCAGGTCTCGATGTGCACGTCGTGCCACGGCGACCAGCGTGAATAGATAAAGTTTTCATCCACCCGCACCGCGTCGCACTCGCGACGTCCGCGGAAATAGTTATCCCCGTCCGCCAGCAGCAGCATGGAATCACAGGCCGCATGCTTCAGGCCAAAGCGCCCGCGCTCAATGGTGAAGCCAAAGCGGCTGGAGTAGGCAAATTTGGTGTATTTCGCTTCGGTGTTGACGTAGTTGTTCAGCTCCAGCTGACCGGCGGTGAGCATGGTGACGTGCTGAGAGTTCGTCGAATGCATCAGGATCTGCTGCGCGTGCGGGATGACGTGCTTCTCCGCCAGCGTGGGCAGCGGCAGTTCTTCTGCCTGCCAGAACGGATGCGTCTCCGGCAGCGCCAGAATCAGGTAGCTTTTTAGCGCCCAGTAGGGCGAGCCGGGAGAGTTATAGTCCTCACACATGGCGAGGTTCGGA
Organism: Enterobacter cloacae complex sp. I3; assembly: GCF_014896175.1. Lineage (NCBI taxonomy): Bacteria > Pseudomonadati > Pseudomonadota > Gammaproteobacteria > Enterobacterales > Enterobacteriaceae > Enterobacter > Enterobacter cloacae complex sp. I3. Next base: position 41,752 of record NZ_JADBQZ010000011.1, read on the forward strand.
CAGGCAAAACCGAGGGTCAGAATGCCGTCCCGGTCGGTAATTGTCCGCTGCTGCCACCAGCGGAGATGGCGCAGGATAATGCCCTTCACAATACCAGGCGTGAACACGTCAAGTTCAGAGAAGGCAACCGCGCTCCAGAAGGCGACCATCGCAAAGCGGTAGGTCAGGCTGCGGCCAAACGGTACCGACGCGCCGTCCGCGGCGGACCAGTAGATAAAGTCCTCCGCAAACAGACACGAGCGCTCGCGCAGCACCTCCGCCCTCGCCTCGTCGCCGCTTAAAGTGGCGTAAATCAGGCCGTAGAAGTGGAACGCCATGGAGATGTAATAATCTTTCGGGCGACCCGCGCCGTCGGAATACCAGCCGTCACCCAGGTAATAGGCCTCCATCAGCGCAAACCGATGGTCGATGGCGGCCTGGTCGTACGGCAGCCCGGCGCGTTTGAAGCCCAGCTGGACCATAATGGCAAAGTAGTTCCAGTTGCTGTCGGGCATCTGCGCGTCGGCAATCTGATTCAGCCACGCGTGCAGGTTCATCACCTCGCGCTCGCTGAAGCAATCGGTGAGTTTATTCCCCAGCAGGGAAAGCCCCAGACCGTAGGATGCCATCTCAACCAGACGCTGATCGTACGGACCGGTTTCGCCCCAGTAGCCCGGACTTTGCGGATCGGTGCCGATCCTGATGGCCTGCATGTACTTCTCGCTAAACGGCGAAGCATCGCCCGAAGCCAACAGCGGAAACAGCCCCCATAGCGCGCGGGAGAGCCCCTCCATCTGCGCGATATCCGTCGCGTAGTGCGCGCAGGTATCACCCAGCGAGAACCGCGAATGATTTACCGGAAACTGCTTATCCAGCGAGCCAAGTAAGGTATTCAGAGACGCCACGACGTCCTGGCGTGAAGACAACAGATTTGATTTTTCTTCGCTTTCCGCCCGCATAGTTCCACCCTCGTCATCAACTGCGGCCAAGCATAGTGAATGCGTCAGGTGGAGAAATGTTAGCCACGTCACAGGTGAGAACGTTCGATAAACCTGCGGTTGATTAAATTTAAAAAGGTGGTTTATAAACCTCTTCTGACGGGGAAAAGTTGAGTTTTATTGCACTATGCATGACGCGCCCATAACCGATCGTCTTGAGCTCATTACCTTAAACGACACCGTAGCGTCGTTCAGCCGCCTGTTTGCTAACACGGTGCGTTACCACCACTGGCATCAGTGTCTTGAAATTCTCTATGTGGAAGAAGGGTTTGGCGTCGCGATTGTCGATAACCGTCACTACACCATGCGCCCCGGACGCCTGTTTTTCTTTCCGCCGTTTACCCTGCATAAAGTCAGGGTAGACGAACAGGCGGAAGCAATTCACCGGCGCACGATTATTCACCTCGACCACCATGCGGTGCTGAAGTGCCTGCGTGATTTTCCGCACACGCAGCAGCGGCTGGAGAAACTCTCGCGTCGCGGCTCAGAGGCGTGGGTGGTTGACCTGGCACACTGCCACAGCCATGTCGATCATCTGTTCAGCTGTTATCCGCCGCCGATGAGCAGCGAAAGCATCGCCGGGCTGCTGATTAGCCTGTTTGCTATGTTGCCTGACGATCGTACCGGCGCACCGGGCAGCAGCACGGGGATCGCCAGCCAGGTGATGTTCTGGCTGGACGAGCATTATCAGGAGAAATTCCGCCTCGACGCGCTGGCAGCGGAACTGGGCAGATCGCGCAGCTACGTGTCGCGAAAATTTCATGCGGAGACGGGGGAGAAAATCCACCATTACCTGAACACGCTCCGCCTGCGTAAGGCGTGCGAATGCCTGCTGCACAGTGACGCGAGCGTGCGGGAGATTGCCGTGCGGGTGGGATTTTCCGACGTGACCTGGTTTATCAGCGCATTTAAGAAGGGGATTGGCGAGACGCCGCTGCAGTACCGGAAGAATCATCGTGCGGTATGACACCCTCACCCGCCCCTCTCCCGCGGGAAGAGGGAGACAATCAACTGCTTTTCTTGCCCGGCTTTAGCCCACGGTGAAGCTCGTTGATGCGCTTCATCGACTTGATGGTGCGCTGCGGCTCGGTGGAGGCGACGGATAAAACAATCATCTCCAGGCACAGCAGCACCGTGCCGTGGAGCGGGATTTTGCCCTTCTCGCCGCCGCGCGGAACGTGGATCACCACGCTGGCCTCTTTGCTGAATCGGGAGTCGGTGGCATTGGTGAGCAAAATGGTGGGGATCCCCAGCCGTTTCGCTTCGCGCAGCGTGGTTTGCCCTTCCCGATGCGCGGATTTTTGCGCCATCATGATCAGCACATCCCCGCGCTGGAGACCTATCAGCTGCTCGGCCAGCCCTATTCCGGTGCGGTTAAGCGGCGTGGCGGGTAGCCCCATCCGGCTGAACAGCCTGGCGGTGTAGTCGGCCAAAATCCCGGACGCGCCAATCCCAAATATGGCAACCTGCCTCGCCTGCGCCAGCAGCGAGACCGCCTGCGCCATCGCGAAGCGGTTGTGGGGTTCAGACAACACCTCACAGGTGTGCTGATGCCCTTCCAGCACGAAATCAATGCTCGCATTGACGTCGCTGGTCAGCGTATTCACCGTGGTGGAGATCTTTTCGCTGGAGGTCACAACCGGGCCAAACCACTGCTCCAGCGTCTGCTTGAGATCGCGCAGCCCGGCGAAACCCAGCGCCTGGATGGCGCGAACGACGGTAGCGTCCGACGTTTTCAGCAGCGTCGCGATCTCCATTGCCGTCTGCTCCATCACCGCTTCACGATTTTCATTGATATAGCGCGCCACCTGCAGCAGGCGCGGCGTGAGCTGGTGCGACCGGGAGCGGAGGCGGTCGCCGAAGAGATCAACTTTACGGCTCATCGTGATGCCTCCGGCAGCGGACGTCCGGCAATCTGCGACTGGACCTGCGCGGCCATCAGCCCTAACGAGGCGAACGAGTTCGAGATGGCCTCTTCACGCGAGATCAGCACGTAATGTCCGGTGCGACAGGCATTCAGGAACTGACACCAGCCCGGCATCACCGCATCCATCGCCTCCAGCTCATCCTGCGGTTTGCCGCCCGTATCCCCGCGCCAGGTAGCGAAAACGAAATCCGCATCCAGCTCCGGCAGCCGCTCGGCGCTGACGTCAATGCGTCCACCTTCCGGGATGGACTCAATCAGCGGCGGGAAGGTGAACCCGGCATCACGCAGCACGCGGCCCAGCGAGTGATAGCTGTGCATGGCGTTGATTTTCCCCTGATTGGCCTGAATCACCGACACGCTCACTTTGCGGGTATCAATAGTCGCTTTCAGCGCCTGAATTTGCTCCTGATAGCGCCGCTCCAGAACCTTGAGCCGCGCCTGCGTGCCCGTCAGCTGCGCCAGCTTGCGGTAGATCTCCGGTGCGCCGCCGTCGAGATGATCGATACTCACCGTCGGGGCAATTTTCTCCAGCTGTTCCACCGGGGTATTTCGCGTCGGCTCGGTAATGATCAGGTCAGGCTTTGCGGCGGCGATGGCTTCAATGTCGATATCCGCAGTGCCGATAAACTTGATGTCGGAATTATCGAAGTCGACGCCGGTCAACATGCCGCTGGAGCGCAGAAAATGGCTGCCGTCCGGCCGGGTGCGGCCATGGCTCGCCACCGGCGGCACGCCAAGCTCAATCAGCGGAATAGTGATGTCCAGGTCGTGTAGCGAGACGATCCGTTTCGGATGCACCGGCACCACCACCTTACGGTTCAGATCGTCAGTAAACGTCTGCGTCGGCTCGGTCGCGCTCGCCGCAAACCCCACCAGCAACAGCAATGAAAACAGTATGCGCATGTTAATCCCCTAAAATCTGTCCCGACGCTGCCAGAGCAGCAGCAGTAAAAACGGTCCGCCAATCAGTGAAATCACAATTCCCGCCGGCAGCTGCAGCGGGAGGAATGCCAGCCGCCCGACGTTATCCGCCAGTAGCACCAGCAGCGCCCCCAGCACGGCGCTACCCGTCAGGAGCGCCGTTTGCCCGCCGCGGAGCAGCAGGCGCGCCATGTGCGGCGCAATCAGCCCGACAAAACCAATGCTGCCCACGCAGGAGACGCAGGCCGCCGTCAGCACTACCGGGGCGAGAACCCTGAGAAGCGCCAGCCGGTTTGTGCGCACGCCAAGGCCCGCTGCGGTGTGGTTACCAAGCAGCGCCACGTCCGCAGCGCGGGCGGTAAACAGCAGCAGCGCAAACGCCGGAAACGCCCAGGCAGCGGCAATGCAGACCAGCATCCAGTTTGCCGCGTGGAGGCTGCCCGCCAGCCATAGCATCGCCGTCTGCACGTCGCGCACGTCCGCCGTGGTCATAAAGACGCCCATTGCGGCGGCAAAGACCCACGACACGCCGATGCCGATCAGGATGAATCGCGGACGTGAGATATCGCGCGCCAGGGCCACCACCAGCAGCGCGGTGAGCAGCCCCCCGGCCATGCCAACCAGCGGCCGCCAGGCCAGGCCCAGCGCCGGGAACTGAAATATCAGCAGCAGTACCGCCGCGCTACAGCCCTCTTTCACCCCGATAAGCCCCGGATCGGCCAGGCCATTGCGGGTAATGGACTGCATTGCCGCCCCCGCCATGCCGAGCATCCCACCGCACAGCGCCGCCATCAGCAGGCGCGGCAGGCGGATATCCATCACGATGTAGCGCGTCTCTGACGTCAGGGTTTCTGGATAAAACAGCGCGCGCCCGATGGCGGAAGTGGGGATGGGCAGAGAGCCGTGCGTCAGGCCAAACCCCGTCAGCAGGCAGGCGGCCAGCGTCAGGATGACCAGACATACCAGCGCCTTTGGGCGGACCAGCGCCGAGAAGGCGCCAACGCGTAGCGCACGCAGTCCGGCGCGGTTCATTTGAACATCCTCGAGGCCATGAAGATAAAGACCGGGGCGCCAACCAGCGCGGTCATGATGCCGGTTGCCAGCTCCCAGGGCGAAAACAGCGTGCGGGCAGCGATATCCGCCAGCAGCAGAACCAGCGCCCCGCACAGGGCGGACATCGGCACCATCACGCGCAGATCGACCGACACCAGACGGCGAACGAGCTGAGGCACCACGAGGCCGATAAAGCCGATCGGCCCGGCGAGGGAGACCGCCGCACCGCAGAGTAGCGCGATGGCCATCAGGGCAAGCAGCCGCGTTTTCAGCAGCGATACGCCAAGCCCCTGCGCCATTCTGTCGCCCAGCGCCAGCATGTTGAGCGAGGGCGACAGCCAGAGCGCCAGCGCAAAGCCCACGCCAGCCACCCACAGGGCAGCGGCAATCGTTTCACCGCTGACCCCCGCTAAATCCCCCGCCAGCCAGGTGCGCATGGCGAGCAACGTCTGTTCATCGAGGATGAGCACCGTGGCGGTAATCGACGAGGCAAACGCCGACATCGCCACGCCGCACAGCGTGACCTTCATCGGCGTAAGCCCGGTGCGTCCGGACGAGGAGAACGTGAGCACCAGCAGAAACAGCGCCGCGGCTCCGGCGGCGGCAATCAGCGGGCGCCCAAACGGCAGCGTCATCCCCAGCGCGCTCGTCAGCACCACCGCCAGCGCCGCCCCGGCGTTGAGCCCCAGAATATGCGGTTCGCCGAGCGGGTTGCGGATCGTGGATTGCAGCAGCACGCCCGCCACGCCGAGCGCGGCGCCCGTCACCATCGCGGCGCAGAGGCGCAGCAGTCTGAGCTTGATGATGATGTTATGGTCGAAATTGCGCGGATCGAAGTGAAGGATGGCCTCCACCACCGTATGCGGGGCGATAAAGCGGGCGCCGATCCCCAGATGGGCAATCGCACCCGTTGCCAGCAGCACGGCGAACATCAGGAAAGCCAGAGAGGTGCGCATCATGGCTGTTTTGCGACCTGGCGAAACGGCATAAAGAACGGTTTACCGGTCAGCGGATTGATGGACATATGCACGTCGACATCAAACACCGCTTTAATCAGCTCCGGCGTGCAGGCGTCCCCTTCATGCAGTACGCCCTCGACTTTTCCCTGGCGTAAAAAGACCAGCGAATCGCCGTAGCTCACGGCGAAGTTGAGATCGTGCAGCACCACCACCACGGTACGTCCGTGCTCGCGCGTCAGCGTATGCAGCAGTTCGAGGATCTCCACCTGGTAGCGGAGATCGAGGAACGTGGTGGGTTCATCCAGCAGGATATAGGGCGTTTGCTGCGCCAGCGCCATGGCGATCCAGCAGCGCTGACGCTGGCCGCCGGACAGGCTTTCGACGGGCATGTGGGCAAACTCGGCCGTGCCGGTCAGGCGCAGGGCCTCCTCCACCGCCTGCTCGTCCTCGTCGCTCCACTGGCGCATAACGTTCTGCCAGGGAAAACGCCCGCGCGAGACCAGCTCAAAGACGGTTAACCCTTCCGGCAGCAGCGGAGACTGCGGCAGGATGCCAAGCTGGCGGGCGACGGCTTTCGTCGGCTGCGCGTGGATCGCCTTGCCGTCGAGAACCGCCGCGCCACCAAGCGGCTGAAGCAAACGCGCGATGGTACTCAGCAGCGTGGATTTTCCGCAGCCGTTCGCCCCCACCAGAACGGTGATTTTCTGCTGGGGGATCGCAAGGGAAATATCATCAACGATGATTTTTTTCTGATAACCGGCAGAAAGATTCTCCAGAACCAGACCCGGTTTTGTCGTGTTGTGAGCCACGTGCATGCCAACGTAATAAAAAAAGGGAAACAAATATAAATAAAAATCATTCTCTTTTGAGAGTTTGAGGCCGCGCCGTGTAGTAGTCAAGGGAAGAAACACCCTGAAAAAACCAGGGGTAACGGTGTGCTACTACACTGGCCGGTAAAACAATAAAGACTTATTTTTCAATTAATTAACCTGCTACCACTGCGCTTTTCCGTTACGTTTCAGAGATGTAGCCGATTTTTAGCTTTTTTCATTTACTACTACATTTCCGCATGATTGAATGATTCTCAATTACATGTTCGATGCCAGTTCTGGCTAACGGGCAGACCATAAAGGGCAATGACTCACAGGTTCTTCCGTGAAGGTGCTTCACGGATATTTTGGGATAACAGTTGTAATGGCTACGTTCACACCTTCACTCTCTGGGATAAAAGGGCGCGCGCTCTTTTCACTGCTGTTTATGGCGCCGCTGTCGCAGGCAGCAGACACCACGGCTAAAGACGGCGAAACGCTTACCGTCACCGCCGATCCAAATGCTACGGCGGAGGCCACCAACGGCTACCAGCCGCTGAATACCTCCACCGCCACGCTGACCAACATGCCGATGCTGGATATCCCGCAGGTGGTGAATACCGTCAGCGATAAGGTGCTGGCGGATCAGCACGCCACCACGCTCGATGAAGCGCTCTATAACGTCAGCAACGTGGTGCAGACCAACACCCTGGGCGGTACGCAGGATGCCTTTGTGCGCCGCGGGTTTGGCGCAAACCGCGACGGCTCGATCATGACCAACGGCCTGCGCACCGTGCTGCCGCGCAGCTTTAACGCCGCAACAGAACGCGTGGAGGTGCTGAAAGGCCCGGCCTCAACGCTGTACGGCATTCTCGATCCGGGCGGCCTGATTAACGTCGTCACGAAGCGCCCGGAGAAAATCTTCGGTGGCTCGATTTCTGCCACCTCTTCCAGCTTTGGCGGCGGCACCGGACAGATCGATGTCACCGGTCCGATTGAGGGCACGCGCCTGGCGTATCGCCTCACGGGCGAGTATCAGGACGAGGATTACTGGCGCAACTTCGGCAACGAACGCAGCACGTTTATCGCCCCGTCGCTGACCTGGTTCGGCGACGATGCCACCGTGACCGTGCTCTATTCGCATCGCGACTATAAGACGCCGTTCGATCGCGGAACGATCTTCGATCTCAACACTAAAAAGGCCGTCGACGTCGATCGCAAAACCCGCTTTGACGAGCCGTTTAACGTGACCGACGGGCAGTCCGATCTCGCTCAGCTTAACGCGGAATACCGCCTCAACAGCCAGTGGACCGCGAAGTTCGACTACAGCTACAGCCAGGATAAATACAGCGACAACCAGGCCCGCGTCATGGCCTACGATTCAAAAACCGGCACCCTGACCCGCCGGGTGGATGCAACCCAGGGCTCGACCCAGCGCATGCACAGCACCCGTGCGGATCTGCAGGGCAACGTGGATATCGCGGGCTTTTATAATGAGATCCTCACCGGCGTGTCGTATGAAAATTACGATCTGCTGCGCAAGGACATGATGCGCTGTAAGAACGTTAAAGGTTTCAATATCTATAATCCGGTTTACGGCAAACTCGACGAGTGTACAACCGTCTCCGCCGCTGACAGCGACCAGACGCTCAAGCAGGAGAGCTACTCGGCCTACGCCCAGGATGCCCTGTACCTGACGGATAAATGGATCGCCGTCGCCGGGCTGCGCTACCAGTATTACACCCAGTACGCGGGCAAAGGTCGTCCGTTTAACGTCAATACCGACAGCCGCGACGAGCAGTGGACGCCGAAGCTGGGGCTGGTTTACAAACTGACGCCAGCAGTCTCGCTGTTTGCCAACTATTCGCAGACGTTTATGCCGCAGTCGTCCATTGCGAGCTACATTGGCGACCTGCCGCCGGAAACCTCAAACGCGTACGAAGTAGGGGCAAAGTTCGATCTGTTCGACGGCATTACCGCCAATATCGCGCTGTTTGATATTCACAAGCGCAACGTGCTGTATACCGAAAGCATTGGGGGCGAAACCATCGCCAAAACCGCGGGCCGCGTGCGATCTCAGGGCGTGGAGGTGGATCTTGCCGGGTCACTGACCGAGAACACCAATATTATCGCCAGCTACGGCTATACCGACGCGAAGGTGCTGGAGGACCCGGATTACGCGGGTAAACCGCTGCCGAACGTGCCGCGCCACACCGGCTCACTCTTCCTCACCTACGATATTCACAATGCGTTTGCCAGAAATACCCTGACGCTCGGCGGTGGCGGGCACGGCGTTAGCCGCCGCTCGGCGACCAACGGTGCGGATTATTATCTGCCGGGCTATTTCGTGGCGGATGCGTTTGCGGCGTATAAGATGAAGCTGCAGTATCCGGTGACGCTGCAGGTGAACGTGAAGAACCTGTTTGATAAGACCTACTACACGTCGTCGATTGCGACCAACAACCTGGGCAACCAGATTGGCGACCCGCGCGAAGTGCAGTTTACGGTGAAGATGGAGTTTTGATGTAAAAAAGCCCGGTGGCGCTAATGCTTACCGGGCCTACGATCCATTCCCTCTCCCTGTGGGAGAGGGTTAGGGTGAGGGTATCAGGCCTCAATATCCGCCATATCCCCTTTCTCCTGCAGCCAGTTACGTCGGTCTTCCGAACGTTTCTTGGCGAGGAGCATATCCATCACGGCGTTGGTTTGCTGTTCGTCTTCGTCGCTGATCGTCAGCTGCACCAGGCGGCGCGTGTTCGGATCCAGCGTCGTTTCGCGCAGTTGCATCGGGTTCATTTCGCCCAGCCCTTTAAAGCGCTGCACATTTGGTTTGCCCTTCTTACGCTTAAGCTGCTCCAGCACGCCCGCCTTCTCTTCTTCCGTCAGCGCGTAGTACACCTCTTTGCCGAGGTCGATACGGTAGAGCGGCGGCAGCGCCACGTGGACGTGACCGTTTTTCACCAGCGTGCGGAAGTGCTTCACAAACAGCGCGCACAGCAGCGTGGCGATGTGCAGACCATCGGAGTCCGCATCCGCGAGAATGCAGATCTTGCCGTAGCGCAGCTGGCTCAGATCCTCGCTGTCCGGATCGATGCCGATCGCAACGGAGATGTCGTGCACTTCCTGCGAGGCCAGCACTTCGTCTGAAGAGACTTCCCAGGTGTTCAGGATCTTACCCTTGAGTGGCATGATCGCCTGATATTCACGATCGCGCGCCTGTTTGGCCGACCCACCCGCCGAATCCCCTTCCACGAGGAACAGCTCGGTGCGGTTGAGATCCTGCGCGGTGCAGTCCGCCAGCTTGCCCGGCAGCGCAGGGCCGCTGGTCAGCTTTTTACGCACCACTTTCTTCGCGGCACGCAGACGACGCTGGGCGCTGGAGATGGCCATTTCAGCCAGCATCTCAGCCGCCTGAACGTTCTGGTTCAGCCACAGGGTAAACGCATCTTTCACCACGCCGGAGACGAACGCCGCGCACTGGCGCGATGACAGACGTTCTTTGGTCTGACCGGCAAACTGCGGATCCTGCATCTTCACGGAGAGCACGTAGGCGCAGCGGTCCCAGATATCTTCCGCCGAGAGCTTCACGCCGCGCGGCAGAATGTTGCGGTATTCGCAGAACTCACGCATCGCGTCCAGCAGTCCCTGACGCAGGCCGTTGACGTGGGTACCGCCGAGCATGGTTGGGATCAGGTTGACGTAGCTTTCGGTCAGCAGCTCGCCGCCTTCCGGCAGCCACAGCAACGCCCAGTCCACCGCTTCGGTATCACCGCTAAAGTTACCGACAAACGGTTTTTCCGGCAGCGTCGGCAGGCCGTTTACCGCTTCGCACAGGTAGTCGTTCAGGCCATCGGCATAGCACCAGGTCTGCTCGGTGTTGTTGACGTGATCTTTAAAGGTAATTTCCACGCCCGGGCACAGTACCGCTTTGGCTTTCAGCAGATGCGTCAGGCGAGAAACGGAAAAACGCGGGCTGTCGAAGAAGCTTTCGTCAGGCCAGAAGTGGACGCTCGTGCCGGTGTTGCGTTTAGCGCACGTGCCGACAACCTGCAGATCCTGCACCTTCTCGCCGTTTTCAAACGCGATGTTGTAGACCTGGCCGTCGCGACGGACGTTCACTTCCACGCGTTTGGACAGGGCGTTCACCACGGAAATCCCCACGCCGTGCAGACCACCGGAGAACTGATAGTTCTTGTTGGAGAACTTACCGCCCGCGTGCAGTCGGCAGAGAATCAGCTCAACGGCAGGCACGCCCTCTTCCGGGTGGATGTCCACCGGCATGCCGCGACCGTCGTCGATGACCTCCAGCGACTGATCGGCGTGCAGGATGACGTCAACGCGTTTGGCATGGCCCGCCAGCGCTTCGTCCACACTGTTATCAATAACTTCCTGGCCCAGATGGTTCGGGCGCGTCGTATCGGTATACATCCCCGGGCGGCGGCGAACCGGCTCAAGCCCGGTGAGTACCTCAATGGCATCAGCGTTATAGGTTTGCGTCATGATTTAAACTAGCAATTCGCATTGATTGTCAGTGGCTGTGCAGTCCAAGAAAATCGACAATCTGGGTGAAATGATCCTCAAAGCCCGTGAAAGCATGGTTTCCGCCCTCTTCTATAGTCTGGCGGCAGGAGGCGTAATACGCCACTGCCTGGCGGTAATCCAGCACTTCATCACCCGTCTGCTGCAGCAGCCAGATGAGATCCGGCGCTTCAAGCGGGTCGACCTGCATAACTTTGAGATCGTAAATATGGCGTGACTCTAGCACATATTGCTGCCCGGTGTAGGGGTTCTCGTTTTCGCCAAGAAAGTCCCTCAGCAGCTCAAATGGCCGTACCGCCGGATTAACCACAACGGCGGGCAGCATAAAGCATTGTGAGAGCCAGGTGGCATAGTACCCGCCCAGCGATGAGCCGACTACGCCAAAGGATTCACCGCCGTGTTCAAGCACGATCGATTCGAGCATTTCCGCCGCCTCCGCCGGGTACGGCGGCAGCTGCGGGATAATCATCTCAACGTGGGGGTGATGCTCGCTCAGCCACTGGCGAAACTGCGTCGCTTTTGCGGAGCGCGGCGAGCTGTTGAATCCGTGCAGATAAAGGAGCGTAGACATCAGTAGCCTTCTGAAGCGGTATCCGGGCGGAACTCTGCGCCTGCCAGACGGCAGACTTCCGTGGTCAGCGTGCCGTCGGCATGCAGTTCCAGCCAGCGCCAGCCTGGCGCGATGGTATCCAGCGTAAAGTTGGCGCAGTGCGGCTTAAACTGCACACAGGTTGACGGCGTCGCCAGCATGCGGCGTCCGTTCCAGTCGAGATCCTGTTCCTGATGGATGTGTCCGCACAGCAGGTGTTTCACGCGCGGGTATTTCGCCAGCACGCTATCCAGCGCCGCGGAGTTACGCAGGCTGTGCTGATCCAGCCAGCTGCAGCCCGCCGGCAGCGGATGATGATGGAGCAACAGCAGCGTATGACGTTCAGGTTCGGCAGCCAGTTTGGTCTCCAGCCAGTCGAGTTGAAACTCGCTTAATTCACCGTGCGGGACGCCAAATACCTGGCTGTCCAGCAGCAGGATCTGCCACTGTTCACCCGCAAATACGCACTTCGCCGGAGAAATCCCCGCATCCTGAAGGGAGCTGTACATTGCGGGCTGGAAATCGTGGTTTCCGGGCAGCCAGACGCAAGGCACGCTAAAGCTCGCGATGCCTTCAGCAAAATGCTGGTAGGCCGCGGAGGACTGGTCCTGCGCCAGATCGCCCGTTGCGACAATCAGGTCGCAGTCGCGATGTTCAGCGTGAATGGCGCTCAGTACCGCCTGATAACTCTCCCAGGTATTAACCCCCAGCAAAGTTTCATGCTTTTCGGCAAAAAGGTGGGTATCGGTGATTTGTAATATCCTGACTGGCGCCCCACCAGCAACAGTCAGGTTCAACAGGCTTTCCAAATGGTGTCCTTAGGTAGGTTTATGACGCTAACAAACCGGAATCGCCATTGCTCCATGTGCTAAACAATATCTTAGCCAGTCGGCTAAAAACTGGTTAATTTGATGCTTTTCGTCGCGTTGATGCAACTTTTTATTCGGATAATCATACCGCGCCTTGAAGCGAAAGATCTGCTGACTTGAACACACTTCAGCGACCATCGCGTCATGATAGAGACGCACCGTCATTGACGGCATGCTCCAGTAGCTGATGCTGGGCGCTGTTTGTTCTATTTCCACCAGCGTAGTGTAGCGCGTTGATTCTGTTATCGTTAACCGATACTGCGCGTTGCTTACCTGATAGCTTACCGTTTCGCCGGGTGCGTCGTTTCTCGGCAGCAGGCGGCGCAGCTGTGCGAAATTGGTTTCGCACAGGCGCATCATTTCTGGGAAGTCAGGCGTATAGCGCTTCATTTTTTCCACTCGTTTCGTAATGTCTGATAATGCAGCTGCAGCCATTGCAGGGCGATGACAGACGCTGCGTTGTCGATTTTCCCCTCTTCTACCCACTGATAAGCCTGTTCCCGGCTCACCACATGAACCCGAATATCTTCGTTTTCATCAGCCAGACCGTGAATACCTTCTGCGGTCGTGGCGTCCACTTCGCCCACCATAATGGATAAGCGTTCGCTGGTGCCACCCGGACTCGCCAGATAGCTCAACACTGGTTTTGTGCGGCCTACCACCAGCCCGGCCTCTTCCAGCGCCTCGCGACGGGCGACGTCTTCAACCGACTCGCCCTCTTCGATCATCCCTGCCACCATCTCCAGCAGCCACGGGCTTTCACTGGTGTCATACGCGGCAATGCGGATCTGCTCCACCAGCACGACTTCGTCACGCACTGAGTCAAAGGGTAGCAAGACAGCCGCATGCCCGCGCTCAAAAATTTCACGTCTGATTTCGCCGCTCATTTCACCGTTGAACAGGCGATGCCTGAAACGGTAAAGATCCATCGAAAAAAAACCGCTATAAAGCGTTTCTCGTGCAATAATTTCTACATCGTTTTTGGCGAATGTCACGGGCAACTTTTCTGGTTTTTGCATGAGTCGAGTCCTGGTAGCAATGGTGATGAAATTATGAATTTCAAGGCTGTTTGGCTGCCGTTTGTAAGGCTATATGGTAGATTGGTGCAAATTACCGCCAGATGGCACGTAACGCCAACCTTTTGGTGTGGATGATTCTGTTAGAATCGGCAATTATTTTTTAATTAGATCAGCGCTAATACTGCTTCACAACAAGGAATGCAAATGAAGAAATTGCTCCCCATCCTTATCGGCCTGAGCCTGACGGGCTTCAGTGCAATGAGCCAGGCGGAAAACCTGTTACAGGTCTACCAGCAGGCACGTCTGGGCAACCCTGATTTACGTAAATCAGCGGCCGATCGTGATGCTGCGTTTGAAAAGATTAACGAAGCGCGTAGCCCACTGCTGCCGCAGTTAGGTTTAGGTGCAGATTATACCTACAGCAACGGTTTCCGCGACGCTAACGGCGTTAACTCCAATGCTACCAGCGCCTCACTGCAATTAACACAGACGCTGTTTGATATGTCCAAATGGCGCGCCCTGACCCTGCAGGAAAAGAGCGCGGGCATCCAGGATGTGACCTATCAGACCGACCAGCAAACGCTGATCCTGAATACTGCCACCGCGTACTTCAACGTGCTGAGCGCCATTGACGCGCTCTCCTACACCGAAGCGCAGAAACAGGCGATCTACCGCCAGTTGGATCAAACCACCCAGCGCTTCAACGTGGGTCTGGTGGCGATCACCGACGTGCAGAACGCCCGTTCACAGTACGACACCGTGCTGGCCAACGAAGTGACCGCGCGTAACAACCTCGACAACGCGCTGGAATCCCTGCGCCAGGTCACCGGGAATTACTATCCTGAGCTGGCTTCCCTGAACGTCGACAGCTTCAAAACGGATAAGCCGCAGGCCGTTAACGCCCTGCTGAAAGAGGCGGAAAACCGCAACCTGACGTTGCTGCAGGCGCGTCTGAGCCAGGACCTGGCCCGCGAGCAAATTCGTCAGGCGCAGGACGGCCATCTGCCAACCCTGAGCCTGAGCGCGTCCACCGGCGTTTCTGACACGACCTACAGCGGCTCTAAAACCAATTCTGCCCAGTATGACGACAGCAATATGGGTCAGAACAAAGTGGGCCTGAGCTTCTCTCTGCCACTGTACCAGGGCGGTCAGGTCAACTCTCAGGTGAAACAGGCGCAGTACAACTTTGTTGGCGCGAGCGAGCAGCTGGAAAGCGCGCACCGCAACGTGGTGCAGACCGTGCGTTCGTCCTTCAACAACGTGAACGCGTCTATCAGCAGCATCAACGCCTATAAACAGGCCGTTGTGTCTGCACAGAGCTCCCTGGACGCGATGGAAGCGGGTTACTCGGTCGGTACACGTACTATCGTTGACGTGCTCGACGCGACCACCACGCTGTACAACGCGAAACAGCAGCTCTCCAGCGCGCGTTATCAGTACCTGATTAACCAGCTGAACATTAAGCAGGCTCTGGGTACGCTGAACGAGCAAGACCTGCAGATGCTGAACAGCGCGCTGGGCAAACCGGTCTCTACCTCGCCGGACAGCGTTGCGCCGGAGAACCCGGAGCAGGTTGCCGCCGTTGATAACTTCAACGCTAACGGCAGCGCCCCTGCCGCACAGCCAGCGGCCGCGCGTAGCACGGCACCTGCAAGCAGCGGTTCTAACCCGTTCCGTAACTAAGAGTGTTATCACGCCCTCTCTCACCGGGAGAGGGCGCTGCTGAATCACACCCGAACGTAAGCCAACGTAAAGATCCCCCTGATTCCGACCCTCTTCGCTTCATTTTCAACCACTCATCCACTATCCTGAGCGTTATTACCACTGGGTCCTGGAAGACAAACATGAAACGGACAAAAACGATCAATCACGCGTCGTTCCGCAAAAGCTGGAACGCACGTCATCTCACCCCTGTTGCGCTGGCAGTAACTGCGGTCTTTATGCTGGCAGGCTGTGAGAAAAACGACGAAACGGTTTCGCTGTATCAAAACGCGGACGACTGCTCCGCCGCAACCGGCCAGGCAGCAGAATGTAAAACCGCCTACACCAACGCCCTGAAAGAAGCGGAACGCACCGCGCCGAAATACGCCTCACGCGAAGACTGCGTGGCGGAATTTGGTGAAGGACAGTGTCAGCAGACGCCAGCTCAGGCAGGTACTGCGCCGGAGAATCAGGCGCAGGCGCAGTCCAGCGGCAGCTTCTGGATGCCATTAATGGCAGGCTACATGATGGGCCGCCTGATGGGCGGCGGTGCGGGCTATCAGCAGCAACCGCTGTTTAGCTCGAAAAACCCGGCCAGCCCGGCTTATGGTCAATATACCGATGCCAGCGGCAAAGGCTATGGCGCAGCGACCCCGGGCCGCACCGTGACCGTCCCGAAAACCGCGATGGCGCCGAAGCCTGCGACCACCAGCACTATCACCCGCGGTGGGTTCGGTGAGTCTGTGGCGAAACAGACCAGCATGCAGCGTAGTGCAACAGGCACTTCCACTCGCTCAATGGGCGGCTGATCATGGAACGAGTCGGTATTACCGAGCGCCCGGACTGGCGCGAAAAAGCCACTGAATACGGTTTTAACTTCCACACCATGTACGGCGAGCCGTACTGGTGTGAAGATGCTTACTACAAACTGACGCTCGACCAGGTGGAAAAACTGGAAGAGGTGACGGCCGAGCTGCACCAGATGTGCCTGAAGGTGGTGGATAAAGTCATCGACAGCGACGAGCTGATGACTAAATTCCGTATTCCGAAGCACACCTGGAGTTTCGTTCGTCAGTCGTGGAAAACGAATCAGCCTTCGCTTTACTCTCGCCTCGATCTGGCGTGGGACGGCGTGGGTGAGCCGAAGCTTTTAGAAAACAACGCGGATACGCCGACCTCTCTTTACGAAGCGGCATTCTTCCAGTGGATTTGGCTGGAAGATCAGATGAACGCCGGAAACCTGCCGGAAGGTAGCGACCAGTTCAACAGCCTGCAGGAAAAGCTGATTGAGCGTTTCGCCGAACTGCGGGAGCAGTTTGGCTTCAATCTGCTGCATCTTGCCTGCTGTCGCGACACGGAAGAAGACAGGGGCACGGTTCAGTATCTGCAGGACTGCGCGGCCGAAGCGGAAGTGGCGACGGAGTTCCTCTATATCGAGGATATCGGCCTGGGTGAAAAAGGTCAGTTTACGGATATGCAGGATCAGGTGATCAGCAACCTGTTCAAGCTCTATCCGTGGGAATACATGCTGCGTGAAATGTTCTCCACCAAGCTGGAAGACGCGGGCGTGCGCTGGCTGGAACCGGCGTGGAAGAGCATTATCTCCAACAAAGCCCTGCTGCCGATGCTGTGGGAGATGTTCCCGAACCACCCTAACCTGTTGCCAGCTTACTTTGCCGAAGATGAGTTCCCGCCGATGGAGAAATACGTCGTTAAGCCTATCTTTTCCCGCGAAGGCGCGAACGTCTCCATTATCGAAAACGGTAAAACGCTGGAAGCGGTTGAAGGGCCGTACGGTGAAGAAGGGATGATCGTCCAGGAGTTTTATCAACTGCCGAAGTTTGGCGACAGCTATACGCTGATCGGCAGCTGGCTTATTAACGATCAACCTGCCGGGATTGGTATTCGCGAAGATCGCGCGTTGATTACGCAGGATCTGTCACGGTTCTATCCGCATATTTTTGTTGAATAAAACTTGCCCGGTGGCGCTACGCTTACCGGGCATGTTTTTACCCCACCTGCACCGACAGCATACTCAAACTGCCCATCTCAATGCCGTCAACCGGAATGGTAACCGGCTCCTGACCGTCCCATGCACCTAACACATACAGCAGCGGCAGGAAGTGTTCCGGCGTCGGGTTAGAGAGCGAACCGCCTTCGTGATCCAGATAGTTCACTAACGGATGCTTCTCAACCGGGCCTTGCCAGGTCAGGTTCGCTTTGACGTAGGCGTTAAAAGCGCTCGCCCACGGGTATGGCGTGTTCTCACCGTGCCAGCGCGCCGTACGCAGGTTATGCACCACGTTGCCGCTTGCCACCAGCATGATGCCCTCATCACGCAGGGTCGCCAGTTTGCGGCCCATTTCCAGATGCCAGGCCGCCGGTTTAGTGCTGTCGATACTTAACTGCACCATCGGAATATCTGCATCAGGGTACATCTTAATCAGTACACCCCACGAGCCGTGGTCAAAGCCCCAGGCTTCTTTATCCAGCGCCACTGGAACAGGTGCGAGCAACTCTACCAGCCGCTGTGCCAGCGCAGGCGAGCCGGGAGCCGGATAATGCGTATCATACAGCGCCTGCGGGAAGCCGCCGAAATCATGAATGGTTTTAGGCGTTTCCATGGCCGTCACGCCGGTACCACGGGTAAACCAGTGCGCAGACACCACCACAATCGCCTTCGGACGCGGCAATGTCTCCCCCAGATGACGCCAGGCGCGGGTATAAACGTTGTCTTCCAGAACGTTCATTGGGCTGCCGTGGCCTAAAAACAGTGCAGGCATACGAGAAGAAGACATGGTGGTATCCTTAGAGAAGGTGTCAATTTGATGGTTCTACATTACGCGCATTCAGGTGAAGATAAACGCAGATAACCGTGAAGATCATCATCAGGAAATTTGAACGTAAGATATCCCTTAAGGAGAGTGCATGTCAGTACCCTTAATTTTGACCGTGCTTGCGGGTGCCGCGACCTTTATCGGTGCGTTCCTCGGCGTGCTCGGGCAAAAACCGTCTAATCGTCTTCTGGCGTTCTCGCTGGGCTTCGCCGCTGGCATCATGCTGCTTATCTCGCTGATGGAGATGCTGCCAGCAGCACTTCACACCGAGGGCATGTCTCCGGTTCTGGGCTACGGCATGTTCATCGTCGGCCTGCTGGGCTATTTTGCGCTCGACCGTATGCTGCCCCACGCCCACCCTCAGGATTTGATGCAAAAAAGCGTTACTCCAATCCCCGGCAACATCAAGCGCACGGCGATCCTGCTGACGCTGGGTATCAGCCTGCACAACTTCCCGGAAGGTGTCGCCACGTATGTCACGGCCAGCAGTAATCTGGAAATGGGATTTGGTGTCGCGCTGGCGGTAGCCTTACACAATATTCCTGAAGGACTTGCCGTGGCCGGGCCGGTTTATGCCGCAACGGGTTCAAAACGTACAGCCGTCTTCTGGGCGGGGATTTCCGGGATGGCCGAAATTCTCGGCGGCGTGCTGGCGTGGCTGATCCTTGGAAGCCTCGTCTCCCCTGTCGTGATGGCGGCGATTATGGCTGCCGTGGCCGGGATTATGGTTGCCCTCTCCGTAGATGAGCTGATGCCGCTGGCGAAAGAGATCGATCCTAACAATAATCCCAGCTACGGCGTGCTGTGCGGCATGTCGGTGATGGGGTTAAGCCTGGTTCTGCTGCAAACGGCAGGTATAGGCTGACACGGATGCCCTCATCGATGAGGGCAATTCTTTGATGCGCCCCAGCACAGCCGTTGCATTTTACACTGTCTGCGGCTCTGTATTTACAATTGGAAAATCAAGAGTTTTTATGGATATTTTTAAGTGCAATATTCCCCAATTAAATTGCGCTTAAAAAACCGCTGCTGCATGAAATATTAACCGGTTACGATAGTAATAAATTATATATTAACCTCCTCTAAAAATATCTTTAAGCCTCATTAATCGTAAAAGCCTCCCTCATCCCGTTATACTTTGCGAGTATTCTGAAAATTAATATTCAGATTATGAATTCAATTGAAAAAGGATATTTTCATGTATATGGGTAAAAAAGTATTGTTAGCGGTTGCGATGGCTGCCATCGTTTCGGGTTCTGCTTTTGCTGATGACCAGGGTTCCGGCAAAATCAAATTCAAAGGCGTGGTCATTGATGCACCGTGCAGCATTGCACCAGACAGCGTTGATAAAGAAGTGGACCTCGGTGAAGTTACCACTGCCGTGATCAACGCTAACAAAAAGTCTACCGCTGTTCCGGTTGATATCAATCTGGAGAACTGCCAGCTTGACGATCCGGCGGACGAAACGGATACGCCAGTGACCAAAGTTGACGTGACCTTCACCAGCGCAGCAACTGACGCTACTGACACCAGCCTGATGAGCAACACCTATGCAAGCGGTGCTCAGAACGTCGGTGTTCGTCTGCTGGACAACAACGAAGCCAACATCACCCTGGGTTCGGCTCAAACGGTCGATCTGCTGGCGGGTTCCACCACTCAGACTCTGCACTTCAAAGCATTAATGGAAGTTGCTCAGGGTAAAACTGCCACAGCGGGTCAGGTTGAAGCGACTGCCAACTATGTGCTGATGTACAAATAAGGTAATGCATCACGATAAAACCGGCTGGCATTATTTGCCAGCCGGTATGTGATATTATTTTGGTAACAGGATGATGACATATAAATTACAATCTAAAATCATCATTGCGTCCCTGTTAATGACGAAGATTGCCTCTGCCACCGAGTTTAATATCAATGCCATTGATAAAGACCAGCGGAGTAGCGTTGATCTCTCCCTTTTTAAAAATGAAATAGCGGTTACCCCTGGCAGCTATTTTGTTACCGTATCCATTAACGACACACCGCTGGCTAACGGCTGGCAGCTTAGCTGGAAAGAGGTAAATAACACGGTACAGGTGTGTATTCCTCCTGAACTGGCGGATACGTTTGCCCTGAAAGAGGAAGTCCGCGACGCCTTACCCGAAAAAGAGGGATGCGTCGACTTTTCCTCCAGACCGGATATCACCTTTAATTTTGAACAAGCGACCCAGACGCTGAAGGTCACCGTACCCCAGGCATGGTTGCTGTACCGCGCCGCCGACTGGATGCCACCCGCAACGTGGGACAATGGCGTACCGGGCGTGATTCTGGATTACAACCTGTTCGCCAGCCACTATCAGCCCAGCGACGGCAGCAGCACCAACAACGCCAACACCTATGGCACGGCGGGCGCGAATATGGGCGCATGGCGCCTGCGCAGTGATTATCAGTACAGCCAAACGCATACCGATGCAGGTTCGGATCATGACGGACGCTTTTCGCGCGTCTACATGTTCCGCCCTCTTCCTTCACTTGGTGCTAAGCTGACGCTGGGTGAAACGGACTTCCAGTCCTCAATCTTTGACGCTTTTACCTATACCGGCGCCTCCCTGATCAGCGATGAGCGCATGCTCCCCTGGTCGCTGCGTGGCTATGCGCCACAAATTACCGGTATCGCGCAAACCAACGCGACCGTCACCGTCAGCCTGGCCGATCGCGTAATTTATCAAAGTAAAGTTCCGCCTGGTCCCTTTGTTATTCAGGATCTTAACCAGTCCGTTCAGGGGACGCTGGACGTAAAAGTGACGGAGGAAGACGGGCGCGTCAGCACTTTCCAGGTCTCGGCGGAATCGGTGCCTTTTTTAACGCGTAAAGGGCAGGTTCGCTACAAGCTGGCGGCGGGTAAAGCGCGTAAAGACGCCTCTCACGATGTCGAAGACACCGGTTTTATGAGCGGTGAATTCTCATGGGGAATGCTGTCAAACACCTCGCTCTATGGCGGGACGCTTGCCGACGGGGATCATTACCGTTCCATTGCCGCTGGGATCGGGCAAAATATGGCGCATCTGGGTGCCCTCTCTTTTGACGTCACGCAGGCCACCAGCCAGCTCCCCTTCCAGGATAGCCAGACGGGTTACAGCTATCGTTTTAACTACAGTAAGCGTTTCGATACCACCGGCAGCCAGCTTACGCTTGCCAGCTACCGCTACTCCGATCGGAAATTCCTGAGCTATGCCCGCTTCCTTGATTATGACGACAACGATCGTCAGACAGAAAAGCAGACGCTGAGCGTAACCGCCAGCCAGTACATCAGCCCGTTATCGCTCAACCTCTACGTCAACGTACTGCGTCAGACCTGGTGGAACGAAGCCCCGTCCACGACCGGAAGCATTACCGCAGGCTATAACTTTGATCTGGGGCGCTGGAAAAACCTCGGCGTCACCCTCTCCTGGAGCAAGACCCATTACGAGGATGAAGACGACGATACGCAATTTTACCTGTCCCTGAGCGTACCGATCGATCCGGATCATCGCCTCAGTTACGATCTGCACAACAGCGATAGCCTGAGCCAAAATGTCTCCTGGTACGACACGTCCGATCGCAATAATACCTGGGGCGTCTCCGCGGGGACGGAGAGTGAACACGCGGACGCGGGCGCACAGATGAGCGGTAACTATCAGCATTATTCACCGTTTGGCGATCTGAATATCTCCGGAAGTTATAAAGCTGATGAATATAACTCCCTGAGCGCCAGCTGGAATGGCTCGTTTAC
The DNA here is from genome assembly GCF_014896175.1 of Enterobacter cloacae complex sp. I3. Classification (NCBI taxonomy): domain Bacteria; kingdom Pseudomonadati; phylum Pseudomonadota; class Gammaproteobacteria; order Enterobacterales; family Enterobacteriaceae; genus Enterobacter; species Enterobacter cloacae complex sp. I3. The sequence goes on from NZ_JADBQZ010000011.1 coordinate 63,703, forward strand.
CTCAACGGCCAAAGGCGCAGCGCTGCACCGTCGCAGCTACGGAAACGAACCGCGCGTGATGGTCAGCACCGACGGCGTCGGCAACATTCCGCTGAACATGTCACGGGATGAAACCAACCGCTTTGGTATCGGCGTTTTACCGTCGGTTTCCAGTTACTCTCCCGCCAGCGTACAGGTCAATCTGGATAACCTGCCTGACGGCGTCGATGTGGACAACCGCATTACGACCACCACCTGGACCGAGGGGGCGATTGGCTATCGCCAGATTGCGACGCGCGCAGGCAACGATATTGCCGGCATTCTACGTACGCCAGCCGGCACCCCGCCGCTGGGCGCGATTGTTCACCTGCTGGAAAGTGACCAGCAAATCGGCATGGTCGCCGACGAAGGCCACGTCTGGCTGGGTGCGGTAGAGCCTGAACAACAATTGCGGGTAACGTGGGGTGACAATCAGCAGTGTCGCTTCTCGCTGCCTTCACACCTTGAAAACAGTATGCAGTTGATACTGCCATGCCAGTAAGAAACCATGATGAAACTGACCTCATTCACTAGCCTGTGCCTGATGTTAATCGGCACCGCATTTACCACCCACGCCGCCGTTAACCTGGACCGCACCCGCATTGTGTTTCCGGAAAGCGATAAGGCCAGCAGCCTCAAGATTGATAACCAGAGCAAAACGTTGCCTTATCTGGCGCTCTCCTGGATAGAAGATGAAAACGGACGCAAGGAGGACAGCCATTTTATGGCGCTTCCGCCGATTCAACGTCTTGAAGCGGGCGCCTCGTCTCAGGTCCGGATTGTGAAGCAAGCCGCGACCGCCCGGTTGCCGAAAGACCGGGAATCACTGTTTTATTTCAACCTGCGCGAGGTGCCGCCGAAAAGTTCCAGCGCGAGCGAGGAACGCAGCGTAATGCAGGTCGCGATGCAGAGCAGGATCAAACTGTTCTGGCGTCCCAAAGCGATCGCCAAAAAGGCAGGCGATCAGGCAGAAATGCGTATGGAAGTCACCGCAAACGCGAAAGGGCTCACCGTGCATAACCCTACACCTTATTACATCACGCTGGCGTGGCTGAGCAAAAATGCGAAAACCATGCTGCCCGGTTTTGACAGCCTGATGATCGCCCCGTTTGCGACGGCAACAACCTCTACCGGTGACTATCACGGCAGCTACTACAGCATTGGCTACATCGATGATTACGGTGCGCTGAAAAAGGTCGACGCGCAATGTTCAGGCACGGCGAAATGTACGCTCAGCGAGCATAAGGTCGATAAAAATGCGCAAGCTCGCTAATCTGCTGTTCCTGCTGCTGATATCCGCTCTGCCCGTAAGAGAAGCGCTGGCGTTGGACTGCTATCTTGGTGCTTCAGGCGGGCCGGTTGAAGAGACAAAAACCATCTCGCCCTTTGCTATCCCCAGCAACGCGCAGGTGGGGCAGAAAATCTGGGAATCAGATGACATTAAAATCCCGGTTACCTGCGATCACAACGTCAACGGCGGCTTTGAGCCGGAAGACGTATTCGCCTGGGTTAACCCTTATCCTGCCGCAACGGACCCTTACTATGAGCTTGGCGTAACCTACGAAGGGGTGGATTACGATGCCACGGGCCAGCCGAATGGCGTGGACACCCGCCAGTGTCTTGATAACAAGAATATCCTCATCTATACCCCGGATCAGATACGGCAGATGGGCTGGGAAAACCTGATCTGCTCAGGAAACCCGGATGACATTCATCCGACACGCACGTTTATTGCCCGCTTTCGCCTGTTTGTAAAAATTAAGGCGATTCCGCCTCACGGCTACGTGAGTTCCCTCGGCGATTACATCGTGGTGCAGTTTGACGGTAAAGGCGGGGTCAACCAGATGGCCGACGCGAAAAACCTGAAGTATCACATCAACGGCTTGCAAAACATTACCGTTCTGGACTGCGGGGCAACCTTCAGCATCTACCCTGAAAACCAGGAGATCGATTTTGGTACCTTCAGCGCTCGCGACATCGTGAACCAGAAAACGCGCGTTCGCGAATTTACGGTCAAAACCACCAAGGTGCAGGACGCGCAGTGCTCTGATGGATTCAAAATGGACTCGTCATTCTACACGAACGAAAAACTCAGCGCTGACGATACGGCGCTGTTGATTGGCAACGGGCTAAAACTGCGTATTCTGAACGGAACGGAGCCGTTTACCTTCAACCACTACCAGGAGTATGCCGACTTCACCGGGAGTACGTTGCAGTATGAGCAAAAGTACACGGCAGAGCTGTCGTGGGATGAGGGAAAAGCGATCCAGTCCGGACCGTTTGAAACCGTGGTGCTGTTTAAAATTAACTACCACTAGCGACAAAAAAGCCGGGTTTCCCCGGCTTTTTCACATTAGCTGTCTCAGCTGGCCTTGCGCTCGTGCGCCTGGCGGTATTCCACCAGATCTTCAATTGTGACAACCGGCATGTTGTGCAGACGCGCAAAGGTGATGCACTCTGGCGCGCGGGCCATGGTGCCGTCATCGTTGGTCAGTTCACACAGCACGCCCGCAGGCTTAAAGCCCGCCAGTGTCACCAGGTCGATAGTCGCTTCAGTGTGACCGCCACGGGTCAGCACGCCGCCCGCCTGCGCGCGCAGCGGGAAGACGTGGCCTGGACGATGCAGATCGGAAGGTTTCGCATCATCAGCAATGGCGGCACGCACGGTGGTCAGGCGGTCAGCCGCCGATACACCGGTAGTCACGCCATGCGCCGCTTCAATGGTCACGGTAAAGCCGGTACCAAAGGCGCTGGTGTTGTTCTCAACCATCATCGGCAACTCAAGCTGCTTACGACGATCTTCGGTAATACACAGGCATACGATGCCGCTGCCGTGACGGATGGTCAGCGCCATCTGTTCAACGGTCATGTTTTCGGCGGCGAAAATCATGTCGCCTTCGTTTTCACGGTTTTCATCGTCAAGCACCATCACACCGCGGCCTTCGCGCAGTGCATCCAGTGCATGTTCAACACGTTGAGTTGAAGTGCCAAAAGAGGAAAGTAGCGTCTGATTCATGGTAAAAAAACCTCATTAACATTATGGTTACCAGAATCAGGGCAGTCTTAGGAGCGCCGTATAAGCGGCAAAAAGATAACGTGAGCGGGCCCATGCCCGACTGGATCGTTACTCTCTCCCATCCGGACTTTAACCGTCGGCCCCGGAATTACACCGGATCTGCTGACCTTTGAGAATTCACCCAAAGCGCTCGCGGGCTTTCAGCGCTAAGCTGATTTACCGCCGGTGGGGAATTTCGCCCCGCCCTGAGAATAAGCGAGATAACTATAACGCTATTGATTAACCTGGGCAATGCATAAGCTTCAAACAAATCTGCTTTATCCTGGGTCATGACGCGCTACAATGTTCATCAACACCGACTTATCAAGGGAAGCCATTATGATTGACCCGAAAAAAATTGAGCAGATCGCGCGTCAGGTTCATGAGTCCATGCCAAAGGGCATTCGTGAATTTGGTGATGACGTTGAGAAGAAAATCCGCCAGACGCTGCAGGCGCAGTTGGTTCGCCTTGATTTAGTCAGCCGCGAAGAGTTTGACGTGCAGACCCAGGTTCTGCTGCGCACCCGCGAGAAGCTGGCGCTGCTGGAACAGCGTCTGAGCGAGCTGGAAAACCGCAATGCGCCGGAAGAAGTGAAGCCGGCACCGGCCATTCCACCGGTGGACGATCAGGAGTAAGTGCGGCCTGATGCCCTCTCACACAGGGAGAGGGTGAAAAAAAACGGGCCAACTGGCCCGTTTTTTACTGACTGTCTTTCTGGATCTTCTTGATGATATTGGTGGTTGAACACCCGTCCTCAAAATTGAGCACCATCACCTCACCGCCGTTGGCCCAGACCTCTTCGCTACCTGCGATTTGCTCCGGCTTGTAATCGCCGCCCTTCACCAGCAGGTCTGGCAGGATCCCGGCAATCAGGCGCTGCGGGGTATCTTCTTCAAACGACACCACCCAGTCCACCGCTTCCAGCGCGCCAAGCACAATCATACGTTGCTCGAGCGGGTTCACCGGGCGCGTTTCGCCCTTCAGGCGTTTGGTCGACGCATCGCTGTTCACTGCCACAATGAGGCGATCGCCCAGCTTGCGCGCATTCGCCAGATACGACACGTGGCCCGCGTGCAGGATGTCAAACACGCCGTTGGTCATCACCACTTTTTCACCGCGCTTGCGCGCGGCGGCAACGGCCACCTTCAGCTCGTCTTCGGTCATCACGCCAAAACCGGTATCCGCACGCCCGCGCACCGCGTTTTCCAGCTCGATTGGCGAAACGGTTGAAGTACCCAATTTACCGACGACCACGCCCGCCGCGGCGTTCGCGAAGTAGCACGCCTCTTCCAGGGAGTTACCCGCCGCCAGCGTTGCCGCCAGCACGCCGATCACCGTATCACCGGCACCGGTCACGTCGTACACTTCCTGCGCCTGGGTTGGCATATGCAGCGGCGCCTTGCCCGGCTGCAGCAGCGTCATCCCCTGCTCGGAGCGGGTGACCAGCAGCGCGGACAGCTCGAAGTCAGCAATGATCTTCATGCCGCGCTCAACCAGTTCTTCCTCGGTTTTGCACTTGCCCGCCACCGCTTCGAACTCAGAAAGGTTTGGCGTCAGCAGGGTTGCGCCGCGATAGCGCTCAAAATCGGTGCCTTTCGGATCGATCAGCACCGGTACGCTGGCTTTACGCGCCAGCTGAATCATCGTTTGCACGCTCGCCAGCGCGCCTTTGGCGTAGTCAGACAGCACCAGCGCGCCGATGTTGCCCAGCGCCTGGTTAATTCGCTCGTGCAGCGGCTCGGGATCAACGCCTTCGAACCCTTCTTCAAAATCGAGGCGGATCAGCTGCTGGTTACGCGACAGCACGCGCAGCTTGGTGATGGTTGGGTGTGTCGGAACAGAAACGAAGTCGCACTTCACGTTCACGTCCGCCAGCGACTTGCTCAGCGCACGCGCCGCATCGTCAATGCCGGTCAGGCCCACCAGACGCGAGTGCGCGCCCAGCGAGGCTATGTTCATCGCCACGTTTGCCGCGCCACCTGGACGCTCTTCAATGGTGTCGACCTTAACCACCGGTACCGGCGCTTCAGGAGAGATGCGGCTGGTCGGCCCATACCAGTAGCGATCCAGCATCACATCCCCGACAACCATTACTCCAGCACGTTCAAACTCTGGCAGTGTTACTTTCATTCCTGACTCCAGAAAGATTCACAATTTGCGCGCGATAATATCACACTTGTTTTGTTACGCACGGCTCCACCAGCCATTTCTGCCAGCTTGCCGTCACCTGGGCGCGCTCTGCGGTAAAACAGTCCAGCGCCACGTGGCCCGGCTGTTCCTGCAATGCCAGGTGATGAAGCTCATCGCGCAGCGTGGTGTAGGCGCGGGTTAAGGCCTGCGCCTCCTGCTCGTCCATAATGTCGTTTTGCGCCAGCAGTTCCAGAATGCGCACGTTATCGGACCAGCGGGTTAACTTCGGCTTGTCGTGGGCATGCAGTAGCACCAGGTACTGAGTGATGAACTCAATATCGGTAATCCCGCCCTCATCGGCTTTAATATCAAAGCGATCGCGATGTTTGTTACCCAAATGCGCGCGCATTTTCTCACGCATTTCGCGCACTTCAGTTTGCAGGGTGCTGCCCTCGCGCGGGGTCGTCATGACTGACTTGCGGACCGCATCGAACTGCGTTTTGAGCTGCGGATCGCCGTACACCACGCGGGCGCGCACTAACGCCTGATGTTCCCACGTCCAGGCTTCGTTCTTCTGATAGTCAGCAAAAGCGTCCGTCGAGGTGACCAGCATGCCTGCCGCGCCGGACGGGCGCAGGCGCGCGTCCACCTCGTACAGAATGCCCGACGAAGTGCGGGTGCTGAACAGGTGCATGATGCGCTGGGCCAGGCGCAGGTAGAACTGCCGCCCGTCAATCTCACGTTCGCCGTCGGTCATGACGTCCGCCGGACAGTCGTGCAGGAAAATCAGATCCAGATCGGAGCTGTAGCCCAGCTCCCAGCCGCCCAGCTTGCCGTAACCAACCACGGCAAACCCTCGCCCCTCGCGGTCAGCAAGATGCTTCGGCTGGCCATAGCGGGCCACCATCTGCACCCACGCCTGGTGGACTACCGCGTCGATGATCGCCTCCGCCAGCCAGGTTAAGTGATCGCTCACTTTCATTACCGGCAGCGTACCCGCGATATCCGCTGCCGCTACGCGCAGCATCTGGGCCTGCTTAAACTGACGCAGCGCCTCCAGCTGCTGCTCTTCGTCCTCTTCCGGCACGCGCAGCAGATACTGGCGCAGCTCGTCGCGGTAGGCGTCCATCGCCGTCGGCTGATAGAGCGTGTTCGGGTCAAGCAGTTCGTCCAGCAGCAGTGGGTATCGCGCCAGCTTGTTGGCTACCATCGGCGACGCGGCGCAGAGGGAAATCAGGTGTTTCAGCGCGCCGGGAAACTCGCTCAGCAGTTCCAGGTAGGTGGTACGCGTGATAATCCCGCTCAGCAGCGGCATCATGCGCGACAGCGGCACCGGCGCATCCTCGCGGGAGCAGACCTCGCTCAGCAGATGCGGCATCAGATGATCCAGCACCTGCCGACCGCGCGGGCCAATGGCGCGCTTGTTCAGCTCAAGGCGGAAATCGGCAATCAAGGCCACCACGCGATGGCGGGCATCGTCGCTTAAGTGCGCCAGCACCGGCGTGGTGTCATCTTCCTGGAGCGCGTCCTGCCACAGTTCGCGCCAGTGCTCGGAGAGCGCATCGTCCGGCGATTCACTTTCGTCGTCACCAATAAGATCGTTAAAGATGCGGCGCACGCCTGCCATATGGGCATCCAGCCGTTCGGTCAACGTTGACCAGTCATCCGCCCGCATGCCCCAGGCCAGGCGCGCCCGGTTAAGGTCATCGCCCGGCAGGGTCTGGGTCTGTTCGTCGTTAATGCTTTGCAGCAGGTTTTCCAGACGACGCAGGAACAGATAGGCCTCGCGCAGGGTTTGCGCGTCGCCGTCCGGAAGCAAATGCAGTTGCTCAATGGCGCTCAGCGTCGGCAGTAGCGAGCGGGACTGCAGCGACGGCTCGCGCCCGCCGCGGATCAGCTGGAAGACCTGAACGATAAATTCGATTTCGCGGATGCCGCCCGCGCCAAGCTTGATGTTGTCCTTCAGACCGCGACGGCGCACCTCGCGGGCGATCATCCCTTTCATATTGCGCAGGGACTGGATCACGCTAAAGTCGATGTAACGGCGGAACACGAACGGGCGCAGCATGGCACGCAGCTCATTGGCGTAGGTGTCGTCGCTGTCGCCCATGATCCGCGCTTTGACCATCGCGTAACGCTCCCAGTCGCGCCCCTGCTCCTGGTAATAATCTTCCAGCGCGGCGAAGCTCAGTACCAGCGGGCCGCTGTCGCCAAACGGGCGCAGGCGCATGTCCACGCGGTAAACAAAGCCGTCCTGCGTAGGCTGGTCCAGCGCCTTAATCAGACGCTGCCCGAGTCGGGTAAAGAACTGGGCGTTATCCAGCTCGCGACGACCGCCTCGCGTGGCGCCATTCTCCGGCCAGGCAAAGATCAGGTCGATATCCGAGGAGAAGTTCAGCTCGCAGCCGCCCAGCTTGCCCATCCCCAGAATCAACAGCGGCTGCGGAACCCCTTCTTCGCTGCACGGCGTGCCCCACTCTTTACAGCAGGCGGCGTAGAGCCAGTCCCGCGCGGCGACAATCAGCGTCTGCGCCAGTTCGCTCAGCTGCTGCAAGGTGCTCTCTTCACTCACCAGCTCCAGCGCCTGCGCCCAGGCAATGCGCACCATCACCCGGCGACGGAACTGACGCAGAACGCGCATCAGCGTGGCTTCATCCGCCACCTCTGCCAGCGCGGTTTGCAGCCAGCCAGCATAGTGCCGCCACTCATCAGCCTGCGGCGGCGCGCTTTCCAGCTCTGCCAGCCAGTCAGGATTGGCGCTGACGCTCTCCTGCACAAAATCACTGAACGTGAGCACGCTTTTCGCCTGCTCGCTTAACGATGACGCGGGTAACGACTCGGGCAGACGTTCGCAAACGGTTTGCCAGTGCTGCTGTAACTGCGAAGAAAGCGGCATATCAGGGGTTCCTTGCCAGAATTAACGTTTTCCGCTGTGCAGCCAGTATGGATCCTGCGAAATGGCTTCGTTGCGGAAATGCTCGATCTCAATCTGCTGACGGGTCTCAATGGCATGCTTAAGCCCCTGCCAGTTCTCCAGCCAGGCCTGCGCCTTCACGCCCTCGTACGCTCCCGACAGAAGCAACATGCTGTCGATATTACGCGCCAGGCGGGGAAGCTGGTCGCCATACTGGTCGCCCAGCGGATGCGCGAAGGTGGTTCTCAGCTCGGCGGCGTGGCGGGAAAGATGGATATCCGCGAAGCGTTTAAAGTTGTCCGCGATTTTGGTCTGCGCTTTTGCATCGAGGAAGACGCGCCAGCCGCGCGTCACCAGAAACTCGGTCAGCGCCAGTTTTGCCGCGGCATTTTGCGGGCTATAAAGCGCGGTTTGCGCCGACACGTCGGAAAGCAGCAGCGTTTCGGTCTGGGTCAGCAGATCGCGTAAGTGAGCGCTAGCTTTACGCGGTACGATACCGCCAAACAGCGTCAGGGTATGACGCACCAGTCCAATAGCGGCCAGCACCTGTTTTTTGGCATTTTTGACGTTACGCGCCCACAGTTCTTCATGGTACTGCCATTGGGAGAGCGCCAGCTCCAGCGCCGCTTCCATGCCCTGCTCAATGCTGGCTTTCGGGACGACGCGCAAAATCGGAGTATCTCTCAGCACGCGTGGCGCATTTCCGGCAGCCAGGTGGTATCCGCGCGCCGCTTTGCTCAAGCTGCCCTGACGTAAACCCGGCTGGCTTACCAGTTTGCGCGCCAGCTTCAGCACGTCGCTCGCATCCCCTTCCAGAAGTTCCAGCTCCAGCTCGCAGATCGGTTCCTGGAACTCACCCGCCTTCACCTCGCCTAAATCCAGCGCGATTTCAATGCGGCTCTTGCCTTCCGTCACCAGCCATTTCTCGCGAGCGAAATCGGTGCTGAACAGCGGCTGCACCTGCCCAGCCAGCGTGGCGGGCAGTTCGCCTTCCGGCCAGACTTCCGCCGGGAAACGTTCCAGCTCAAGTTCTGGCTTACTGATGTCGATATTGTATTCCGGGCGCTGATGCAAACCGCCGACCACGCGGCCGGCGATTTTCATCGTCATCTCGTAGCGTCCGTTCGCGCCGCGGATGCGCAGCCCCATATCGTGGTTGCGCAGCCAGTTGTCCGGCGTTTCGTAGTAGATGTTGAGCAACGGTACGGGTTCATGGTGCTCGCCGGAGAGCGTATTCAGATGCTGACGGAGCGCGTCAACGCTGTCTTTTTCGACGATAAATTTTAATTCGATTTCCTGAGCCATAGCCTTGTACTTTTGCGGGCGTCACAGACGCGTCAATGAGGGCGAACTTCCTCGCCATTTGTTTGTCAGTACATAGTATTTTGCGCCAAATTGCCATGCAATGAGCAATTTGTCGGGCGTAAATGTGTAGAGTCGTGACACAGATGATTCTGATTGCTGATGAATGCTTTGCGTAGAGACACTGTTGCCACTACTATCGTTCCACTTTTTATGAAAATAACGACTAATGATGCTTAAATTACGCCTGATTGGACTTACTTTACTCGCTTTTAGCGCCGCAACCGCAGTGCACGCTGAAGAGAAGCGTTACGTTTCTGACGAACTTAACACCTGGGTGCGCAGTGGCCCCGGAGACAATTATCGCCTCGTGGGCACGGTGAATGCCGGCGAGGAAGTCACCCTGTTGCAGACCAACGCGGAGACCAATTACGGTCAGGTTCGCGACAGTTCCGGCCGTACCTCCTGGATCCCAATGAAAGAGCTGAGCACCGTGCCAAGCCTGCGCACCCGCGTGCCGGATCTGGAAAACCAGGTGAAGACCCTCACCGACAAGCTGAACAACATCGACGGGACCTGGAACCAGCGCACCGCTGAAATGCAGCAGAAAGTGGCGCAGAGCGACGGCGTGATCAACGGTCTGAAAGAAGAGAACCAGAAGCTGAAAAACGAGCTGATCGTCGCGCAGAAAAAAGTGAACGCCGCGAACCTGCAGCTTGATGACAAACAGCGCACCATCATCATGCAGTGGTTTATGTATGGCGGCGGCGTGCTGGGCGTTGGTCTGGTGCTGGGTCTGGTTCTGCCACATCTGATCCCAAGCCGTAAGCGTAAAGATCGCTGGATGAACTAATTCGTCTTCTCTGCCAGACTTACGTATCATTCTGGAAAAGAGAAAACGGGAGAGTTGGGCGTGAAGAGTTATCTGGTCGGTGGTGCGGTACGTGATGCGTTATTAGGTCTGCCGGTCAAAGATAAAGACTGGGTGGTGGTGGGCGCCACCCCGGAAGAGATGCTCGACGCGGGCTACCAGCAGGTAGGCCGCGATTTTCCCGTGTTCCTGCATCCGAAAAGCCGGGAAGAGTACGCCCTGGCGCGTACCGAACGGAAATCCGGTTCCGGTTATACGGGCTTCACCTGCTACGCCGCGCCGGATGTGACGCTGGAGCAGGATCTGCTGCGCCGCGATCTCACCATTAACGCCCTGGCCCAGGACGAAAACGGCCATATCATCGACGCCTACGGCGGGCAGGACGACCTGCGCGATCGTCTTTTGCGTCACGTCTCCCCGGCATTTTCTGAAGATCCGCTCCGCGTGCTGCGCGTGGCGCGTTTTGCCGCGCGTTACGCGCATCTGAGCTTCCGTATTGCGGATGAGACGATGGCATTGATGACGACCATGACCGAGGCGGGCGAGCTGGAACACCTGACGCCGGAGCGCGTCTGGAAAGAGACGGAAAATGCCCTCACCACCCGCAACCCGCAGGTCTTTTTCCAGGTTCTTCGCGACTGCGGCGCGCTGAAGGTGCTGTTCCCGGAAATCGACGCGCTGTTTGGCGTGCCCGCACCGGCGAAATGGCATCCCGAAATTGATACCGGCGTACACACGCTGATGACGCTGAGCATGGCCGCCATGCTCAGCCCTGAGGTGGACGTACGTTTTTCCACCCTGTGCCACGATCTCGGCAAAGGCTTAACGCCGAAAGAGTTCTGGCCGCGCCATCACGGGCACGGTCCGGCGGGGGTAAAGCTGGTTGACGGGCTCTGCCAGCGTCTGCGCGTGCCGAATGACATCCGCGATCTGGCAAAGCTGGTCGCCGAGTTCCACGACCTGATCCATACCTTCCCGATCCTGAAGCCCGCCACCATCGTGAAGCTGTTCGATAATATCGACGCCTGGCGCAAGCCGCAGCGCGTAGAGCAGATTGCGCTCACCAGCGAAGCGGACGTGCGCGGCCGCACCGGGTTTGAAGCGTCCGATTATCCCCAGGGGCGTTTGCTGCGCGAAGCGTGGGAAGTCGCAAAAGCGGTGCCAACGAAAGACGTGGTTGAGGCAGGATTTAAAGGCCCGGAGATTCGCGAGGAGCTAACCAAACGGCGGATTGACGCGGTTACCGCGTGGAAGGAAAAGCGTTGCCCTCAGCCGAAAGAGTGAGGGCAATCGGTTATCAGAAGAAGACCACGTACACCGCAGCCGCGACGATAAAGCGGTAGATCGCGAACGGAATAAACGAGATACGCTTAATCAGCTGCAGGAAGGTTTTGATGGCAATCAGCGCCACGATAAAGGCGGTGATAAAGCCCACGGCAAACATCGGAATATCGCCTGTGGTCAGGAAGCCAATGCTTTTGTAAAGGTCCAGCGCGGTGGCGCCCATCATCATCGGCACCGCCAGCAGGAACGAGAACTCGGACGCCGCATAGCGGCTCACGCCCATCAGCATCCCGCCTGAAATGGTCGCACCTGAACGGGAGAAGCCCGGCCACAGCGCCAGACACTGGAAGCAGCCAATGATAAACGCCTGACGATAGGTCATATCGTCCAGGCCTTCCGCACGCGGGACTTTTGGCTTCAGCACTTCCGCGGCAATCAGCAGGAAACCGCCCACCACCAGCGCGTACATGACGTTAATCGGGTTAAACAGCGATTTAATGGTGTCGTGGAATACCAGCCCCAATACCACCGCCGGGATCATCCCGAGCAGGATGTGAATCAGCGTCAGGCGGCCTTTGCCCTCTCCTTCACGCTGCGGCAGACGGCCAAAATGGATGCCGATCAGGCCAAACAGGCGACGCCAGAACATCACCACCACCGCCAGAATCGAGCCCAGCTGAATTACCACCTCAAACGTCTTTGCGGTATCGCCTTCGAAGCCAAGCAGATGGCCAACGATAATCATATGGCCCGTACTGGAAACCGGCAAAAACTCCGTCAATCCTTCGACCACACCCAGAATTGCCGCCACCAGCAGCGAGTGCATATCGCTCATCTATAAACCCCTAAAAAAGATATAAAAAAACGGTCGCCCCTAACGGCTACCGTGAAAGATACAGCCTTAAGACCGATATAACCTAAAATGGTTTAGCAATTATGACGTTAAATCTTTCCTTTCAGATTTGTGCCACGCTCGATAATCACGCCTACGTTGGCGGCGCGCGCCACCGCGCCCGGCTTGCTCAGCTTAATGCGTACCCACGGTGAGTTGAATTTGGTCAGCAGCAGATCCGCCACCTCTTCCGCCACCCGTTCCACCAACGCAAAACGCTGTCCTTCCACGTGGCCGATCACCGCTTCGCTGATGTCGGCATAGCTCAGACAGTCATTCACGTCATCGCTTTTTGCCGATTTGCGGTTATCCCATCCCATTTCGATATCGAACACCAGTTTCTGCTCGATGGTCTGTTCCCAGTCGTAAACACCAATTGTGGTGATTACCGAAAGTTGCTCTATAAATACAATATCCATCACGACCTGCCTGCTTTTTGGCTAAACCGGATACCACTTCCGGCGAATTATGCGTATTATCCACAGATGCTGAGAATACAGATACATTTTCAAAACGGAACAGCGTTATGAGTGCAATCGCGCCTGGAATGATCCTCCTCGCCTATCTTTGCGGCTCAATCTCCAGCGCCATTCTGGTCTGCCGCATTGCCGGGTTACCTGACCCGCGTGAAAGTGGTTCCGGGAATCCGGGAGCGACCAACGTGCTTCGAATTGGCGGCAAGGGAGCAGCCGTAGCGGTTTTGATTTTTGATGTTCTGAAGGGGATGCTACCCGTCTGGGGCGCGTATGCGCTGGGCGTCACGCCATTCTGGCTGGGGCTCATCGCCATCGCCGCCTGCGTCGGCCATATCTGGCCCGTATTCTTCGGCTTTAAAGGGGGCAAAGGGGTGGCGACCGCCTTTGGTGCCATCGCGCCCATCGGATGGGACTTAACCGGCGTCATGGCCGGGACCTGGCTGCTGACCATTCTGCTGAGCGGCTATTCGTCGCTGGGTGCCATCGTCAGCGCGCTGATTGCCCCGTTTTACGTCTGGTGGTTTAAACCCCAATTCACCTTCCCGGTATCGATGCTCTCCTGCCTGATCCTGCTGCGTCATCACGACAATATCCAGCGCTTGTGGCGACGCCAGGAAACGAAGATCTGGACGAAGCTCAAGCGAAAGAAAAAAGATCCCGAGTAGGCGGTTAGTTATGCCTTATAACCAAATGTGATTTTTGTCACCTTCTGCCTGTGGTAACTGTTAGAGACACAACACAACCACACAAAAAGAATATGGCAGAAATCACAGACACCACTCCCCTTTCAACGGCAGGAATTCCCCCTGATGGCGACATTCAGTGGGTGCGCAGTGCATCGGACGTTTCACGTCTCGTTAATGACGGCTCACAGGGCCGGGCTAACGCCCGGATCGTGGTCGGTATCGCTCTGGGCGGGATTTTCCTCGATGCCTACGATCTAGGCGCGCTGGCGTTCGGCATTAAAGACATTACCCGCGAATTTAACCTGACGCCCGCCGGTACCGGCATGGTGGCCTCGGCGATTACCTTTGGTGCGATTGTCGGGGCGCTGCTCGGCGGTTACCTCACGGATAAAATCGGGCGCTACCGCGTCTTTATGGCCGACATGGTATTCTTTGTCGTCGCCGCTATCGCCTGCGCGCTGGCCCCGAATGAATATGTGCTGGCGGGCGCGCGCTTTGTGATGGGCCTTGGCGTGGGGATCGACCTTCCCGTGGCGATGGCGTTCCTGAGCGAGTTTGCCAGGCTGAAAGGGCCGGGCAATAAGGCCTCCAGCGTCGCGATGTGGTGCCCTACCTGGTATGCGGCGATCAGCATCTCTTACCTTCTGGTTCTCTTTTTCTACGCCGTGCTGCCGGAAAGCCACAGCGACTGGCTCTGGCGTTTGATTCTCGGCTTTGGCGCGGTACCCGCGCTGGTGATTATCGCCATCCGCAGCCGCTATATGAGCGAATCGCCGGTCTGGGCGGCGAATCAGGGCAACCTGAAAGAGGCGGCGTCCATTTTGCGGCAGTCGTACAATATTAACGCCCACGTCCCGCAGGATGCGCTCACCCAGCCTGCGCCTGTCGTGAATAAAGCCAAATGGTCGAACTATCTGAACCTGTTCCACGGCATCTATCTGCGGCGTACCACGCTCGCCACGCTGCTGTCCGTCGTCTCCTCGTTCGCCTATAACGCCGTGGCCTTTGGCCTGCCGGTGATTATTTCAAGCTTCTTCGTGCAGTCTATGCTGACCACTATTGTGATCTCGCTGGCGCTGAACCTGCTGTTTGCGTTTATCGGCGGATTACTGGCGGTGCGCTACGTGCCGCGCTTCGGCGCGTGGCGGATGTCGCTGGCGGGTTACGCCTGTCAGCTTGTGGCGCTGCTGGGGCTGGCGCTGATTGGTCGACCGGACGGTGCTTCTGAAGGTGTGCTTGCCGTGGCGATGCTGGCGCTTTTTCTGTTCGGTCAGGGATTTGGCCCGGGCGCGCATACCATGACGTTCGCCTCGCTGAGCTACCCGACCTCGCTGCGCGGCGTGGGCGTGGGTCTCAACCAGACGCTGATGCGCAGCAGCTCCACGCTGTCGCTGTTCCTGTTCCCGCTGCTGGTCGCGTCTCTCGACACCGCCGTGTTCTGGGTGATTGCGCTGGCGCCGTTTATCGGTCTGGCGTCATTGCTGGCGATCCGCTGGGAGCCGTCCGGGTATGATGTGGATGCGGAGGACTACCGGTAACGACACATCGCTTCGGTGGGTTCCCTCCACCGAAGTGCGCTTACAAATCTTCCAGCAGCGTTCGGGAGAGTTTTTTTAGCATT
This sequence comes from Enterobacter cloacae complex sp. I3, assembly GCF_014896175.1. Lineage (NCBI taxonomy): Bacteria > Pseudomonadati > Pseudomonadota > Gammaproteobacteria > Enterobacterales > Enterobacteriaceae > Enterobacter > Enterobacter cloacae complex sp. I3. The sequence goes on from NZ_JADBQZ010000011.1 coordinate 78,953, forward strand.
TCCAGCTCATCATCATTCATCCGCATGCTGCAGCGAATCTGGTCCGGCAGCGCCATCACCTGCTTTTTCAGTTCTTTCGCTTTATCGGTCAATACGACATTTTTCATCCTTTCATCCCCCACAACCGCGATACGGTTGAGAAAACCTTTTGCCTCAAGCTTCTGAACCAGCGGGGTCAATGTGCCTGAATCAAAATAGGTTTTATCGCTGAGATCGCGAAGCGGGATGTTGTCTTTCTCATAAAGCGCCATCAAAACAACAAATTGCGGATAGGTCAGATCCATCTCCTGCAGCAGGGGGCGATACTGGCGCACGAACGCATTGGTGACCGAGTACAGCGAGAAGCACAATAAATCATCTAGTGTTTTGTTTTCTTTCATTTTTCTATCAACCCTGAATCTGTTGTCTAAAAAAAATTATAAATAATGTTTGACTAAAAGTATCTTGCGCGCAAGTATTACATCAACAACTAAGTAGCGCACTATTTAGTTATCCAATCAAATACGTTAAAAGGGGTACCACCATGAAAACATTAACCGCCATCCTGATTTCTTCCGTCTTCGCGTCAGCCGCGGCATCCGCTCAAACCACCAATACTCCAGCCCCGACCGCAGGCGTACAGGCATTTCTTGATGTCCTGAATGCTGGCAAAGGGAAACCGATGGAACAGATGACCCCGCAGGAGGCCCGCCAGGTACTGATCGGCGCACAGCAAGGAGCAAAATTGCCGCCCGCTCAGGTGACTGAAAAAACGATCCAGGTCAATGGCCAGACGATCGCCCTTAAAATTGTGAAGCCTGAACATGCTGCCGGTACGCTCCCGGTATTTATGTTCTTCCACGGTGGCGGTTGGGTGCTGGGTGATTTTCCAACCCACGAACGTTTAATCCGCGATCTGGTTCGTGCATCAGGCGCCGCAGCGGTTTACGTTGATTACACACCGTCACCTGAAGCCCATTTCCCGGTGGCAATCAATCAGGCCTATGAAGCGACAAAATGGGTAGCCGAGCACGGCCAGGAAATTGGCGTGGACGGCAGCCGTCTGGGCCTGGTTGGTAACAGCGTGGGCGGCAACATGGTGGCTTCAGTGGCGTTGCAGGCCAAACAGTTTAATGGGCCAAAAATTCGCTACAACGTGATGCTCTGGCCAGTGACGGACGCCAGCTTTGATACGGCTTCCTATCACCAGTTCGAAAATGGCTACTTCCTGTCAAAAAACATGATGAAATGGTTCTGGGACAACTACACCACCAGCGCTGCCGATCGTAACAATATCCTTGCCTCTCCGCTTCGCGCCAGCACTGCACAGTTGAAAGGCTTCCCGGAGACGCTGATTCAGACAGCTGAGCTGGACGTTCTGCGGGATGAAGGTGAAGCATTCGGGCGTAAACTGGATGCGGCTGGCGTCCCGGTGACCGTCACGCGCTATAACGGCATGATCCACGATTACGGCCTGCTTAACCCGCTGAGCCAGGAGCCAACGGTTAAAGTCGCCCTTGAGCAGGCAGGTGCAGCATTGCATGACCACCTGAAATAGGATCGTCATGCTTCATACAGAGCACGGCCCCGGGCCGTGCTTTTTAATTTCCTCTATCCATAAGCGACTCATATGACAGCCTTCATTTCCGCCAGGGCATACTGAAACGACCCCGATGATGCGCAGATGGAAGCAGCATGTTAGCAGCTCAGGTCACTGATAATACGTATAAAGGCTGGCAGGCGTCGCTTGCCCTGCAGTTTTGTCACACCCCTGAGAAAACCCTCCTGCGTTCCGCTCGACACGTCGGGCCGCTCACCGTACAACGTCCGTTTTATCCCGAAGGAAAAACCTGCCACCTCTATCTGCTGCACCCGCCCGGCGGCGTCGTGGGCGGCGATACGCTGGATATTTCCGTTCGGCTCGATGCCAAAAGCCACGCGCTTATCACCATGCCCGGCGCCAGCAAGTTCTACCGCAGCAGCGGCCCGCAGGCGCGTCTGAGCCAGCACTTTTATCTTGATGAAAACGCCACGCTGGAGTGGCTGCCGCAGGACACCATTATCTTTCCCGGCGCGAACGCCGCGCTGCGTTCCATCTTCCACCTTAAGGCCTCCAGCACGCTGCTGGCGTGGGAGCTGTACTGCCTGGGCCGCCCGGTAATCGGTGAGACCTTCAGCCACGGCACGCTGGAGAGCCGCCTTGAGGTGTGGGTGGATGACGAACCGCGCCTGATAGAGCGCCAGCACCTCGGCGACGGCGATCTCACGCCCGTTGCCGGACACCCGTGGATCGGCACCCTGCTGTTCTATCCGGCCCGGGAAGATCATCTCGACACGGTGCGCGCGCTGCTCGCGCCTCTGGGCCATTTTGCGGGGGCAACGCTCACCGACGCTCTGCTGTCGGTGCGTTTTCTCTCCCACGACAACCTGATTTGCCAGCGGGCGATGCGCGACATCTGGCAGTCGCTTCGCCCGCTTCTTACTACCAAAACCGCCTGTTCGCCGCGCATCTGGCAGACATAAGAGAAACGTTATGGAACTGACCCCCAGAGAAAAAGACAAGCTGTTGCTGTTTACCGCCGCGCTGGTTGCCGAACGCCGCCTTGCGCGCGGGGTAAAGCTCAACTACCCGGAATCGGTCGCGTTGATCAGCGCCTTCATCATGGAAGGCGCGCGCGACGGCGAAACCGTCGCCGCGCTGATGGAGGCGGGCCGCCACGTCCTTACGCGCGATCAGGTGATGGAGGGCGTGCCGGAGATGATCCCGGATATTCAGGTGGAAGCCACCTTCCCGGACGGCTCCAAGCTCGTCACCGTCCACAACCCGATCGTGTAAGGAGCACGTGATGATCCCAGGTGAATACCAGATCCAGCCCGGCACTATTGCGATCAACGTCGGGCGTGAAGCCCAAAGTGTTGTTGTTGAAAACCACGGCGACAGGCCGATCCAGGTCGGATCGCACTACCACTTTTACGAGGTCAACCCGGCGCTGAAGTTTGATCGCGAAGCCACCAGGGGCTACCGGCTGAACATTCCGGCGGGTACCGCCGTGCGCTTCGAGCCAGGCCAGAAGCGAGAGGTGACGCTGGTGCAGGTGACGGGCGCGCAGCGCATTTTTGGCTTTCGCGGCGAGGTCATGGGCGAGGTGAAACATGGCTGAAATTTCACGTCAGGCGTATGCCGACATGTTCGGCCCCACTACCGGGGATAAAGTGCGGCTGGCGGACAGCGAGCTGTGGATCGAAGTGGAAAACGATCTCACGATATACGGCGAAGAGGTCAAGTTCGGCGGCGGGAAGGTGATCCGCGACGGCATGGGTCAGGGGCAGATGACCGCTGACAGCTGCGTGGATCTGGTTCTCACCAACGCGCTGATCGTCGACCACTGGGGGATCGTGAAGGCCGATATCGGCGTGAAGCACGGGCGGATCTTCGCCGTCGGCAAAGCCGGGAACCCGGACATTCAGCCCGGCGTGACGATCCCGATCGGCGCCGCGACGGAAGTGATTGCCGCCGAGGGGAAGATCGTCACCGCCGGCGGGATCGACACCCACATCCACTGGATCTGCCCTCAGCAGGCGGAAGAGGCGCTGGTCTCCGGCATCACCACCATGATTGGCGGCGGCACCGGTCCGGCGGCGGGCACCAACGCCACAACCTGCACGCCGGGGCCGTGGTATATCGCCCGCATGCTGCAGGCCGCCGATACGCTGCCGGTGAATATTGGCCTGCTCGGCAAAGGTAACGGCTCCAACCCGAACGCTCTGCGCGAGCAGATCGCCGCCGGCGCCATCGGGCTGAAGATCCACGAAGACTGGGGCGCGACGCCCGCGGCGATCAACTGCTCGCTGGAAGTGGCCGAAGAGATGGATATTCAGGTTGCGCTGCACAGCGACACGCTGAACGAGTCCGGGTTTGTCGAAGACACGCTGGCGGCCATCGGTGGACGCACCATCCACACCTTCCACACCGAAGGCGCGGGCGGCGGTCACGCGCCGGATATCATCACTGCCTGCGCGCATCCGAATATTCTGCCCTCTTCCACCAACCCGACCTTGCCCTACACGGTGAACACCATCGACGAGCACCTCGACATGCTGATGGTTTGCCATCACCTCGACCCGGATATCGCCGAGGACGTGGCGTTTGCCGAATCCCGCATTCGCCGGGAGACCATCGCCGCGGAAGACGTGCTGCACGATATCGGCGCGTTTTCGCTCACGTCGTCAGATTCGCAGGCCATGGGCCGCGTCGGGGAAGTGATTATCCGCACCTGGCAGGTGGCGCACCGCATGAAGGTCCAGCGCGGCGCGCTGCCGGAAGAGACCGGCGATAACGACAACTTCCGGGTGAAGCGCTATGTCGCCAAATACACCATTAACCCGGCGCTGACCCACGGCATCGCCCATGAAGTGGGCTCGATTGAGGCGGGCAAGCTGGCGGATCTGGTGGTCTGGTCCCCCGCCTTCTTTGGCGTAAAACCGGCCACCATCGTCAAAGGCGGGATGATCGCCTGCGCGCCGATGGGCGACATCAACGCCTCGATCCCCACGCCGCAGCCAGTGCATTACCGCCCGATGTTTGGCGCGCTGGGCGCCGCACGTCACGCCACGCGGCTGACGTTTGTTTCTCAGGCGGCCCACGCGAACGGCATCCCGCAGCAGCTCAGCCTGCAGAGCGCCACGGCGGTGGTAAAAGGCTGCCGGACGGTGAAAAAGGCCGACATGATCCATAACGCTCTGCAACCGAACATCACCGTCGATTCGCAAACCTACGAGGTGCGCGTCGACGGTGAACTGATAACCAGCGAACCGGCTGACGTTCTGCCGATGGCGCAACGCTATTTCCTGTTTTAAGGAGTGAAGATGATCTACTTAACACAACGTCTGGACCACGCGCACCCGATCACCGCCAGCGTCACGCTGCCGATTGACGTGCGGGTGAAAAGCCGCGCCCGCGTATCGCTGAACGACGGTCGTGAAGCCGGACTGATGCTGCCGCGCGGCCTGCTGCTGCGCGGGGGCGACCTGCTCTGTAACGAAGACGGCAGCGAGGTGATTGAGGTGATCGCCGCCCCGGAGTCGGTTTCCGTGGTGCGCTGCGCCGATCCGTTCCTACTCGCCCGCGCCTGCTACCACCTGGGCAACCGCCACGTACCGCTGCAGGTCATGCCCGGCGAGCTGCGTTATCACCACGATCACGTTCTCGACGATATGCTGCGCCAGTTCGGGCTGGAGGTAAGCTTCGCCAGCCTGCCGTTTGAACCGGAAGCGGGCGCTTACACTAGCGATGCCCACAGTCACTCTCACGCTCATTCACATTAAGGATCAATCATGCGTAAGTATTTACCGCTGTTACTGCTGGCTTTTTCCGTTCCCGCGCTCGCGCATCCCGGCCACGGCGCCGACAGCTTTCAGGCTGGGTTTTTCCATCCGCTGACCGGGCTGGATCACCTGCTGATGCTGACCGGGGCTGGCGTGCTGTCTGCCCTGAGCGGCCGCAAGCTCCTGCTGCCGTTTGCCACCCTCGGCATGATGCTCGTTGGCGCCATTGCGGGCAGCCTGCTCGGCGGCTTTAGCGGCATGGAGATGCTGATTATCGCCTCGCTGGCGGTCTGCGGCGTGATGATGTTTAAAACTGAAAACCGCCTGCTGCTGGCGGTACCTGCCCTGGCGATGTTCCACGGCTGGGCGCACGGGGTGGAGATGTCTGGCCACAGCTTTTGGCTGTTCACTAGCGGGTTTATGTTCGCCAGCGCGACGGTGCTGTGCGCCAGTTTCGCCGCAGGCTTGCTGCTGCGCCGTCACGACGGGCTGCGTAAAACCTTCGGCGGCGGGCTGATCATCTCCGCCCTGCTGACGCTGATGAGCTGATGGAGCACGCCCGCCAGTGGCTGCGCCTGATGCAGCTCTCCAGCAGCAGCCTGCCGGTCGGGTCGTTTACCTGGTCGCAGGGGCTGGAGTGGGCCGTTGAGGCGGGCTGGGTCGCGAACGCCGACGCCTTTAAACGCTGGCAGATCCAGCAGATGGAGGAGAGTTTTTTCTGCGTCGATCTGCCGATGTTTATCCGGCTGTTCCGGGCCTGCGAACAGCAGGACGTCGCGGCAGCAAAACGCTGGACGACATATCTGCTCGCCTGCCGGGAAACGCGCGAGCTGCGCGAAGAGGAGCGCAACCGTGGTGCGGCCTTTACGCGCCTGATTAAAAGCTGGGAGCCGAACTGCCCGGCAGAGTGGCTGCCGCTGTTTGCGCAGAGCCAGCTCTGCGGCATGGCGTGGCTCGGCGTGCGCTGGGGCATTGGCGCGCGCGAGCTGGCGCTGAGCCTCGGCTACAGCTGGATAGAGAGCGCGGTGATGGCGGGCGTCAAGCTCGTCCCCTTCGGACAGCAGGCGGCGCAGCAGCTGATTATCGAGCTGAGCGACCATTTTGCCGCCGGATTTGAACAGGCATTTTTACGTGGCGACGACGCGCTGGGGGCAGCTACGCCACTGTCGGCCATCGCCTCCGCGCGCCACGAAACACAATATTCACGACTATTCCGTTCCTGAGGAGTCAACATGGCTGATTACAAACATCCCCTGCGCGTGGGCGTAGGCGGTCCGGTAGGATCGGGCAAAACCGCGCTGCTGGAAGCGCTCTGCAAGGCGATGCGCGACACGTACCATCTGGCGGTGGTCACTAACGATATCTACACCAAAGAGGATCAGCGCATCCTCACCGAGGCGGGCGCGCTTGAGCCGGAGCGCATCGTGGGCGTGGAGACGGGCGGCTGCCCACATACCGCCATCCGCGAAGATGCCTCAATGAACCTCGCGGCGGTAGAAGCACTCAGCGAGAAGTTCGGTAATCTGGATCTGATCTTCGTTGAAAGCGGCGGCGACAACCTGAGCGCGACCTTCAGCCCGGAGCTGGCGGACCTGACCATTTACGTGATCGACGTGGCCGAAGGGGAAAAAATCCCGCGCAAGGGCGGGCCGGGGATCACCAAATCCGATTTTCTGGTGATCAACAAAACCGATCTTGCGCCATACGTGGGGGCGTCGCTGGAGGTGATGGAGCGTGATACCAACCGCATGCGCGGCGAGCGCCCGTGGACCTTTACCAACCTGAAGGCGGGTGACGGCCTGGGGACGATTATTGCGTTTCTGGAAGAGAAAGGGATGCTGCGGGTGTAGTCGTAAATTTTCCTCTCCCTGTGGGGAGAGGGTTAGGGTGAGGGGGTTACGCCTCAGGCAGTTCCGCCAGCGGCCAGCGCGGACGCACGGACACGCTCAGGTCGGACGTTGCCCCCGCATTCAGGCGCACCATACCGGCGTAGGCGATCATCGCCCCGTTATCTGTACAGAATTCCGGACGCGCGTAGAACACTTCCCCGCGACGCTTTTGCATCATCTCCGCAAGCTTCGCGCGCAGCGTGCGGTTGGCGCTGACGCCGCCCGCCATCACCAGACGCTTGAAGCCGGTCTGATCCAGCGCACGCTTGCACTTGATCATCAGCGTATCCACTACCGCATCTTCGAACGCGCGGGCGATATCGGCGCGGGTCTGGTCGCTGTCGTCGTTATTGCGGATAGTATTCGCCGCGAAGGTTTTCAGCCCGGAGAAGCTGAAGTCCAGCCCCGGACGGTCGGTCATCGGGCGCGGGAAGACAAAGCGCCCTTCCGTTCCCTGCGACGCCATTTTAGAGAGCATCGGGCCGCCAGGGTAGTCCAGGCCCAGCAGCTTGGCGGTTTTATCGAAGGCTTCACCGGCGGCGTCATCGATCGACTCGCCCAGCAGCTCGTACTTGCCAATACCCGTTACGCTAATCAGCTGGGTATGCCCACCGGAGACCAGCAGCGCCACGAACGGGAATTCGGGCGGATTCTCTTCCAGCATCGGTGCCAGAAGATGCCCTTCCATGTGGTGAACCGGAATGGCGGGAACGTCCCACGCGAAGGCCAGCGAACGCCCCACCGTTGCGCCGACCAGCAGCGCGCCGACCAGGCCCGGACCGGCGGTATAGGCTACGGCGTCAATATCGGTTGAGCTTAATCCGGCCTCTTTCAGCGCCGCCTGAATCAGGGGCACCGTTTTACGCACGTGGTCACGAGAGGCCAGTTCAGGTACGACGCCGCCGTAGTCAGCGTGCAATTTCACCTGACTATACAGCTGGTTGGCCAGAAGCCCTTTTTCGTCGTCGTAAATGGCGATGCCGGTTTCATCGCAGGATGTTTCAATACCCAGTACACGCATGACTTGTTTTACCTCGTTTCAATACCGCGCAGTGTAGAGCCTGGGCGGGTTGATGTAAAACTTTGTTCGCCCCAGGAAGAAGGCTCGTGTATACTCCTCACCCTTATTAAAGTCCCTTTCAAAATCGCATCGGTGCTTTACAAAGCAGCAGCATTTGCAGTAAAATTCCGCACCATTTTGAAATAAGCTGGCGTTGATGCCAGCGGCAAACCGAATTTATTAAAGGTGAGAGTTACATGCCGGTAATTAAAGTACGTGAAAACGAGCCGTTCGACGTAGCACTGCGTCGCTTCAAACGTTCATGCGAGAAAGCAGGTGTTCTGGCTGAAGTTCGTCGTCGTGAGTTTTATGAAAAACCAACGACCGAACGTAAGCGCGCTAAAGCTTCCGCTGTGAAACGTCACGCGAAGAAACTGGCTCGCGAAAACGCACGCCGTACTCGTCTGTACTAATCTGTTGAGGGCCAACGCCCTCAATTGACAGACAGAGTAGTAGTCGTAAGGCCGTGCTTCCGGAAGGAATGCGCGGCTTGTTTTCGTTTATAAGTCGCTTAAATTTTTGGGGCATATGGCCGGAAGAATCCCACGCGTTTTCATCAATGACCTGCTCGCCAGAACCGACATCGTCGATCTCATCGACGCGCGGGTAAAGCTGAAAAAGCAGGGCAAGAACTACCATGCGTGCTGTCCGTTCCATAACGAAAAAACCCCCTCCTTCACCGTAAACGGTGAAAAGCAGTTTTACCATTGCTTCGGCTGTGGCGCACACGGTAATGCCGTCGATTTTTTAATGAACTACGACAAGCTCGAGTTCGTTGAAACCGTCGAAGAACTGGCGGCGATGCATAATCTTGAAGTGCCGTATGAAGCAGGCAGTGGGCCAAGTCAGATCGAGCGCCATCAGCGGCAAACGCTGTATCAACTGATGGATGGCCTGAATTCGTTTTACCAACAGTCTCTTAAGCACTCTGCGGCTGAGCCTGCGCGTCAGTATCTGAACAAGCGCGGACTGAGCGACGATGTGATTGCGCGTTTCGCTATTGGTTACGCCCCGCCCGGCTGGGACAACGTGTTAAAGCGTTTTGGCGGCAATAGCGAAGATCGTAAATCCCTCATCGACGCAGGCATGCTGGTCACTAACGACCAGGGACGAAGCTACGACCGCTTCCGTGAACGGGTGATGTTCCCGATCCGCGACAAGCGTGGCCGGGTAATTGGTTTTGGTGGTCGCGTGCTGGGTGATGCCCTGCCGAAATACCTCAACTCTCCGGAAACCGATATTTTCCATAAGGGCCGCCAGTTGTACGGTCTTTATGAGGCGCAGCAGGACAATGCGGAACCTCCGCGTCTGCTGGTCGTCGAAGGCTATATGGACGTCGTTGCGCTGGCGCAGTACGACATTAACTACGCGGTTGCGTCGTTAGGTACGTCCACCACTGCCGATCATATTCAACTGCTGTTTAGGGTGACCAACAACGTCATCTGCTGTTACGACGGTGACCGAGCCGGACGCGACGCCGCCTGGCGAGCGCTGGAAACCGCGCTGCCGTATATGACCGACGGACGTCAGCTACGCTTTATGTTCCTGCCCGACGGTGAAGACCCGGATACGCTGGTGCGTAAAGAGGGCAAAGCGGCATTCGAAGCGCGGATGGAGCAGGCACAGCCGCTCTCCACGTTTCTGTTTAACAGCCTGATGCCGCAGGTGGATTTGAGTACCCCTGACGGGCGCGCGCAGCTCAGTACCCTGGCGCTGCCGTTAATCAGCCAGGTGCCCGGCGAAACGCTGCGCATCTACCTGCGTCAGGAGTTAGGCAACAAGCTCGGCATTCTGGATGACAGCCAGCTTGAACGTTTAATGCCTAAACAGGCTGAAAACGGCACGGTTCGCCCCGCGCCTCAGCTAAAACGCACAACCATGCGTATACTGATAGGGTTACTGGTGCAAAACCCCGAACTTGCTCCGCAAGTGCCGTCGCTGGCGGGTTTGAACCACGAAAAGTTGCCCGGACTTGGCTTATTTTCAGAACTGGTCAACACTTGTTTGTCTCAGCCAGGTCTGACCACCGGACAACTTTTAGAGCATTATCGCGGCACAAAAGAGGCCGCTACCCTTGAAAAACTGTCGATGTGGGACGATATAGCAGATAAGGAAATTGCAGAAAAAACGTTCACCGACTCGCTCAACCATATGTTTGATTCGATGCTTGAGTTGCGTCAGGAAGAGTTGATAGCTCGCGAGCGCACCCATGGCTTAAGCAGCGAAGAACGCCGGGAGCTCTGGATGATTAACCAGGAACTGGCGAAGAAATAAAAAATTTAACGGCTTAAGTGCCGAATATCGATCGGGAAGCCCCCGGCAGCCGCACTGAGAGGCAGCGGCAAAAATATAAGTACGCCCTCGCTTTAAAGGTTGGCAGCACCATCGCCGACACCAATCAAACGAATTAAGTGTGGATACCGTCTTATGGAGCAAAACCCGCAGTCACAGCTGAAACTTCTTGTCCAACGCGGTAAGGAGCAAGGCTATCTGACCTATGCCGAGGTCAATGACCATCTGCCGGAAGATATCGTCGATTCAGACCAGATCGAAGACATCATCCAAATGATCAATGACATGGGCATTCAGGTGATGGAAGAAGCACCGGATGCCGATGATCTGTTGCTGGCTGAAACCTCCAACAACACTGACGAAGATGCGGAAGAAGCTGCTGCACAGGTCCTGTCCAGCGTGGAATCTGAAATCGGGCGTACCACTGACCCGGTCCGCATGTACATGCGCGAAATGGGTACCGTTGAACTGTTGACCCGCGAAGGCGAAATTGACATCGCAAAACGCATCGAAGACGGGATCAACCAGGTTCAGTGCTCTGTTGCCGAATACCCGGAAGCGATTACCTATCTGCTGGAGCAGTACGATCGCGTTGAAGCGGAAGAAGCGCGCCTGTCTGACCTGATCACCGGTTTTGTCGACCCGAACGCTGAAGAAGATATGGCGCCTACCGCCACTCACGTCGGTTCTGAGCTGTCTCAGGAAGAGATGGATGACGACGAAGATGAAGATGAGGAAGAAGACGACGACAGCGCGGACGATGACAACAGCATCGACCCGGAACTGGCGCGCGAGAAGTTTGCCGAGCTGCGTACCCAGTACGAAGTAACGCGTGACACCATCAAAGCGAAAGGCCGCAGCCATGCCGCCGCTCAGGAAGAGATCCTGAAGCTGTCTGAAGTATTCAAACAGTTCCGCCTGGTGCCAAAACAGTTCGACTACCTGGTAAACAGCATGCGCGTGATGATGGATCGCGTACGCACCCAGGAACGCATCATCATGAAGCTGTGCGTTGAGCAGTGCAAAATGCCGAAGAAGAACTTCATCACCCTCTTCACCGGCAACGAAACCAGCGAAACCTGGTTCAACGCGGCTATCGCGATGAACAAGCCGTGGTCTGAAAAACTGCACGACGTGAAGGACGATGTCTATCGCGGTCTGCAGAAGCTGCAGCAAATTGAAGAAGAGACCGGCCTGACCATTGAGCAGGTCAAAGACATCAACCGTCGTATGTCAATCGGTGAAGCGAAAGCCCGCCGTGCGAAGAAAGAGATGGTTGAAGCGAACTTACGTCTGGTTATCTCTATCGCCAAGAAATACACCAACCGCGGTCTGCAATTCCTGGATCTGATTCAGGAAGGCAACATCGGTCTGATGAAAGCGGTAGATAAGTTTGAATACCGTCGTGGTTACAAGTTCTCTACTTACGCGACATGGTGGATCCGTCAGGCGATCACCCGCTCTATCGCGGACCAGGCACGCACCATCCGTATTCCGGTGCATATGATTGAGACCATCAACAAGCTCAACCGTATCTCCCGCCAGATGCTGCAGGAGATGGGCCGCGAGCCGACGCCTGAAGAGCTGGCCGAGCGCATGCTGATGCCGGAAGACAAGATCCGTAAAGTGCTGAAGATTGCCAAAGAGCCAATCTCCATGGAAACACCGATCGGTGACGATGAAGATTCGCATCTGGGGGATTTCATCGAGGATACCACCCTCGAGCTGCCGCTGGACTCGGCTACTACCGAGAGCCTGCGTGCCGCCACGCACGACGTTCTGGCTGGCCTGACCGCCCGTGAAGCAAAAGTGCTGCGTATGCGTTTCGGTATCGACATGAATACCGACCACACGCTGGAAGAAGTGGGTAAACAGTTCGACGTGACCCGCGAACGTATCCGTCAGATCGAAGCGAAGGCGCTGCGTAAGCTGCGTCATCCAAGCCGCTCTGAAGTGCTGCGTAGCTTCCTGGACGACTAAACTGTCGTGACCGTGAAAAAGCTCCCTTCGGGGAGCTTTTTTATTGCCTCTTGCTGTGGGAGAGGACCAGGGTGAGGACATCAGGCCGCAGAGGCTCCTAAAGCCCCCGCACCATCAGCGCCTCATCCAGCTCCCGATACGCCTCTACCAGCTTATCCAGCGTTGCCCTGTTGAGCCCGCTCGGATTCGGCAACACCCACACCTGCGTAACGCCGATGGTGATGTTCTGCTTACCCCACTTAGCCCCGCGCTGGCTGAACGCCTGCTCGTAGGCCTGCTTACCGAGGATCGCCAGCGCGGCGGGCTGATAGTCTTCAATCTTCTTCACCAGTTCCCGCCCGCCGCTGCGCAGTTCATGCAGGTTGACCTCGCTTGCCTGTACCGTCGGCCGCTCGACCAACATGGTGATCCCGCAGCGCGTGTCCAGCAGGTGCTGCTCCTCTTCAGGCTTGAGTAACCTGTCGGTAAACCCGGCCTGGTAGATCACTTTCCAGAAGCGATTGCCCGGATGGGCGAAGTGAAAGCCGGTGTGCGCCGAGGATTTTCCCGGGTTGATTCCGCAAAACACCACCCGCAGGCCAGGGGCCAGAATGTCGTTGATCATCTTTACTCCCACTGATACGTCGTTATGGAAGTATAAAGGATTGATAATGCGTTGTTTATAAAAACAGCAGGCAGGTGTGAATGGCTGGATTGCTGCGGGGAGTTACTTTATAATTCACCGCCACGGCCCCTTAGCTCAGTGGTTAGAGCAGGCGACTCATAATCGCTTGGTCGCTGGTTCAAGTCCAGCAGGGGCCACCAAATTTTAGATGTAGAATCAAAGAATTAAGCCACTCGATTGAGTGGCTTTTTTATTGGTTTTTTATGAGCCGGTGGCACCGCCGTTAACCGTGACTCAACGAAGCCGTTCGGACACGTTCAGAGGCGCCAGGAGTTGCAATCAGACGCTCCACGGATTCCATCGTCACGAACGTACAGCTGCAGTCCACATTGGTGCACTGATGATAGCGCTCTTTGGTGTTTTCACTTAAATAGCGACTGGTACGCGCATGCGCTGAATGCTTGCACTTAGGACAATGAAACATATACCCTCCGTTTAATTCACTTTATGTGAATTAATAATACTCAAAAACAACGTAATGGCAAATGAATTACTCTCTATCCACAGAAAATTTTTCGTCGGTGACGTTCAGCTCAAGGTTCAGCTGCGTGGTAAATCCACTCCCGCTCAGCGTATGAACCACTTCGCTGATGATCCACGCCTGCTCGTCAATGACTCGTTTAAAGCCGTTAACCAGCACCGGCGTTTCGGGAAACAGATCGGCTCGCCCCAGCGCCAGCTGGATAGAAAATTTCACGGTTCCCCGCTGAAGCGCGCGCCACTTCGCCTCCGCAGCCCTGAGCGCCTGCTCTTCAGACGCATACACCGTAGCAAGCTCAAACACGTTCTCCGCCGATCCCACCAGCCTCTCTTGCGGCTTCGGCTCCATGCCTTTAGCTCCCGACGCGGCGGCATCCGGATGCTGTAGCTCCTCTCTGGGCCCCCCCCCAACCTGGCGATTAATACTCAATTGAGGATTTTGCTGTTTTGGATCGCGCGTTTGCAGCCATTTGGCCGTCACGCCGGAATAACTTTCACGGTCGGCGACGGAAAAAAGGTGCCGATCGCCATCCCCACGTTCAATCATCATTAAGGGAATCGCTGTGCCGCTGGCCGTCACGGCCTGGCCCGCTTTCATGAAAATGACCTTCCCGGCTTTGATGGAAACAAATGCACCATTGCGTTCGGCCAGGCGGGTGAGAAACGCCGCGTCAGTCTCCTGAGACTGGTCAATATGAGAAATGGCAATGGATGAAAGCCCAGCCGCAACGCTTGTGGTCAACTGGTTCCGCTGAGCGATAGTAGTGACTATCGCGCCGATCGTCGTGTCATGCCACGACTGTTCGCGCCGCACGTTTAGCTTCCCACGAAAATCCGCGCTGCATCCCCGAATGGTCAGGGTGTCCGGCGCCCCCCGAAATTCAATTGTGTCGATCGTGAAGTTCCCTTTCGGCTGGAGCGGAGCTCCCTCCCACCCCAGCCATAAGGAGAGCGTTGCTCCCCGGGCTGGCAGGTCTAATAGCCCATCGGAATCATCCAGTTGAATATCCAGCTGATCGGCTTCCAGCCCACGTTTGTCGGTCATGGATAAACTGATAAGGCGGTGGCTGAAATTTTGCGTGATATCACGGTCGTTAAGCTTAAGCATAAAGTCAGGGGCGATTTTGCCGCCCGCCCGGATATTCATCTCGGCGATCATCCCACCAGCCCTCCAATGCTATTACGTGCGCTAGTCACCAGCTCTTCAGCCTGCGTTCTCAGATCGCCAAACATCTTCATCAGCGATTCGTCCACGCGTTTTAGCGACAGGGAAAATTCAATTTTTCGCGCGGTACCATCACTGTAAAAATCCGAATGCGTGTGCGTGACTTTCTCAATGATAAACATGCCGTGAATGATGCCGGTACCATCTATCAACGGCCATGCCCGCCCTTCATTCGCCATCAGCTCAACCGCCTTGAGAGAAAGCCGCCCTCCCGTGAGCTCCGGGTAAAGTACTCCGGTGAGGCTAAAGGAGGTCTCACCTTCGCCAAGATATTGCCAGGCTTTGGGCTTCCCGATGCGATCGTTGGACGCCCAGCGGTAGTCCTTTGTAAACTGCATTGTCTGATAGGGTAATGTTCGTCGTTCAAAGACAAACAGACCCAGCACCATTAACATTTTCTCTCTCCTCAACCAGACATAAAGCTGGATAGCTGCCGTCTCGCTTGTTCACGTTCACTATTCTCTATTGCCTCCCGGATTTGACGCGTCAGATCCATTCCGGAGGCCGTGCCCCCCTGCAGCGTGATGTTGTACTCGCTTTTACTCTGATCGACATAAGAGCGTCCCCCTGTGGCGATGGTTGGCTGATACCCCTGGTAACCGCCATAGGTCCCCGTACCCGGAATATAAGAGCTGCCCACAGGAGAGGATGCCGCTTCTGCTTTTGCCGCAGCGGAGTCGAGATTCCCCGACTCGTTTTTGATAAGACCGAGTTTCTCCAGCAGCCAGCTGGCCTTGCCGCTCAGGCTGTTAAAGAGATCAAGCGGTGCCGTTAACGCATCGCCCAACGCCTGCCCAAAAATCACGCCAGCATTTTTACAGCCATCCAGCGTTTCCTGCGTCGCCTTGATCGGCGCAACCAAATCGGTGAACCATTGCCAGATACCGCCCAGCTTCTCCGAGATAGCATCAAATACCGTTATCACCGGTGAGAACATCGCCCCCAGCGGTGCGAAGGCCGTCGAAAGCCCTTCCATCACCCCGCCAAAGAAGGCGCTGATGGGTTCCCAGTATTTAAAAATCAGCAAGGCTCCGGCGGCAATCGCCGCACCAAGGGCAATCACCGGCCAGCTAAGGGCACCCAGCACCGTCATGATGGCGCCCCCCACTACGCTGAACACCGTTCCCAACATCCCGGCCGCGGTGATGATCATATTGACGCCCGTCAGAACCGGGGCGATAACCGTTCCTACGCCGCCCAGTACGCCAGCAAACGCCTGCGCACCGACAACAATGCTGGCTAGGGTCTGCGTCAGCTCAGGGTTGGCATTCACCCAAAGGGTGGCCGTGCTGAGCCAGCCGGTTGCGGTTGTTATCAGGTTGCGCAGAGCGCCATCTGCTTTATCGAACACGTCAATCTTCAACCCGCTCCACGCGGCCTGGAATCGGTTGATATCGCCGTCAAGATTATCGGTCTGAACGGAAGCCGCGAGCGCGGTACTGCCCTTTGCCCCCTGCAGCTGCTTACGTTTTTCATCAAGCGATCCATCACCCGCGGCGGAAACCAGCGCCCCTGCGGCTTTTATGGCATCCGGAGTCTGAACATGGCGCAACATCGCGCTGAGCGCGTCCCCGGCGGCGGCACCTTTCATCCCCTTTTCCGCAAGAACGCCAAGCAGCGCAGAAGTCTCTTCAAGCCCCATACCGGCGGCATCCGCAGCGGGCGCAGCGGAGGTGACGGCCGCCACCATCTCAGCGAGGCTGGTATTCGAAGAGGTAAAACCGCGCGTAAGCACGTCTGCGATGCGTCCGGCATCTACATCTGCCAGGTTATACGCGGCCTGCGTGCTGCTGATAATATCGGCCGCTTTTGCAGCGTCGATATTCCCCGCCTGACTGAGGTTGATCGTTGGCACAGTGGCCGCAAGCACTCCATCGGCGTCATAGCCTGAACGGGCCAGTGCGCTCTGTGTCCGGACGACCGCATCCGCAGGCGTTCCGGTGCTAACACTAACTTCCCGTGCCTGCCGGCGAATGGCCTCAAGCCGGAGGTCTCCCTTCTCCAGGCCAAGGTTTGCCTGAATGGCAGACATCTGTTTTTCAAAACTGATGCCTGGCGCCATAAAGCGGGACGTCTGGTCAAAGCCCGCTTTTGCCATACTCACGCCCGCATTAGCCAGTTGCTGCACTCGCGAGATAGCGCGCTTGCCTGACTCGTAGCGGTTCTGAACGGTACTCAGCCGCTCCTGCTGCTGGTTGACGCGGGCTAGCGCATCCCGCTGCCGGTTAAGCTGCTGCGTTTTCTCGCTGATGTTGGTTCGTAGACGACGCTCGTCCGACGAAAGCGTGCGCGTGTTTATCCCCGCCTGTGCGAGCTCAGCACGTTGACGCTGTACCGAGTAGCGTAAGCTGTTGTACTCAAGCTTAAGATCGGCTGCCGATTTTCGGGCCGCGGACAGCGCATCAGCCTGTGCCAGGGTTGGGTTTTTCGTGTTTTTAAACTGCACCGCCAGCGCCGCTGCCTGCTGTTTCGCCTGAGCAAGGGACTGCTCCGTCATGGCGAGCTGGCCGTTTGCTTTCCTGAAGCCGTTGATACGCCCCGCCTGCTCATCGAGTGCCCCGAGCGCCACCTGCGCATCGCGGATATCGTTCGCGAGAGTGAGGCTGGCGTTATGGAGAGCGTTAAGCGGTCGGGTTGCCCGGTCGACAGCCTTAAGCAATTCCTGAAGTCTGACATTATTACTCATGGTGGTTTCCGCTTCGCTGCAGCGCTTTTTCGCGCCATAAGAGGAGTTCGGTCACGCTCAGGGTGTACAGCTCTGACGGCGGCCAGTGAAATATCACCGCGATATCCGCCATCAGATCGTCGACCGACAGATTTTCAGGAAATTTCAGCGAGCCGAAGCCGGTGACAAAAAACCGATCACCTTGCCAGCAAAAGAGAGCAGATCGCAGGCATCCAGGCGCGCAACCTCATGCTCGGTCAGGGCTGGCGAGGTCATTCGCGGCAGCACCTTGATCAGCGCATCTACGTCAGATTGCGCCAGCGACGCCAGAGATACCCCTCGCAGGGTCCCTGCATTCGGTTTTGAAACGGTCACCTTTTCAATTTTTTGCTCACCTCGCTGAACGGGGCTATCTAGCGTGACGATATGTGGATTTTCGTTCATGGCGATCTCGTTGGTATTTTCCATTTCGTTACTCTTCACAAAGTTAACTTACCGGCCGGCGATCCCGGCCGGTTAAAGGGTTACAGGCCGATGGCCTTACGGTGTTCTGCCAGGCGATCGACACCATCGACTTTCAGCACCATGTTGATGATGTCGATTTCGATGATCTCTTTGCCATCAATGGTCAGCTGGTAGTAGGCGCACTCGGTGGACATTTTGGTGGTGCCGCTCTCGCCCTGCTTGTTTTCACCACCATCAAACTCTTTATGACGACCGCGCATGACGATTTCGACGGCGGAAATTTCGCCGGTGTCATCGCGCTGATAAGAGCCGGTAAAGCGCAGCGGCACGCTGTCCGCGCCCGGAGAGGCATACTGCGCCCACAGAGCGGCGTCCGGCAGCCCGCCAACGGTCCACTCCAGCGCCAGGGCATCATCGTCCAGGCCGAGATCGACAGAGACCGAGCCGGGCATACCGCCGCCGCGATACTTCTCCAGCTTGCGGGTAAGCTTCGGCAAGGTGACGGACTCAACAACGCCCAAGTAGCTCAGGCCATCGTTGAACATATTCAGATATTTCAGTTTGCGTGGTAACGCCATGCTTCAGCTCCTTAGCTATTAACCGAATCTGACAGGTCTGCCAGATAGGTATCGGTGATGCGCTGGCGCAGGGTCAGATTTTCCAGCGGCGGGACAGGGGTGTAGTCATAATCGATATACAGTTTCCCCGCTTTCAGGGTTGATGCGTCGTTCGACTCAGGGTCATACCAGCAGGAGCCGTCGACGATATAGCCGTTGGTTTTCAGCTCGCGGAACTTGGCATTAATACCGGAGACGATGTCGCGGATAAGCGTTGGCGTGATGGGTTTATCCATCGCCCACGCGTGCGCTTCCGCCATGGTATCGGCCAGCACCTGCGCGGTACGGGTGTAGTTTTCAAAGACGAATAACGGATCGTCTGAGCAGGTGCGGTTACCCCAGAATTTGAAGCCGTCGTTGCGAATCAGCGTGGTGACGCCAGCCTGGTTAAGCAGGTTCGCGTCGGTGGCCTGTTCCTGCAGATCCCAGGAGACCGAAGCGCTTACGCCAGTGACGCCGTTAACGCCAACGTTTGACAGGGTTTTATGCCAGCCCATTGTCTGATCGATTTTGGCACGCAGGCCAAGCGCACGGGCGGTCGCCCAGGCCATTGTCGTCGCATTCGTAGTGGTATCCCACGCCAGAAAATCAGGGTGGATAACCATCAGCTCGCGCTGGCTAAAGTTTTTGCGGTAGTTGATCGCCTCAGAAATGGTTTTGCACCCCCATGCGCTGACATAGCCAAACGCGCGCAGGCTCTGGCACGTAGCGGCCAGAGCGGTCGCGACTTCCTGAGAGTCCAGCCCCGGTACGCCGAGAATGCGTGGCTTAACGCCGGTCACCGTTTTCGCCGTGAGAAGCGCCTTCAGACCGGTGTATTTACCGTTTTCATCGGTGGTACCGATGATGTTGGAAACGGTCTGTTTGCGGGCCTCTTCCGGGGTTTCTGCGGTGCCTTCAGCCACGCGAACAACCACAACAACCGGTTTACACTGGTCGGCGATCGCCTGCAGAGAAGCGGACAGCGTCCCCGCCTTGCCGGCTTTCGCAATCGCGCTTTGCACGTTGGTAATGAGCACGGGCTCGTTTAAAGGAAATGTCTTGTCGTCAGCATCGCTGGCCGTACAGACCATGCCGATGATTGCCGTCGAGACGGTGGAAATGGTGCGGGTGCCATCGTTGATTTCGATAACTTCCACGCCGTGGTGATAGTCGCCCATCCGGTTAACTCCTTCGTTTAGTGGTGAGGCTATTGTCTGTGGAGCGCGCGATTGATGCGACGTATTGGGGTTGGGGAAAGGATTACACAACAAACGAAAAGCCCTCCGGAAGGAGGGCTTGGGGTCAGGCAGGGAGTTCGGGCCAGTCGATATCAGGGGCAGTACTGAGATCCAGCCGGTTTAGCGTCACCCGGTAGCGCTTCCAGAGTAACAACGTGGCAGCTTCCTCGTTTGTTGCAATGCCGAGCTCGAAAGCATCCTGGAGGGGGGCAATAACATCCGAAGCTTCGGCAAGCAATTCACCTCTTCTGGTTTCCGCCTGTTGAATTAATTCCTCCTGGGTCAACTGGCGTGGAATAATTTTAGTGCCATTCCATACCCACTCACCGTGTATATTCAGCCCTTCGGGCACTTCTGTTGGATCGACTTCTGAAACTGACATCCCCAGAGGAAAAAGGCGATCAGCATCATTACTAAAAGAGCGAATAATATTATTTTTGTCGTAGCAAATTTTCAGTGTTTCAGGCTGAAATCGTGACATATGGTAATACCAGTCAAGCCCCTCATCTGACTGAAGAAATATAGCATTAAACAAAAACTCTTTGTATTTTGGTTCATATTGAACGAAATTTTTAAGGGTAATCATGCTGTATGACCTACAGTAATCCATCCGATATTAGACATGTACTTCTGAATTGGGCGATAGAAAATGGTATCGCCACCGGGGTTATCACCTTCAAAGTTGTAGCCTGTCATAGCACATCCAGGAGGCACACGCTGCCAGGCATTTTTTACAATCGTAAATGCTCCCTCCGCACCCATGGCAACATCCCGGACAAAGTATTGCAGTGTCCAGTCCTGTCGTGCATAAGGGCTTAAATCCTGCTGAGGGGGTGGATTGTTTGATGAGTAAACTCGTACTCTGCCACCAGATTCAAATACACCTTGCCCTGAATAGATATTTCCACTATTCGCAATCGCTCCATCAGGAGCAACTGTTGCCAGAAGATGATTATTCATCAAAATAGCGAAGCCGGTAACATCGGTTCCTCCCCCTCTCGTCAGACCGATAGCCATTGAATTGTCATACCATTCAAACACCGCGCCAGAGACAATCCCACCCACACCAGGCTGAGCACTTACAAGTGTCGCTGTGTTTCTTTCAGATGGCAGCGTGCCCACACTTCTAAACCTGAATGTGCCGTTATAACCTCCGCCATTCGCTGATACCGCGCCAACCTCGTCAGGGGTGGGTTTATTTACGGTATCATACTGTTTTGTCCATGGTGACCACATACCGCTGTACAGCGTACGGATATATGAACGAGATCCAACGTATATCCGGTAAACCTGCGTAATACCTGCGTGTTTAAAAATCTCAAGCGCCCCGGCAACAGCCTCAGGATAGTTTTTCCCGGTTTGCGCCTGCGCGTTTGAGGGCTGATAATACAGTCCCGGTGTGGTGTAGGCATTCAGATCAGCAGCATTACCTATTTCCACAGCCTGAGTATTAAAAATATCCTGGGCGGTGATACTGATATCTTCCGTCAGAATATGTCCGTTAACCTTTCTTCCTGATGGCACACGGCCATTAGCATTATCGTTAGCAGCCTTAACCGCTTTCGGCGTCGCCGCCAGCACTTCTGAGGAGCTATCAGTCGCACTACTAAGCTGAGTAAACCCTTTAGCCGTTAGCGTTGCATCAGGATGGCGACGAGACTGCTCATGTTCTTCAAGCTTCTCATCAACGTACTCCTGGGTCGCCATTACCGTAGACGTATCTATCGAGAGTTCGACTGACTCAATGTCGCTTACCATGATGACCATACGCACGGTCTGCGCACGTCCGGATCCTTCCGCCAACAACGGCTTATAGCTTTCTGCCATGTTCCCAACGGCAATCAGTGTCCCTGTGTCATCATAGAGGCCCATTTCTCGCATCCAGAAACCACCGGTTTCAGGCGGAATGAGCAGCTCCGCGATCACATAATTCTGATGCTTGTTATCCTGGCTGATTTTATTCAGTGCATGGCGCCAGACTTCATTAACCAGCTTCGTCTGCCCGGCATCAGGCACCGGCAACGTGCCCCCACCGTCACCCACCGCCATCGCCGTAAAATTCACTTTCTTGCCGTTCGGGACGGTCGCTGCAGCCAGTTTTTCGGCACCGGCTTTGGTGATAACCGTTTTATATTTCACTGTCATTGTGCTCTCACTTATCCGGGATAAACCGTGATGATGTCGCCGTCATAGCCCAAGGCGCCGGTATAGAGATAACCCGGAATGTCCTGGATGATATTCAGGCCAATAAGGTGGCGGCTGGCAGGCTTTGCATCAGCAACCAGCCTCTCCATTTCGTAATACATTTCCTCGTTAATACCGGTGTCCAGCACGCCAATATCAAGGCGGAAAGTGCCGGGCGGATCGTTGGTTTCCCACCACTCGGTGACGTTGATCAGATAGCCAAGCGGCTCCACCACGCGACGCACGGCGCCAATCGTCCCTTTGTGGGCATGGATAAACCACGCCGCGCGGATCACGTCCCGCTTGGTGGCTTCCGGCCAGCTCTCGTCCCAGCGGTCAACCGAAAATGCCCAAGCCAGCCACGGCAGCAAATTCGCCGGGCAGGTATCCACATTCCAGAGGTGGCGCAGCGGAACGGGCGTATTTTCGATGTCCGCACAGGCGCGCGCTGCCGCGATCTCAAGGGGCGATGAGCCAACCGGTAAAAGGCGGGTGTTACTCATCGTTCCCTCCCACGGTTACGCTGTAGTGGCTGCACCATGAGGCCTGGGTTTCATCAAGCACGATGTCAGCCGCGGGTGCGGTCAGTTCCACCCGCTGCACCCCTTCCACGTGAAGAGCGGCGTAAATGGCAGATTTGCGAATATCGCGTCCAAGCCGATGCTGAGCCGTGATATAGGCCTGTAACCGGGCTCTTGCCGCATTGAGTACCGGCTCGCTTTCAGGGCCGGGAAAAAGGAAAAGCGATGCTTCAATGCTGTAGTCAACTATTTTGGCCGACTGTACGGTAACGCGGTCGGCAACCGGCCTGACGTCTTCATCGTTTAGGGCGTTACGAACAATAGCGATCAGCTCTTCAGACGCTATGCCGTTATTCTCCCGGGAGAGTACGGAAATCGTGACGTTCGCCGGCTGCGGGCTGATGACGGAGATGTCCGCTACCCGGCCATCGGCACTGCGGCCATGGAACTGGTACGCGCCCGTCGAACCGGCCACGCTCAGCCCTTCCGGCGCCTGCTGGATGCGCAGACGAAAATCGGTATCGGACTCCATCACAGCCGGCGTGGGTGGGAACGTGGTGTCGTCGGCAGGGGCGATCACCAGACGCGCAAGGTTAGCGTTTGCCCCAATCTGGTCCAGATCGCTGCCCGCTGCATAGGCTAACATGACCGCACGCGCGGCCTCGTTAACCCGCTGACGCCACATGACTTCCCGGTAGGCGTTCTCCTGCAGCAGCTTCACAATCGGCTCGGATTCCAGGGTCAGCGTCCGTGCAATCGCCTCTCGCTCCTCTTCCGGATAGAGCGAGACAAAGGTGGCCTTTCGTTCTGCCAACAGCGTTTCATAATCCACCTCTTCCACGACATCAGGCGCGGCGAGCTGGCTCAGATCAACAATAGCCATAGCGTTTAACTCAGTGAAATGGTGATAGAAAAGGATTGTCCGGAGGTCGGGCGCGTGCCGGTGATATCGACATACAACGTCCCGTCGTTCTCCGAACGCTCGAAAGTGATTGCCGTCAGGCTTATCCGCGGCTCCCATTTCTGGATGGCGGAATAGCATGCGGACATGATTTGCAGACGCAGCGCAGGGCTCTGCGGCCTGTCGATCATCGCCGCCAGCAGCGAGCCGTAATCCCTCCGCATGACCCGCGAGCCAATCGGCGTGACCAGAATGTCGCGCACGCTTTGCCGGATGTGTTCAGCCTCTGAAATGCTCAGCCCGGTCTGCCTGTTCATTCCCCTGTATCGCACCGTCATTGTGTCCCCTTAGTCCAGCTTCCGCCGCTTTGCACGCTGCCGTGCGCGTGGTTGTCCACCTGCACCCCGTTGGAGGTGAATTTACCGCCGGAATGCTCAATATTTCCGGCCATCACACCGCCCTGCTGCACTTCAAGAGAGGCGGTAATTAACTTGTTGGTACACACCACTTCAGGCGTATCCAGCGTGATGCGGGAAGTTGACGTCACCCGCACCTCCGGCACGGTGGCGGTCAGCGATTCCGAGGCGGTAATGTCGGCCGTTTTAATGCCAGTAACCGTCAGCGCCCCGCGTTCGGGTTCGTACTCGATCACCGCGCCGTCAGGGAACGATACATGGAGCGCGTCAGACGACCCGGACGGGGCCGGATGGTCGTCCGAGAAAATGCCGGGCAGCACAAAGGCGGTATCAAGCTCGCCTCCGATGGCCAGCAGCAGCACCTGCTCGCCCTCGGAAGGCGCCCACCAGACGCGCGAACGTCCCGCACGACAGGTTAGCCAGTTCAGCCAGGTAGTTTTCATCCCGCCGGTCTGGACACGACAAAGCCCTCTGTTGAGGTCAACCTCGGTCACAACACCGATACGAATCAGATTGCGGATCGCGCGAGCGATACCGTTCATGGAAGTTAATGTATTCATGAGAAGAGAATGCCGTTCAGGAGGAACGGCAGCAACGAGACGGGGTTTTATGCGGGATGAAACAACACGCTGTACAGACAGCGAGCTCTCGGCGCGGGGGAACTTACGCCTCCCACTGGCTGACCAGCTCACCGTTGATGTACAACGACGTCGGACGCGTGACGGGCTCCGGCAGCGGCGGCTCCGGGGAATACGTCACGTGCAGAGCGCTCTGATCCTGTGCAACAAGCATGCGCTCGGTTAATTGCAAACTGATGCTGATATCCATCGTATCGTCATCGTTTAAGACGATCGTGAAGGAACATCCGTTTTTACGGCCTTCATCAAGGGTAAAAATGTCCGGCTGGTTTTCCCGAAGCCAGGCCAGCACGGGAACGAACAATCCCTCGCTGTCGCCTTTGAAACCGCTGACCTTTGCATTCAGTTGATAGTGTTTTTCAAAGGAGAGCGAGGAGGCCAGGCGGGCGTCAATATGCCCGCTTCCGACCGACATCTGCAGGCGTTCCGGGCTAGCGTTCAGTTGGGGGATGGCGTCAATTAATGCCTGACGCAGGCTCTTGAGTTTGTGCATCGAATTTATCCTGACAGTTTTTAATGGTTTCAACCTGCAGCGCGCAGGCGATAAGGGCATACTCAAGCCTGCGAATATCCGCGCTGAGATCGCCGTTAGTGGCGGGTTCGCTGCCCGGCATCGGGCAGAGGCTCACCTTCGGGCAGGCGTGGTAAACAATGGGCTGCGGAGGCGCAGGCGGTGCGGGTGTGCAACCTGCGGACAGCATCAGGCAGCCGAGCACTATACCAGCGGCGTAACGCTTCATTTTCATTGAGTAATCTCCCGATAGTCGCTTCCCGTCTCGCGCTCTCTTCGCCCGCAGTGACAAGCGCCTCGCGGAGCCTGACCTGGGCGTTTTCGTTTGATCGGGCTATCCGTTGTGACAGGGACAGCTGCTGGTTAAGCGTGGCGAGGGCCGTTTTTTGCTCGCTGGCGACCCGGTTAGCCGTGGCTAAGGAACGGGACAGGGTCAGGTTGTCATGACGGAGCCACAGCGTGATGGCCAGCAGTCCGGCCAGCGCCAGCATGAGGGCTCTCATGGCAACCCCTTCGTGCACCATGCCTTCTCGCGGACACGGCGATTTTCGAGCCCGGTATTTTTAACGCCGTTGACGTACACCCAGCGGGTAAGCTGCTCGCACGCCTGCGACCACTGTTTACGCTTGATAAAGGACACCAGCGTCGAACGGCAGGCAGCGCCTGCGCCGACATTAAACGTGAAGCTCACCAGCGCGTCGTAGACCCGAGGCGGCATCTCCACCGGCGCGTCGTAGACCCGAGGCGGCATCTCCACCGGCGCGCACGACGCCAGCCGCCGCTCCACGTTGAGCACATCAGCGACCAGGTTTGCCGCGGCCTCGCGTTCAGTAATGTCCCGCGTGGGTACAACGTTTGCCGTGTGGCCAATGCCTGACGTCCACACCCCGGCACTACACCGGTAGGGCGAGAGGCGGCATCCTTCAAGATCGGCAATCAACGCCAGCCCCTCCGGAGACGTTTTCAGTAACCGAAAATCAGGCATCAGCACCGCCAGGGCCAGCACGCCGGCGACGCTGCAACGCTTAATGATTGAGTTCACGAATGCTCTTCTTATCGAGGCCAAGAGATTTGAGATAGCGCCAGGTTTTTCGCTTAAACCAGTAATTCGTCAGCGCGGTAAAAATGGCGCAAAGACTTCCCACGTACAGCGCGACTTTGTCAGGAGACATCGCCCCGAACCAGGCCAGCGCCACGGCCAGCCAGTAGGCGATAAACGTGGTGATTTTCTCCAGGCTCAGTCCCATAGGTTTACGAATTCTTTTGTGGGGGCGCTATCCACCTCCGGCATCTCTACCGGCGTGCCGTGAGGCAAGATAACCCCTAACTCCGCGAGGCCAGAGTTGGCCTTCAGAACGGCTTCAACGACGCCAGCCGTGCGCCCATAAAAGCGGGCGCAAACGGCATCAAGCGTGTCCCCCTGCATTGCATAGATCTTCATCAGTCGCTCCCAACATCCGGTTTCCAGGTACTGAAGAGTTTCCCGGGCCAGCAGGCTTTTCGCTATCGCTGACGGATGGACGCTCGCGGACACAACAAACCATCCGAGGGAAGCGAAGCGCGGTTCAATGGGAACGTAAAAATCTAATGAGGGTGTTCGGTCCGGGTAACAAAACCGGGTTTAGCGCCAGCTCTCGTCTTCCCAGACTTCCCGGAGAATAGTGTCCAGCGCCTCGCGATCGGCCTCTTTTTCAAGCCCCTGGAGCTCTACCCCCGTCACCGAGCCTACTCTCACGGTCACCCTCGTTGACGGAAACAGGGACCCTATTCTGCGGGTCAGTTCGCACTGAAAGGCTTCGGCGACGGACTGGCCAGCCAGCCGATCTTTATCGAGAGTAATGTTCACCCGAACGTTACTCTCTTTTTTGATTCGTTCCGGAACAGGCGATGCCGAGAAAACAACGGTAAAGGCGTTGTTCTTGATTAAATTTCCCCGCGCAATCTCAGCAATCAAATTCAGGGCAATCTCACGATCTCTTTCCTGACACGTTCCTTCTGTCGTCAGCCGAGCAATCATCTCGACTCGTTCAATCATGACCTGCTCGTTCAACTCTCTGTCCACACAACCTCCACCACGAGATACTGTATAAACATACAGTAGCATGTATTCATAAAAAGAGTGAAGCGAAAAATCAGAACCTTTAACGGTATGTACATGATATCGATAAAGATTAGCGTACTCGCTTGGTTAACAAATCCGTTAAATACCCAATACGTTCAAGGATTTTCCGCGCCTTTTCCTGATAAGAACACGCTACAGGAAATAGCGTTCCGTCAGCTGCGCCCCTGCACCATTTGTCGTTAAAACGGCTAACGCCTCCGGCCATAAGATGCAGGGCCTCGCCCCGGCTGATGGCTATCCCGGTGGCGAGCCGTATCTCGTCAATCACCTTCTCTGGTACCCCGTTCTGCGGGTCGCTCGCGAAGACGATGGGCGACGTAGCACCGGGGCGGATGAATTTGATGCGTTCGGTTAATGCCCGTCTCGCACGCCGGCTTAGGGGCTGAGACAGATCGTCCTGCGTACAGTTATTGACAGAACTCCGAGAGGGCTCAGGCGCATTCTTAATTTCCGGGGCCCTCTTCGGCACAATTTTCCACTGGGTGAGCCGGGTGACAATCGGGCTGCCCGCGCCGACGGCGGAGTCGTACACGCCACGAATACGGACCGTTTCCTCGCCGTACTGGTTAAACCCGGCGCGCGGTCCATACAGCGTGCGCACCTGTAAATCATCGCGACGGACAAACGGCCCGCCCTGCGCAGTAACGTAACCCGCCCAGTCACCGGCGTCGGCGGCATCATGGACGGCGGCAAACTCAACGCTCAAGCCGCGCGCGGCCTCAGTATCCGCCATACGTCGCAGCTCGCGGTAGACCGTTACCGGCGCGCCGCCGATGAACTGAAACTGACGAATGTGCCAGCGTCCCGCCCAGGCCGAAACGGCGGACGCCGTCTCCTTCAGAAGCCCGCCGCTTTCGTTATCGGTCTCGCCATCGAGCGCATAGCCGTCGATATTCTTTGAGATGTATTTGGCTATGTAACCGGTAGCACTGCCTTTCTTAGGATCGATCGCTTCCGCGTGAAAGCGCGCTCTTATGGCACTTTCGCTCTGCAGCTCAACAGCATCCTCCTGCCGCGCGTAATCCCCGATAATCTGGCGAACGCAGTCAACATCTCCCGGCAGCATAAACATCAGCATGTGCCAGTGGGGCGTACCGTCGTGATGGGGTTCCGCAACGCGGATACCAAAAATACGGCGCCCGTCCCGGTGGAGTTTTGCCCGGATACGTGCCCAGAGACGGGTAAAGTAGCCTTGCGTATCCGCCGGGCTGGCCCCGTTCCACTTAGCGTTGGGGTAGCCCGATTTCACGGTCGCGTGATACTGCGCGGGCGCGGTTAAGGTATAGAACTCGCCCACGTAGCCCAGCGCCTCACAGATATTTTCAAACCCGCGGATGCGGGTCATCAGTTCACAGCGGCGTATCGCCGGGTTAGACACCGAGGTATCGTATTTTTCAATCAGGCTGATGCGGTTGCCCTCTTCATCTTCAAGCTCCATGCCCTTGAGAAATTCGCGGGTGCGGCGCTTCTGCTCGCGCCACTCGGTCACGCAGCGCCTGCTCGCATACGCCGTTCTCTTTTTGCTGACGTTGCCGAGGGCAATCTGCAAATGCTCGCGCCAGGCCGCCGCGATACGGCGCAGGCGCCCGCGCCACCACACCTCGGAAAACATGCGGATCACCGCCGAGGCAACGTCATCTTTGTTGAAAAACGTCTTTGACACCCGTTCCCAGTGGGGAGGCGAAACGTTGAACTGCCGGGCGATCAGTCCGGCGCGCTGGTACCAGACGTAAAGCGTCCGGTATTCGCCCATCTCAGCATCGTTAATATTCGCCAGCTCGCCGCGAATAAAGCTGGCGATATCTGCGGCCAGCAGGTCGATGTCCGCGCGGGACATATCCGGAAGACGGTTATAGCGCGTAACCAGCTCAACCATCCTCGAAGCGAGGTATTGCAGAATCTGGGTGTCGAAATGGTCATTAAACACGGCCCTGGAGACCGTATTGTGCAGGCCCTTGCAGGCATAGCGTTCAGAGACCAGACGCAGGCGGGGCAACATCCTTTTGCAGAAGCGGATCGAGAAAGCATTAGCCTTCAGGCTGCCCTGATGCTGCTCGAGGGCGTCAATCGTGCGCCAGACCTCGAAGCGCACGCAGTCAGGCTGCTGTGAGAGGGCAATTCTTGCCTGCTGCAGCGCCGCGAAGAGGCGATCGCGACGCTGCTGTTGGGTGTGCGTGAGGTAAGGGCTGGCAATGGCCGACCGTGGAGCGTTCCACGGATAAGCAAATGACGTCGCCAACTCATCCTCCCCGGACGTGTTTATTTTTCATCTCCGCGATCTCCTGGCATGTGATGCACAAGGCCACTCCAGGTACCGCCTTTCGACGCGCCTCAGGTATCGGCGCATCGCAGTCCTCGCACAGAAAACGCGAAGGCAATGCGGGTCGCCTGCGGGCACTGTTAATGTGGCGCTCTCTGTCTTCCTGCTCGCGCGCCTGCGCAAGATCGATAAAATCGGCCATCAGTGCAGCTCCTGTGATTCACGCTCGTAGCGGGCTGCCTCGTGGCACAGCAGTTCGGCAACGTCCTCTCCGCTCATGCCGGTTTTGTAGATATGGCTCGCCAGCGCCTCCAGGCGCAGGGAGACCGCGAGGGCTCGCGCGCATCGTTCCTCTGTTTTAGCCTCCATCAGCAGGCGTTTCAGTTCTTCACTTCCGATCGGATAGGGGCGGTTTTCACTGTTTCGCATCACGCGTTCTCCTTAATTTCAGGCAATAGGCTGCCCGGCGGGTTTACGCCATTAGGTTTTTGGTTGGGTTATATCGGCATGGTCAGCCGTTCAGGAAATAAACTCACAACGGCACGAAAATGATTCATGGCGTTAATTAGCGCCCGTTTCTCTTCGGTCGTCAGCTCGCTGATATCGCACTCATGACGGGCGACAGGTAATCTCGCCAGGTAAAAGATGGCGGCCAGCGCCCTGCTGTTCTCCTCAAAACAGGGATCGCGCTTATCGCGCAGCTCGGCCATAAACCGTGCCAGCTCTTTTCCGCTATCGCTCCCGTATCGGGCGCGCAGTTCAGCGACGTGGTTAAGCCCGTTAAGACGCGCTCCCACGCTAAGTGGAACCCTTGCATGGGCAGCTTCTATCGCCATATCTCCCCTCGCATAAATTCACGCACGCTAATGTGCTGAAAACGCTCATAGCACGGCATTTTCCGCCGTTTGATGATTGCGATTTCACAAACCATGCTGCAAAATTCCCATTTTGATAATGTCTGCAATCATTAGCCTCTGTTTGCCAACTTCTGCCGCTGATTGCTCGAATTTGCAATGATATTAATACCCAATTGAGTATTAGTAAACACCCAAAGGAATATATTTTGATACTGGATTCTCAAGTGAATAATGAAGAGTTACTCGATAGAATCTGTCAGGTGTATGGTTTCACGCAGAAAATCCAGCTGGCCCGGCACTTTAATATCGCCGCCAGCTCGCTTCAGAACCGCTACGCGCGCGGTACCATCTCTTACGACTTCGCGGTTCAGTGCGCGCTGGACACCGGTGCCAGCCTGCGCTGGCTGATGACCGGGCAAGGTGCGCAGTTTGAAGGTAACCCCGCATCGGGCGATCCGGTTTCAGTTTCGGCATTCACACTCAGTGATGGTAAGCTGGAAGAAAATACCATTTTGAGCATCGATGCCAGTTTCTTTAGCAAACCGCTGGCTCGCGGCATCGCTGTTCGGGCGGAGGGAAAGCTTCACTTTATCGAAAAAGAGGCGTCTTTAACCGACGGCCTTTGGCTGGTCGAGATTGAAGGCACCGCCAGCATCCGCGACTTAACGCTGTTACCGGGCAAAAAACTTCACGTAGCGGGCGGTAAAGTTCCATTTGAGTGCGGTATCAACGAGATAAAAACGGTGGGTCGCGTGGTGGGGATCTACAGCGAGGTTATTTAAGGGACAGAGCAGGAAACAGTGAAAACGAAGCCATTTTGCGTATTCGCTTTCCTGCTCATATCTCATACCTCACAAAGTGCAAATCTAAAGAAATCCCCCATCGCGCCGATCATCATCCGTGTGTATTATTTCCTGTAGCTTTTACAACAACTACCCTTAACTCAAATACTTAAGCGCCAAAGCGAAAGGCATCATGAGCACACCGATCAAACGGCTAGAAATCATTAAAAATGCCATTGAACTGGAAGATGACGACATCATCCAGAGCCAGCTGACACGCCTGAAAAATGAAGCGTTTGACGATGAGCTACAGGCAATCGTCGTGGCGCTTGAGGAAAAGAACTATACCTCGGCCATGGCGGCTATAACCGCCTGGCTGCAGGGCCAACGCGCCGTGACCCAGTGGCGTGACCCACAGGTAGCCGCCAGCAAGCTGGAGCTGAAGGCGCTGGAAGAGCGTCTGCGCGATCTGATTGACCGCCGCAACGCGCGCGTGCAGCAGCTTGATGAGTTCAACGATCTCTATTTCTCCCGCCTCGGACCGCTGATGCAGCAGATCCTCGCCCTGCGTAAAACGCTGGCGGAGCTGAACCTGCGTCGTCAGCAGGCGGAGGCACGTCGTCGCGAGGAGGATTACCGCCGCTGTCAGCGCTATATGGCGCAGGCGGTGGAGGTGCTGGCGACGCTTACCCAGCGCTGGCGAGATCTCCCGGCTGACTCCGTCCAGGCCGCTCAGGCGCGTAAGCATCTGGAGCAGCAAAGCAATCTGATTGCCAACCTGCTGGCCGAAGCGCTCGAACTGGAAAGCGGCTTAACGCGCGAAGAAGAGCCCGCGCGTCAGGCGCGCGACGAGGCCAACGAAGAGTACGAGAAGTATCGCGAACAGCATCACGATGCCGAAGTGCGGCTGCGCAAGGGCAAACATCTCTCGGAAGAAGATCAGAACGAACTCAAGCGCCTCTGGCGGCAGGCGAGCAAGCTCTGCCATCCGGATTTAGTCGCAGACGATCTGAAAGAGGAAGCCAACGCGATGATGGTGCAGCTCAACCAGGCCAAACAGCGCGGCGACGTCAAAACCATTCGCTCGCTGGTGGCCCGCCTGCAGCAGGGGTTCGAGCCATTGATGGCGAGCGACAGGCTGAACGATCTGGAGCGTATCCGCAAAAAAATGGCGCAGGTCCGCGAGCAAATCGACACCTTAGTGAACGAGCTGGCGGAGCTGGAAAAAGAGGAGTCCTGGCTGCTGGTCTCGTCGCTGAGCAATATGGAAGCGTACTTTGCTCAGCAGGAGAAAGCGCTAAAAGAGGTATGCGCCTCGCTCGAACACCAGGTTAACGAAGCGCAAATGGATTCGGCAGCCTGATTATTTAGCGTGCCAGTATGCGCTGGCACGCACCAGATGCTGGTCAATTGCGTTGGTTTCAAACTGGCGGCTCAGGCTTTTTACCACCTTCCCTTCTCCGGTCAGCCAGATAAAGTAATCCTCCGCCGGCACGGCCAGCGCCGCCAGACGGTCAGCCACCGCATGCTCGCTGTGGCCCACCACCCAGGTGATGTTGAAATCACTCAGGTGCGCCAGATAGTCCTTATAAGATTCGTCACCTACGGTCACCACCGCGTGAATCTCCGGACAAACCGGCAGTTTAGCAATGCTCTCTAAACGTCGACGCAGCGCCGGCATGCCGGACTCGTCGCACACGTACAGCTGCCAGGCGTAATCCTCCGGCACTACCAGCGAACCGCGCGGGCCGCCGATCGTCAACCTGTCGCCCACCTTCGCCTCGACTGCCCAGCCGCTGGCAATCCCGCCGTCATGAATGAAGAAATCGAGCGCCAGCTCATGATTTGCCTCATCGTACAGCGGCGTATAGTCGCGCGCCTGTGGACGTACGCCGTCGCCCCAGTCGATGCCTTCATCGGTGACCTTCGGCGGGACAAACGTGGTGCCAGGTGCAGGGAAAAAGACTTTGGTGTGGTCGTCGAAGCCGCGGGAGCTAAAGCCCTCCAGCGCCTCGCCGCCTAAAACAATGCGCTGAAAGCCTGCGCTAATGCGCTCAACGCGGCGCACCGTCAGCTCGCGAAAGCGCAGGTCATTACGCACGCGCTGTGGGTAACGGGTAGATGCCATTTTTAGCCTCTTCTCTGGTGAATACGATATATCGGAATTGATTTTCAAATGATAATGATTACTAATCAGTAAAAAAGCAAGATTTTTTAGATTGCATCTGAATATATCTTAGATATAGTTTAGATATATCAAATTAAGAGACATAACATGCGACATGAACACGACGGCGGTGGACGCCGACCGCGCTTTTTCGGCCACGGCGACCTGCGACTGGTGATTCTGGATATCCTGACCCGCAGCGCCAGCCACGGCTATGAGCTGATCAAAGAGATCGAGAACCTGACCCAGGGGAACTACACGCCGAGCCCCGGTGTGATCTACCCGACGCTGGATTATCTGCAAGATCAAACCTTTATCACCATTACGGAAGAAGAGAGCGGTCGTAAGAAGATTGCGATTACCGCTGAAGGACAACGCTGGCTGGACGAAAACCGGGAACAGCTGGAACAGATCCAGGTGCGTATTAAGGCGCGCAGCGTCGGCTTTGAGCTGCGCAAAAACCCGCAGATGAAGCGGGCGCTGGATAACTTTAAAGCGGTGTTAGACCTGAAGGTAAATCAGGGAGAGTTCAGCGACGCGCAGCTCAAGCAGATTATCGGCATAATCGACCGCGCGGCGCTGGAGATCTCCCAGCTGGATTAAGCCGGCGCGTGCTCGCTCACTCGGAATACGCGAACCAGCTCTTTCAGGTGCATCGCCTGCTCGTTAAGGGATGCCGCCGCCGCGACGGACTCCTCCACCAGCGCAGAGTTCTGCTGGGTGGTGGCATCAATCAGGCCAATCGCGCTGTTGATCTGCGAGATCCCCTCCGTCTGCTCGTGGCTGGCCTGGCGGATCTCGCGCAGGATCGTGTCCATCTCCTCCACGTTGCCGACCATGCCGTTGATCAACGCGCTCGCTTTTTCCACCAGATTCATCCCGTCCTGGGTCTGGCTGGTGGAGCTCTCGATCAGCTCGCGAATTTCACTGGCAGACGACGCGCTCTTCTGGGCAAGCTGGCGCACTTCCCCCGCCACGACCGCGAAGCCGCGACCATGTTCACCGGCACGGGCGGCTTCCACCGCTGCGTTCAGCGCCAGAATGTTGGTCTGGAATGCAATGGCGTCGATCAGGTCGATAATGTCGGACATCCGGTTCGACGTCTCGTTAATCAGGCGCATTTTGCTGGTCACCTGCTTCATCATCTCCCCGTTGTTTTTGACCACCGTGGCGGCATCTGCCGAGAGATTAGTCGCTTCCCCGGTGTGCGAGGCGGTGTTTTTCACCGTCGCGGTGATCTGCTCCATCGAGGCGGCGGTCTGTTCAACGGAACTTGCCTGCTCCTCGGTGCGCGCGGCAAGATCCTGGTTACCAGCGACAATCTGCGCGGCTGCGCTGGAGATATTCTCCGAGCCCGTTTGCACCTGCTGCACAATATCCAGCAGGCGGTTTTTCATCTCCATCAGCGCGTGCAGCAATAGGCCCGTTTCGTCTTTGCCGTGCGGCGTGATGCTGCCCGTCAGGTCGCCCTCTGAAATGGCATTGGCAAAATTCACCGCCTCGCCGAGTGGGCGGGTAATAGCGCGCACGATAAACCAGCCAATCAGGCTGCCAGCGGCGACGCTAAAGAGGGTGATCAGGATCAGCAGCAGTCGGCTGGACCTGAAGTCTCCTTCCACCTGCGCCCCCGCACTCTGCATCTCATGGTTCTGAATCGCAATCAGCTCCTGCACTTTAGCTTTATAGGCCTGCTGCACGGTGAGGGTATGGGTCATCATCTCCTGGATAGCACCCGCACGGTCATTATTCTGCACCGCCTGCAAAATGCGATAGCGCGAGTCCAGATACTGCTGACGAACGTCGCGGATCTCGGCAAGGACCTGCTGCGATTTCGGGTCCTGCAACACCGTATTCAGCTCGCCCAAAATCACCGTGATATGCTCGCTGATCTCTTTAAGATGCTGCTGCGACTGTGCCGTGTACGTTCCCTGTTCATCCAGCAGCATGAGCTGCTGAGTGCTAATAAATTCCTGGAAGTTGTCGATTAACTGGTTCGCTTTTACCGTGGTGGGATAATCATGGGTAATGATGGATTGCATCCCGTTGTTAGCCCGGTTCAGGCTCAGTAAGGACATACTGGCGCTGATCACCATCAGGACAATAAAGAATCCAAACGCCAGAAATAATTTCGTGCCGATCTTTACGTCATGTAAGAACATATTTACTCCATCGATGTGATTATTTCTCAGACGATCGCTGTTATCGGTAACGAATCCGCTAACTTTATGACTTTGATCGTTTTTTTATTTCATAACCATCACAATGGATAGGTAGAGACTATTGATTCCGCCCCATCGATCGTTACCAGACCACCAGAACAGGGTTTTGCAAAATAGCATCGGGAAAAACTGACTTAGGCAGGGATAAATAACTGAGACATTTTCTTTAGTTATTTAATATCTCATTAACAATAAAAAACATTAATAGTCACAACCACAAATAAAAAAGCCGTTTATTCCTTACGGTACAAACGACTTTTCCGGAACATTACTGGCTCAATGGAGCACCGTCACCGCATCCTTAAGACGCCCGGCGCGGTGTTTCACCATGGCAGAGATATGCGCGCTCTCCTCGACCAGGTCGGCATTTTTTTGCGTAATGCTGTCCAGTTCCGCCACCGCGCGGGTTAGCTCTGACAGCCCGGTCGCCTGTTCGGACGTCGAGTGGCTGATCTGCGCGATGAGCTGCGTGACGTTTTTCACCTGCTCGACAATGTCATCCATCGTGCGGCCTGCGGCGTGCACCTGCTCCGAGCCGGACTGTACCCTGCTGGCGCTGGCATCAATCAGCTTGCGGATATCGTTAGCCGCATTCGCGCTGCGGCTGGCAAGGTGGCGCACTTCCCCCGCGACCACGGCAAAGCCTTTCCCCTGCTCGCCGGCTCTTGCCGCTTCAACGGCCGCATTTAGCGCCAGGATATTGGTCTGGAAAGCGATGTCGTTAATCAGGGAGGTAATCGAGCCGATGCGCTGCGTGCTATCGGCGATGTCATCCATCGTTTTAACCACGGTCTGCATCGCGTTGCCGCCTTTCGTCGCCGCGCTGCTCGCGGCGACGGAGAGTTTGTCCACTTCGGCGGCGGTTTCTGAGTTGCTCTGAACGGAAGCGGCCATCTGGTTCATCGTTGCGACGGTCTGCTGCACGTTCGCCACGGTCTGACGCGTACGATCGTTCAGCGCTTCGTTCCCCTGCGCCAGCCTGTCGCTGCCGTCACGGACGCTCATCACCTGGCTTGAGACGTCATTGATGAGCCAGCGGCACATCAGCCCCAGTTGTCCTACCGCGCGCAGGGTCAGCCCCAGCTCGTCGCTGCGGTTCAGATGCTGCACGCTGTTGCGCTCGCCGGTCGCCACCTTCAGCGCCTGATGCGCGACGTTTTCGATCGGGCGGACAATTTGCTGCTCAAACAGCAGCGTTCCCAGCAGCGTTATCACGGCGGCCGCTGCGAGCGGCACCCAGCCTGCGGAGGTGGTCACCAGGGTAGCAGCAAGCGCGGCAAAGAGCGCCGCCATCACGCTGCGTACGCGCCAGCGTAGCGGCATGGAAGGAAGTTTACCCAACCAGCCCTTGCGCACCACCAGTCCTTTATGGATGCGTTTTTTACAGCTCCCGTTATTCAGCGCCCGGTAGAGCGGCTCTACGGCAGCGATCTCTTTCTCCGTGGCTTTGGTGCGGATCGACATATACCCCGTCACCTGCCCATTCCGCACCATCGGTACCGCATTCGCGCGCACCCAGTAATGATCGCCATTTTTACGCCGGTTTTTGACAATGCCGCTCCACGGCTCACCCTGCTGCAGGGTGTACCACATATCGGCAAACGCCGCTTTTGGCATGTCGGGATGGCGCACCAGATTGTGCGGCTGGCCCATCAGCTCATCAAGCTGATAGCCGCTCACCTGCACAAAGGTGTCGTTTGCATGGGTCATATAGCTGTGGACGTCGGTGGTCGACATTAAGGTGGTGTCATCGTCCAGAGGATAATTATTCTGGGTGACACAGGAAGGAGAAGACATGACGGGCATTCCTTGCAGGTTATTCGAATGTTAATTTTGTGGTTTATTGTTTTTTCGGCGGTAAACAATTTATCTTTAGTTGTTAAACTTGATGGAGATCGCAGATTTCACTTAAACCGCACTTTTTGTGAGATTTTATAATTCATTGATTCCAAATACTTTCGCAAAGAAATTACCTATAAAGCATGACCTGTTAACGCCCACTTAAGCCGCAAGCCATGCACTCCTTTAGTGCAATTGCCTTTTTGTGCACCTGAGAATGCGGGTTGCCCTGTACCCCTAAATCCCGTTTCGATTGCTCCGGCATGATTAAATATTGCGCAACATAATTTTAACCTGGCGTTTATCCCGATTTTCGTTAAGTCATCTGAAGTGGCGTAATCCCTGCAATACTTAACTCAGTATCATGTGATACGCGATCCCCGGGAGCATATTTTGAACAGGTTACCTTCCAGCGCCTCGGCTCTTGCCTGTACCGCGCACGCACTGAATCTCATTGAGAAGCGAACGCTCGATCATGAGGAGATGAAACAACTTAACCGAGAGGTCATCGATTATTTTAAAGAGCATGTGAATCCTGGTTTTCTGGAGTATCGCAAATCTGTTACCGCCGGCGGGGATTACGGAGCCGTAGAGTGGCAAGCGGGAAGTCTCAACACGCTTGTCGACACCCAGGGACAGGAGTTTATAGATTGCCTGGGTGGTTTCGGTATCTTTAACGTGGGGCACCGTAATCCAGTAGTGGTTTCCGCCGTACAGAATCAACTTGCGAAACAACCTCTCCATAGTCAGGAACTGCTCGACCCGCTTCGCGCCATGCTCGCGAAAACGCTGGCGGCCTTAACGCCCGGCAAGCTGAAATACAGCTTCTTCAGCAACAGCGGCACCGAGTCGGTCGAGGCGGCGATCAAGCTCGCCAAGGCGTACCAGTCGCCACGCGGGAAATTCACCTTTATCGCCACCAGCGGCGCGTTCCACGGGAAATCCCTGGGGGCACTGTCTGCGACCGCCAAATCCACCTTCCGCAAACCGTTTATGCCGCTGCTGCCGGGCTTCCGCCACGTGCCGTTCGGCGACATTAACGCCATGCGCACCGTGCTGAGCGAATGCCGTAAAACCGGCGATGACGTGGCGGCGGTGATCCTCGAGCCGATTCAGGGTGAAGGCGGCGTGATTTTGCCTCCACAGGGCTACCTGCCCGCCGTGCGTCAGCTGTGCGATGAGTTTGGCGCGCTGCTGATCCTCGACGAAGTGCAGACCGGGATGGGGCGCACCGGCAGGATGTTTGCCTGCGAGCACGAGAACGTTCAGCCGGACATACTGTGTCTTGCGAAGGCGCTCGGCGGCGGCGTGATGCCGATTGGTGCAACGGTTGCCACCGAGGAGGTGTTCTCGGTGCTGTTCGACAATCCGTTCCTGCACACCACCACCTTTGGCGGTAACCCGCTGGCCTGTGCGGCGGCGCTGGCCACCATCAACGTGCTGCTGGAGCAAAACCTGCCAGCGCAGGCGGAGCAGAAAGGCGACATGCTGCTGGATGGCTTCCGCCAGCTGGGACGTGAGTACCCGGATCTGGTGCAGGAGGCGCGCGGCAAAGGGATGCTGATGGCAATCGAGTTTGTCGACAATGAAATCGGCTACAGCTTCGCCAGCGAGATGTTCCGCCAGCGGGTGCTGGTAGCTGGCACGCTCAATAACTCGAAAACCATCCGCATTGAGCCACCGCTGACGCTGACCATTGAGCAGTGTGAGCAGGTGCTGAAGGCGGCGCGCAAGGCGCTGGCAGCGCTGCGGGTAAGAGTAGAAGAAGTATGATTTAATCCCTCCTCTTATGGAGGAGGGCGTTATATCCACTCTAATTTTATTTCAATTTGTAATTAAACATGGCATATTGAAAATCACTCTTACATTGACCTAAAGAACAATTCCCGTTTTAAATTAATATTTAATTTTAATAAAAGGATAGCGTTCAATAACAATGCAGAAATATCACTCTCGGCGATTACACCTTACTGAATCAGGCTAAATAGCGCATCAAACATACCCTCCCATTCTAAAAACTAATAAATTTTTAATTAAAACCCATTTAAGAATTTCTAAGCAAAAATCAACCAGCAATAGATTGATATAATATGTCTCGCCTCATAAAATACGCTTTCGGAACATCACGAGAATGTGCAAAACACAGCGTACTGTATGATTCTGTATATTCATGATTTTTAATCTGAATAGTCTTGTATTAAGTCACCTTTAATTTTGTTTCAACTTGACAGAAAACTGTTTATTTAAAAGGATTTGTATGAAAAAGCATGTTTTAGCAATGGTTGTTGCTGCATCTATGGCAAGCGGCGTGATGATGAACGCACAGGCAGACACCACCACAGTAAGCGGCGGTACCGTTAATTTCGTCGGTCAGGTTGTTAACGCTGCCTGTTCAGTTGCTGCCGATTCTGTTGACCAGACCGTTATCCTGAGCCAGGTTCGTACCGTGAAGCTGACTCAAAGCGGAATGCTGGCGAATCAGAAAGAAGATTTCAACATTAAACTGGAAGATTGCGACACCACTGTCAGCCAGAACGCAGCGGTTATTTTCAACGCGCAGCAGGATGCTACTCAGCCGGGCGCTATGGCGAATACCGCGGGTGCAGGTTCCGCACAGAACGTGGCTCTGCAGCTGTTTGGACCGGACGGTAAAAACCTGGATCTGGGTACCACCTCTTCTGCAATCGGCCTGATCAACGGTGAAAACATTATCCCACTGAGCGTTGACTACATCGCTACAGGCGCAGCAACACCAGGTAACGTAGCATCCACCGCTACCTTCCAGATGGTTTATTCCTAATCGAATTAGGATGCTGTCATCCCTCCTTCGTACGCCTGTACGAAGGAGGGATTTTTAATATAACCGACCGTTTTATATAGATTAAATACATAGGCTTAAACGGCATGTTTTATTCTATGTATTTGATTATGTATTCAATGAAGTGATATATAAATGAAACGAATTAATACTGTATCTTTGATAACGAAGCTGATTACGCATTCTTTTTTATTCGCAGCTACGGTGCTGACTACGGCTCATGCTGGGGGGATAGGCCTGGGCGCAACGCGTATTATTTACCCTCAGGGTGATAAACAGATTTCGTTACCTATTACGAACTCGTCTCAAAGCAATGCTTTCCTGGTGCAATCGTGGGTTGCGAACGCCGATCAATCGAAGTCCACGGACTTTATTGTTACGCCTCCACTTTTTGTTATGCATCCTAAAAAAGAAAACACCATCAGGATTATGTACGCTGGCCCAGATTTGCCGAAAGACAGAGAAAGCGTTTTTTATTTCAACAGCAAAGCTATCCCGGCCGTGGATAAAAGTAAGTTGCAGGGAAATACATTGCAGATTGCGACGCAGAGCGTCATTAAGCTTTTTATTCGCCCCAAAAAATTGCCTACCCCGTCAATTGACGCGCCAAAGGCGCTGCGCTGCACGGTCAGTAACGGCAAGTTGACCATCAAAAACGCGTCGCCTTATTACGTGTCGCTGGTGCAATTCAAAGCGGGAAACGCAAAGTTAACCAATAACATGGTTCCGCCAATGAACAGCCTGGTCGTTGATCTACCTGCCGGTAGCGGGAGCCAGGTGACGTTCCAGACCGTTAACGATTTCGGTGCTACCACCCCTGTTCAGACATGCCCTGGAGCATAATTTCCCCGGAAAAATACCGAACATAGCGCGTTGAAGCAGGCAGAGAAAAATGAAGTTTCGCAAGTATCAGACAAGGATAGTCAATCATCGTTTGGCCCCTCTCACGCTGGCCATGCTCGGCGCATTCGCATCCGTTAATGCGGATGCGGGCTATTATTTCAACCCTGCCTTTCTTTCAAGCGATCCTGCGGCGGTTGCTGATTTATCACGTTTTAGTAATGCTGGTCAGGCGCCAGGGGTCTATCGCGTGGATGTATGGCTGAATGACAATTTTTTAGCCACGCGCGACGTCACGTTTAACGTGCGCAAAAATTCAACACCTACGGATGACGATACAGGGCTGACGCCCTGCCTCTCGCGTAAGTCACTTGATGCGATGGGGGTAAATGTCGATGTCTTACCCGGTCTTAAGGACGAAAAAGCGGGCAACTGTGTCAATTTGCCGGCAGCCATTCCCGCTGCCACTACATTTTTTGATTTTGAACACCAGCGCCTGAATATCAGTATTCCGCAAGCGGCGCTGCGTAATAACGCGCGCGGGTACATTCCCCCTGAGCAATGGGACGAAGGCATTAACGCCCTGATGCTGAATTATGACTTTTCGGGTTCGCATAGTCACAATAGCGGTGATTACGGTTCGACGACAGACAACTATTTCCTGGGACTTAACAGTGGATTAAACCTGGGGCCGTGGCGGCTCCGGGATTTCTCTACATGGAGCTACAACAGCAGCGGCTCAGAGACCTACACCAACTGGGAACACATTAAAACCTATGTTGAACGTGCCGTTATCCCGCTAAAAAGCAAGCTAACAATCGGCGAGAACTATACCACTTCGGATGTCTTCGACAGCCTGCCATTCCGCGGGGTGCAGATCAATTCTGATGACAACA
Source organism: Enterobacter cloacae complex sp. I3 (assembly GCF_014896175.1). Taxonomy (NCBI): domain Bacteria; kingdom Pseudomonadati; phylum Pseudomonadota; class Gammaproteobacteria; order Enterobacterales; family Enterobacteriaceae; genus Enterobacter; species Enterobacter cloacae complex sp. I3. The sequence continues at coordinate 120,785 of NZ_JADBQZ010000011.1, forward strand.
TGCTGCCTGATAGTATGAAAGGTTTTGCGCCAACCATTCATGGGATCGCTAAATCTAACGCCCAGGTCACCATCAAACAAAACGGTTACACCATTTATCAAAGCTATGTGCCGCCCGGGGCGTTTGCCATTAACGATCTGTACCCCACCTCCTCCAGCGGTGACCTGAATGTAGAGGTCAAAGAATCTGACGGAACGATCAGCAGCTACTCTGTGCCCTATTCCGCGGTTCCGGTTTTACAGCGTGAAGGCACCGTAAAATATGCCGCCACCGCGGCCCGCTATCGCAGTAACAGCGACCAGCAGGAGGACACAAACTTTGTCCAGGGAACGCTTATCTGGGGGTTACCAAAAGGATTTACCGTCTACGGTGGTACGCAGCTGACGGAAAAATACTCTGCCTTTGCGTTGGGTACCGGGGTGAACCTGGGGAATTTTGGCGCCGTATCGGCCGATCTCACCTCCGCACAAAGCGAACTGAGCGACGGTAGCTCACATAACGGGCAGTCAATACGTTTCTTATATGCAAAATCGTTGAACGGCATGGGCACCAATTTCCAGCTGTTAGGCTATCGCTATTCCACATCCGGTTTTTATACCCTGGATGAAACCACCTATAAGCAAATGAAAGGTTATGTCGGCCAGGACGATCCCAACGACCACACCGACGACAATCAGCCCGTGTGGACCGATTATTACAATCTGTACTACACCAAACGCGGCAAGCTGCAGGCCAATATTTCCCAACAGCTGGGCACTGCCGGGTCGATTTTCCTCAACGGCAGCCAGCAAACGTACTGGCATACCGACGAAAAAAATACGCTTATTCAGCTGGGTTATAGCGGAACGGTTGCGGGCGTAACCTATAACCTGACCTACAACTACAATAAATCCCCTGGCATGAGTGAAAGCGATCGTATTTATTCTTTAACGCTCTCCTTCCCGCTCAATCTGTGGCTTCATCCAGGTGGAGATGTGACCAAACGTTTAAACAGCATTTACGCCACATACGGCATGAGCACCGATAACGACGGCAGGGTCAATAATACTGCCGGCATCAACGGAACGCTGCTTGAAGACAATAACCTCAGCTACAGCGTTCAGCAGGGATACCAGAACCAACATACCGGTGCCAGTGGAAGCATCAGCACGGAATATGATAGCGCCTACGGTAATGCGAGCCTGGGGTACAACTACAGTAACAATGGCGATTATCAACAGATCAACTACGGCCTCAGCGGCGGTATCGTCGCGCATCGCAACGGCATCACCTTAAGCCAGCCATTAGGGGATACCAATGTCCTGATCGCCGCGCCGGGCGCAAGCAACGTCAAGGTCGAAGACGGTCCCGGGATCCACACCGACTGGCGAGGTTATGCAGTTGTGCCGTATGCCAGCGCATACCATCGTAACCGCATGGCGCTGAATACCAACTCGCTCAGCGACGATCTGGACATTGACGAGGCCGTTACCCACGTTGTTCCAACCCAGGGCGCCCTGGTTCGCGCCACCTTTAAGGCGCGCTCAGGAACGCGCGCGATGATTGCACTCATGCATAACGGGCGCCCTGTGCCCTTTGGCGCGGTTGTTACGCGCAGCGATGAAGGTGGGGACACCATCGTAGGCGATAACGGCGAAGCGTATCTGTCTGGGCTGGGCGAGACAGGGAGTCTGACAGCGCAATGGGGCGACACAGATGATAAAAAATGTGTTGCCGTTTACAAGCTAAGTGAAACAAAGCAGTCCCTCGTGCATTTAAAAGCGGAGTGCCGATAAGTGAAAGTACGCATTATTTTTTTATTACTCAGCCTTACGGCTTCTACGCAAAGTCTGGCAGCGGTCTGCCATAACTTTACACACAGCATTACTAATGTTAATTACGATCTGACGGCCTCGCTGACAAAAGAACAAAACCAGCTGGGGCAGGCAGTTGAACTGGTTAAATCACAGGATGTGGGCGTCAACGCCATATGTGACTATCATCCGGACGGCGATTCTCGTACCTATCGCTCATACAGGAATACCTACCCGGTGATTTTCACGGAAGACCAGTGGCAGTATATGAATCTTGACCCGATCTATATTGCAGGGGCGATGCGGATAACCGATTCCGAAATTGGTGAATATTTTCCGCCTGGAGACTATATCCATATGGGTAAAGATTACAGGGTGGATAAAGAGGATATGAACATACCTTTCCCGGTATATGACTCCAACCTGGTATTCCGGTTAAAAATTATCAAACCTTTTATCGGCACGGTCATTATCCCCAGTAAAGTGATGTTTAATGTTTATATCACCACCGAAAATACCGACCCGTTGAATGATATTGTTTATCAAATAACATACAGCGGCGCGGTCACGGTGCCGCAAAACTGCATCATTAATGCGGGGCAAATCATTACGGTTGACCTGGGAAAACTCAACAGTTCTTCATTCACGAAAGCGGGTGAGAAACCTTCTAATGCGCCGGTAAAAACCTTTAATGTTCCCATCGAGTGTAATGCGGACGTGATTTCGCCTGCGCATCTTACGCTTCGACTGGTCGCCAACGCAGACAGCAACGTCGGCCAGGCGATCGCTACGGATAATAAAGATGTCGGCGTGGTGGTAACCAACGAAAATGGCACCGTCATGATACCTAACGACGCCTCCAGCACCGCTGATTTTATTACTGATAGTTCGGGCCATGCTGATGTCACGTTAAAAACCTACCCCATCAGCACGACAGGGAAGGCCCCGGCAGAAGGTCTGTTTACTGCGTTGGCCTGTTTACGTATCGATTTTGCGTAAGGGTGAAAAATGAGAGTCTTGTATTTTGTCGCCCTGGCGACACTGTTCTCTGGCATAGCAACAACGTACGCCGATGAGGGTTTTACAGTTAACCTCCAGATATACGGCACAATTATCGGCGAATCGTGTGAAGTTGATGTGAACAGTAAAGAACAAACGGTTGATTTAGGCGCATTCGATATATCTGAATTTCCCGCAACCGGAACAACGACACCGGAAAAAGCGTTCACGATCGATCTTAAAAATTGTTCACGCGCCATTCAGGGGACAAAAATCTGGTTCAGCGGTATGCCGGATACCAATAACTCGGACCTGCTGGCGCTCAGCGACACGGGTAAAGGAACGGCTGGCGAAATGGCGACGGGCGTTGGCGTAGAGCTTCTCAATGCCGGAATGAATCCGATTAAAATAAATAATACGGAATCCGAAATTTATCCCTTAAAGCAGGGAGATAATAGCCTGACGTTTAATTTACGGTACAAATCGACCCTGCCCGAGGTTACGACAGGGAATGCTACGGCCATCATGTATTTTGATCTGCTCTATCAGTAGGATGCGGAAATGAAAAAGTTTTTCACAATAATATTCACCGCGCTTTTTCTGGTGCCATTTTTTTCAGCGCGTACACTGGCGCACGACGGTACAATTTATATCACTGGCGTGATCCATAAAAAGACGTGCAGTATCGCGCCTGATTCTCAGAACCTGACCGTCACAATGGACAGCGTGCAGAGTAAATATTTCACCCAGTCAGGTATGGGCGCTGATTATCATCCGTTTGCTATTAATGTGGAAAACTGTGCCGGAACAGAAGGCTCAGTAAGTATTACCTTTGACGGCACACCCGATACAGCAAACCCGGATTTACTGACGCTCATCGGCGGTGAAGGCTACGCAACCGGTATCGGCGTAGGAATTTACAACCAGGACAAGTCGCTCATCTCTATGGGAAGTAAAAGCCAGAAGACAATGATTATTCCTAATCAAAGCGACGCGACTCTCCAGTTTTACGCCCGCTATGTTGCCACCGCAAACAAGGTCACCACGGGAACGGCAAATGCGACGACAACCTTTATTCTCAATTATGCGTAAGTGTGTTTATCCGGCGAAGATCCTGCTTCTCTTTTTTCTCTCCACCATCATGCTTCAGGCGCAAGCTGGCGTGGTGATCGGCGGAACGCGGTTTGTCTATCCGGAACGTGAAAAATCGATCAGCTTTTCCGTGCGTAACCCTTCTGACGAATCGTATCTGATCTACACCAAAGTCGAGCCGGGTGGCCTGTGGACTGGGGCGGATGCCCCACACGGGGTTCAATCCGCATTTGTGGCCACGCCGCAGCTGTTCTCATTGCGTCCGCAACGCGAAAACACGATTCGGCTGATATTTACGGGAGGAAAGTTACCCGAGAACCGGGAAACGCTGTTCACGTTAAACGTTGCGGCGATCCCTTCCGCTAATCCGCACACCACGGGTGTGCAAACGGCGGTACGTTCACGCTTTAAACTTTTTTATCGGCCCACCGGGCTCACCGGCAATCCTGATGATGCTTATCAGGCCTTACGCTGGTCACGAAACAAAAATAACGTCGTTGTGAATAATCCGACGCCTTACTACATCACGCTTTATCAGCTTAGCCTCGGCGGTAAGCGCATCGCTGATGGCGGCCTTGTCGCCCCTTTTAGCGAGCGAGAGCTCGAGGGTTGTCCAGACCCAGGGGTATGCCAGGTGCGCTGGCAAGCGATTAATGACTATGGACGCATTATGCCTGTTCGTACACAGGCTCTGGCGTCCTAGTCCCGTCTCTCTCTTTTACGGAATAACATCAATGGAAGTTTCAACCTCCCTTCGTCGCCTTTCGCTTCTGCTGGCTGCGACCCTGACTTTCTCAGCCGCAGCGCTGGCAGAGCAAGCGACGCCACAGCAGATTGAACAAACAGGAAAAGCCGCCGAAGCGTATTTCGCCGCCCATCCTGAAAAAATGGGTGAAATTGTCTCTACCTATCTCGCTGAACATCCTGAATTTTTAGTTGCGGCAGGGGAAAGCCTTCGCCAGCGTCAGGAGATAGCGCAGCAACAGGCCATGGTGCAAAATGTCATCCTCCATCGCGAGCAGCTGCTTGCTGGCGGCGATCCTGTTGTCGGGCCCGCCAACGCAAAAGTCGCCGTGGTGTCTTTTGTGGATGAGCAATGCGTGAACTGCAACGTCACAGAAACGCTTATCCATGCCAACCCGGATATCCGTTTTATCTTTAAAAAATTGCCTTCGGCCGGGTCGGCAAACAAAGTGTTACAGGACAATGTGAAGCTCGTGAAGCAGATCGGTTTTGCCAACGCGCCGGCGTTTGTGGTTTTACCTCAGGAAAAAGATCCGGTCATTCAGCGCATTAGCGTGATGTCAGGAAACGTCTCTTCCGATGCATTAATCATGGCGATCCAGAAAGCCAAAGGATAAGCCAGGATGCCCGATGACGCGCATGAGTGCGTCATCGGGCATCGAATTACTCCGGCAACAGCCCCACAAAACTGCGTTTCTTACGCGGCTCCGACATCAGCTCCTCAAGCTTGTCCACGCACGCCAGATAGTGCGGGGTTTGCTTATGCGCCAGCACCGCCGCTTCGTCTTTGTAGGCCTCGTAGATAAAGAACCGGGTTTTCACCCTCGGGTCCTGCAACACGTCAAAGCGCAGGTTTCCCGGCTCCCTGATGGACCCCTCGTGGTTGGCGCGAAACACCTCCAGAAACTCGTCCACCCGCTCGGGCTTGATGTTAATCTCAACCAGCGTCACGTTCATTTTGCTTCTCCCTGTTTCTCTTCCTGCCAGAACTGGAACGCCTCCCGGGCGCTCACGTTCTCGTGAACCACTTTTTTCACCGCTTTCAGCATGGCGAGCGGCGCGCTGGACTGGAAGATATTGCGTCCCATGTCCACGCCGGACGCCCCCTGATCAATCGCCCGCCAGCACATCTCCAGCGCCTCGAGCTCCGGCAGCTTTTTGCCCCCGGCGATCACAATAGGCACCGGGCAGCTGGCGGTCACTTTTTCAAAGCCCTCGTCCACGTAGTAGGTTTTGACGAACTGCGCCCCCATTTCGGCGGCGATGCGGCTGGCGAGCGAGAAGTAGCGCGCGTCGCGGGCCATCTCCTTGCCGACGCCCGTTACCGCCAGCGTTGGCATGCCGTAGCGTGCCCCTGCATCGACAAGCTTGATGATGTTGTTGATAGACTGATGCTCAAACTCGCTTCCGATATACACCTGCGCCGCCACCGCGCAGACGTTCAGGCGCAGGGCATCCTCCATCGCCACCGCCACGCACTCGTTCGAGAGTTCCCCCAGAATGGAGTTACCGCCGGAGGCGCGCAGCACCACCGGTTTGTTTGTCGCGGCGGGCACCTGGCTCCTGAGAATGCCGCGGGTACACATCAGCACGTCGGTTTCACCGAACAGCGGCGCAATGGAGAGATCGATACGCTCAAGGCCGGTGGTCGGCCCCTGAAAGTAGCCGTGGTCAAAGGCCAGCATCACCGTGCGGTTGCTCTGCGGGTTAAAGATGCGCGCCAGGCGGGACTGCATGCCCCAGTCCAGCGAGCCGCAGCCCTTCAGCGTGAACGGCACATTCTGCTGCGGCGTGCCGATGCCAAAATCCTTGCCGTCTTTGATGTCGTCTAAATCAGCCATTTGCTCCCCCGTCAGAAATCGTATTTGCTGATGTTCTCTTTGGTGAACACCACCCGCTCCGGCAGCAGCACGATGCCGTTGCCCTTCGCCTCATACTGGTAGCCCTGCACGCTGTTCGGCTCCACCTTCAGCGCGCCGATACCTTTTACGTCCACGCTGTCGCCAGGATTAAGATCGCCTTTTTTCAGCAGACGATCGGCGACATTGACCGCAATTTTGCCCTGTTGTACGACATCCCACAGGCCGAAGGCTTTCACCGTCCCGCGCTCAACGTACGGACGCATGACGTTCGGCGTGCTGAAGCCGACAATCGCCACCCCTTCCCGCTTCAGGTTTTCCGCCGCCTGCGCCGCCGCCGGCAGGGCGTTGGCGTCCGGCGCGATGATCGCATCCAGATCCGGATACGCTTTTAAGATCCCCTCTGCGGTTTGCAGAGATTTGGTGGCGTCGTTATAGCCAAACTGGGTGGTGACGATCTGCCACTGGGGGTGATCTTTCTCGATTTTGGCCTTCGCCTCTTTCACCCACTGGTTCTGGTCGGTGACGGTTGGGCTGGAGTAGAAGAACGCCACTTTGGCATTCGGCTTGGTGACCTGTTTGCCCGCCATCTCCACCAGCAGGCCGCCGAGCTGTTCCGGCGTCCCCTGGTTGATATAAATGCTGCGGCACTCCGGTTTGGTGTCGGAATCCCAGGTCAGTACCTTCACGCCGCGCTGCATCGCACGCTTCAGCGCCGGGCAGAGGCCGTCCGGCGACACGGCGGAGACGATAATGGCGTTATAGCCCTGGTTGACGAAGTTATTGATGAGCTGCACCTGGCCGGAAACGCTCGGCTCCGTCGGGCCGTCGTAGGTCACGTCCACGCCAAGATCTTTCCCCGCCTCTTTCGCGCCGTTGCCGCCGCTGGTGAAGAAACCCACGCCCACCAGCTTGGGGATAAAGGCAATGCGGTCCGCCGCCTGCGCCGAAGCGAAGCTGAGGGCCATTGCCAGGACGAGCAGTTTTGTTTTCATCTTACGCTCCGGATAGTTTTCTGAAGAGAGATCGCACCCATTCGCGGTGCAGACTTAGCGAACGTCCCATCACCACCACAACCAGCAGTGCCCCAGACAGCGCGCTCGACACCTGGTTGGGGATGCCGACCATCTGTAATCCCTGCTGGAGATACCCCACCAGCAGCGCCGCCAGCGCCGTACCCAGCACCGACCCTGAACCCCCGTAAATATTTGCCCCGCCGAGTACGGCGGCGGTGAGCGCGGGCATCAGCAAATCGCGCCCCAGATCCGAACGCGCAGAGCCGAAATAGGAGACCATCACCAGCGCGGCCACCGCCGACGCCACGCCGACCAGACCGTACAGCGCGTAGGGCATGCCGTTCACCGACAGCGCCGCATAGCGCGCCGCGCGCGGATTCTGGCCGATTAAAAACAGATGGCGGCCAAAGCGCCCGCGATGGGTAATCAGCCAGAAAAAGGCTGTAATCACCGCGAACAGCACCAGCGGGATTGGCAGCCCCAGCACCGTGAGGTTAGCGAACGCGGTAAAGCTGTCCGGGAAGCCGCCGATGCCCTCGTAGCCCGTCGCCCCCGCCATGCCGGAGAGCAGCAGCGCGCCGCCGCCGTAGAGGTAGAGCGTGCCGAGGGTAATGACTAAAGGGCTAATGCCGGTGTAGTGGATCAGCGCCGCATTCACCAGCCCACACAGCAGGCCAAGCAGCAGCGTCAGCGGAACGGCGATCGTCATGGGCCACCCCGCCTGCATCATCACCCCCAGCGCGATGGCGCACAGGCCGATGGTAGAGCCCAGCGAAATGTCGATCCCGCCGCTGATAATCACCAGCGTCAGCGGCAGCGCCACGATGCCGATGCAGATGAAATCGCTGGTGCTGAACAGCAGCATGTTAACGTCGAGCATGCGCGGGTTAATGGCGCCGAAGAGCAGGATCTCCAGCACCAGCAATATCAGCAGCGCGCTTTCCCAGTTGAGCCTCATTTACGCCACCTCTTTGTTGCGTTTGGGAAAGGGGGTGACGTGCTTTCCCCCTCTGTTGCCAGGCTGGAACCGGCCGTACTTCAGCGCCCGCTGATGGCGTGACAGCGCCTGGCGCAGCCGCCCGTCGAGCACCAGCACGCCCAGCAGCATCAGCCCGGCGATAAAGTCGTTCCACCACGCCGGTAGCCTGAACAGCACCAGCACGGTGTCGATTTGGGTAAGGAAGAACGCGCCGAGGAACGCACCGACCAGCGTGCCGGTGCCGCCCAGCAGCGAAATGCCGCCGAGCACACAGGCGGCAATGGCCTTCATCTCCAGCCCGCTGCCGGTCTGGTTGGGCACAAAGCCGATCTGCGCGGCGAAGACGATCCCGGCGCAGGCCGCCAGCATACCGTTAAGGGTGAAGGCGATCATGCGCGTGCGGTTCACCGCCACGCCCAGCTGGCGCGCGGCGGCGAGGTTATCCCCCACCGCGTAAAAATCACGCCCGAACGCGGTGCGCGATAGCCCCCACGCGCCAACGACAACGAGAATCAACACTCCCACGCCGAGCGGCGAAATGCCGATGGCGGCAGGCTCGGAGAGAGATTTCAGCCCCGGCGGTAGCCCTTCAATCCACTTTCCGCCCGTCCAGAGCAGCATCGCGCCGCGGTACAGCCCCAGCGTGCCGAGGGTGGCGACAATCGCCGGAATGCGCAGCCCCACCACCAGAAAACCGTTGAACGCCCCCGCCAGCGCGCCAATCGACAGCGCAAAAAGTATCGATACCGGCAGGCTGTAGCCACCGTTGAGCGCCACGCCGACGGCAATCGCGGACAGCCCGACGGTCGAGCCCACGGAGACGTCGATATTGCGGGTCAGCATCACCAGCGCCGCACCGATGGCCAGCAGGATCAGGATCTGCGCGCTGGCGAAGATCATCCCCAGCGTTTGCAGGCTGAAGTAGGACGGATTCAGCGCCACCAGCACGGCGAACAGCGCCAGAATGGCAAGAAACGCGCTCAGCTCGCGGTTTTTGAGTAAGATCTTCATGATTGTCCTCCAAACGCCAGCGCCATCATCCGATCGAGACTGACGGCGTGGCGCGGCAGCTCGCCGCTGAGTACGCCCTGATGCATCACCAGCACGCGGTCCGCGAGGCCGGGAAATTCATCGAGATCGCTTGAGATCATCAGCACCGCAACATTCTGCGCCGCCACGCTTTTGATGAGCTGGTAGATATCGGCACGCGCCGACACGTCCACGCCGCGCGTCGGCTCATCGACGATCAGCAACAAAGGATTGGCCTCCAGACAGCGCGCCAGCAGCACCTTCTGCTGGTTGCCGCCGGAGAGCGTGCGCACGGTTTGATCCGCATGATTGAGCTTGATCCCCAGCGCCCGGTGATAGCGCTCCACCACCGCAGACTCCCGCTTTCGCTGCTGCCAGAGCGACGGCTCGTTCAGCGCCACCGTGTTCCAGCGGACAGGCGCGTCGAGAAACAGGCCGGACACCTGCCTGTCTTCCGGCAGATAAACCAGCCCTTTTTCCAGACGTAAACCCACCGGATCGGAGGTGATCTCCCGGCTCTCCAGCCACACCCGCCCGCCGCGTACGGGACGCAGGCCGTAGAGCGTTTCGGCAAACTCGGTGCGTCCGGATCCGACCAGTCCGGCAAGGCCGACGATCTCCCCGGCGTAAATCTCAAGGCTGAGATCGATAAAGCCCTCTCCGGTGAGATCTTCCACGCGCAGCACCGGAAAATCCTGCGGCTGGGTGCGGCGATTGCCCGGCCGCGCCAGCCACAGCTTTTGCGCATCGCTTAAGCCTTTCTCGCGGCTGACCGGCGTCATGGCGGCGATCAGGGCGCTGTCGTCAAACTGGGCTGTTTCGCCGCTGAGCACCACCGCGCCGTCGCGCATCACCGAAACGTGGCTCGACAGCGTGCGGATTTCCGGCAGCTTATGCGAGATAAAGACAATCCCGACGCCGAGCGCCTGTAAGGCGCGGATCTGGCGAAACAGCCGTTCGGTTTCGCCGGGCGTCAGCGAGGCCGTGGGCTCGTCGAGGATCAGAATTCTGGCGTTGCGCATCAGCCCGCGCAGGATCTCAACCATCTGCTGGTCCGCCACTTCCAGGGTGCTGGCCGTTGCATCAAGGTTAAGCTGACATTGCAGCTGCTGGAGTTTCTCCGCCAGCCGCTTTTCCCGATCGCGCTCGCGCGGCAGGCGGAACAGGATGTTTTCCCTCACGGTCAGATTGGGGAAAAGCAGAGGCTCCTGCGGCACCAGATAAATCCCTAACCGGTGCGCCTGCGCCGGGGTAAGCCGTGCAAAATACTCGCCCGCAACCGAAAGTTCACCGCTATCCGGCGTTTCCACCCCAGCGATGATCTTCATTAGCGTCGATTTTCCCGCGCCGTTACCGCCCATCAGCGCGTGCACCTGCCCCGCAAGCAGCGTGAAATCAATGCCTTTTAAGACCGGCACGCCTGAGAACTGCTTGCTGATATTTCGCGCGTTGAGAAGTGGTGTCATCATCGCTCCGCTATTGAACAAATGATTTTTAGATTTAATAATGTTCAAAAGCGTAGACGGTGAACTATATTTACAACCGTGCAGGGATCACAGTTTTATCGATTGAGATTCAGATTAACCAGAAACGATCTAAAAGATCCGTTTTGTCGCGTGGCTCACATTTTCACGCCGCGCCATTACGAACATATGATCTAAATTTTTATAAGAGTTCAATTATGAGCGATAAACGCACTGCGGAAGAAGGACGGTTTGCCGGGCTGGCACTGGCGGAAGAGGAGCTGGTGGCGCGCGTGGCCTGGTGCTACTACCACGACGGGCTGACCCAGAACGATATCGGCGAACGCCTCGGGCTGCCGCGCCTGAAGATCTCCCGCCTGCTGGAGAAAGGCCGCCAGTCGGGGGTGATCCGCGTGCAGATCAACTCCCGCTACGAGGGCTGCCTGTCGCTGGAAACCGAGCTTCAGCAGCGCTTTGGGCTGAAGCTCGTGCGCGTGATGCCTGCCCTAAATACCCCGCCGATGAACGTGCGGCTGGGCATTGGCGCGGCGCAGTCGCTGATGGGCGTGCTGGAGCCCGGCCAGCTGCTGGCGGTGGGGTTCGGTGAAACCACCATGAGCAGCCTGCAACACTTAAGCGGCTTTATCAGCTCGCAGCAGATCCGCCTGGTGACGCTTTCCGGCGGCGTGGGGCCGTATATGACCGGTATCGGCCAGCTGGATGCGGCCTGTAGCGTCAGCATGATCCCCGCCCCGCTTCGCGTCTCATCTGCGGAAGTCGCCGGGATCTTAAAGCGCGAAACCAGCGTGCGGGACGTGATCCTCGCCGCGACCGCCGCTGACGTGGCGGTGGTCGGCATTGGTTCCGTGAACCAGCGCCGTGACGCGACGATACTGCGCTCCGGCTATATCAGCGAAGGTGAACAGTTGATGTACGCCCGTAAAGGGGCGGTGGGCGATATCCTCGGCTATTTCCTTAACGCCGAAGGGGAATGCGTCGAGGAGCTGGAGATCCACAAAGAATTACTCGGCGTCTCGCTTGATGAGCTGGCGCAGCTGCCCACCATCGTCGGCGTGGCCGGAGGGGAAGAGAAAGCCGATGCGATTTATGCCGCACTGAAAGGTCGCCGTATTAATGGCCTGGTGACGGAAGAGACGACAGCCCGCGCGGTGCTGGCTCTGGCCGAATAAGAGTCGCCCTGCGCTAACAGCGAGGCAAGCTCATGAGTTACCTTTTAGCGTTAGATGCAGGGACAGGCAGCGTTCGCGCCGTGATTTTCGATTTACAGGGCAACCAGATTGCCGTCGGCCAGGCCGAGTGGAAGCACCTGAGCGTGGAGAACGTGCCGGGCTCAATGGAGTTTGACCTCGACACCAACTGGCAGCTGGCCTGCCGGTGCATTTATCAGGCGCTGGCGCGCGCGAATCTGACCGCGGCGGATATTCAGTCCGTCGCCTGCTGCTCGATGCGCGAAGGGATCGTGCTGTACGACCGCAGCGGCGAGGCCATCTGGGCCTGCGCCAACGTTGACGCCCGCGCCAGCCGCGAGGTGGCTGAACTCAAAGAGATCCACGACTACCGTTTTGAATCCGAAGTGTATGACGTTTCCGGCCAGACGCTTGCCCTTAGCGCCATGCCACGCCTGCTCTGGCTGGCGCATCACCGTCCGGACATCTACCGCAAGGCCGCGACCATCACCATGATCAGCGACTGGCTGGCGGCAAAGCTCTCCGGCGAGCTGGCGGTCGATCCGTCTAACGCGGGCACCACCGGCATGCTGGATCTCTTTTCACGCGACTGGCGTCCGGCGCTGCTCGACATGGCCGGGCTGCGCGCCGATATTCTCTCGCCGGTGAAAGAGACCGGCACCGTGCTGGGGGCCATCACGAAAGAAGCCGCACAGCAGAGCGGTTTACGCGAGGGCACGCCGGTAGTGATGGGCGGCGGCGACGTGCAGCTGGGCTGCCTGGGGCTGGGCGTTGTCCGCGCCGGACAAACGGCGGTGCTGGGCGGCACCTTCTGGCAGCAGGTGGTTAACCTGCCGCAGGTGCGCACCGACCCTGAGATGAACATCCGCGTAAACCCGCACGTTATCCCCGGCATGGCGCAGGCGGAGTCGATCAGCTTCTTTACCGGGCTGACCATGCGCTGGTTCCGCGACGCCTTCTGCGCCGAAGAGAAGCTGATTGCCGAGCGGATGGGGATGGACACCTATTCCCTGCTGGAAGAGATGGCGGGCCGCGTACCCGCTGGCTCCCACGGCGTAATGCCAATCTTCTCCGACGCGATGCATTTCAAGCAGTGGTACCACGCCGCGCCGTCGTTTATTAACCTCTCTATCGACCCGGAAAAGTGCAACAAAGCGACGCTGTTCCGCGCCCTGGAGGAGAACGCGGCAATCGTCTCGGCCTGTAACCTGACGCAGATTTCGCGCTTCTCCGGCGTGACGTTTGATAGCCTGGTGTTTGCGGGCGGCGGCGCAAAGGGCGCCCTGTGGAGCCAGATTTTAAGCGACGTCACCGGCCTGCCGGTGCGCGTGCCGGAAGTCAAAGAGGCAACGGCGCTCGGCTGCGCCATTGCCGCCGGAACGGGCGCGGGGCTGTTTGCGGATATGGCCTCGACGGGCGAGCGGCTGGTGAAGTGGAGCCGCGAGTTTACGCCAAACCCGCAGCACCGGGAGCTGTACGACGGCATGATGGAGAAGTGGCAGGCGGTGTACGCGGATCAGCTCGGGCTGGTGGACAGCGGGCTGACCACGTCGATGTGGCAGGCGCCGGGGTTAGCGCGGGCAGCGACGCCGTAAATAACGCCGGATGGCGCTGCGCTTATCCGTCCGGGGGTTTTGTAGCCCCGGTAAGCGTAGCGCCACCGGGGAAGTTCTTTGAGATCTATCACAATCATTCGATCCCGCTTTTACCTTTCTGCTGCCGCTGGCTAAATTAGTGACTCATCCGACCACATAACAATAATTTTACACTGGAAGAGACTATGAGCCGCTACCCGTCGCTATTCGCCCCCCTCGATCTGGGGTTTACCACCCTTAAAAACCGCGTGTTAATGGGCTCGATGCACACCGGGCTGGAAGAGCGTCCGGACGGGGCCGAGCGCCTGGCGGCCTTCTACGCCGAGCGCGCGCGCCACGGGGTGGCGCTGATTGTCACCGGCGGCGTAGCCCCTGCCCCTTCAGGCGTGACGATGGAGGGCGGCGCAGTCCTGAATGATGCGACACAGCTGCCGCATCACCGCATTGTCACGGACGCGGTGCATAACGAAGGCGGCAAAATCGCCCTGCAAATTCTGCATACCGGGCGCTACAGCTATCAGCCAAAGCTGGTTGCGCCATCGGCTATTCAGGCGCCGATTAACCGCTTTACCCCTCACGCCCTCAGCCACGACGAGATCCTGGCGCTGATCGACGATTTTGCCCGCTGCGCCGCGCTGGCGCGTGAGGCGGGCTACGACGGCGTGGAGGTGATGGGCTCTGAAGGCTATCTGATTAACGAATTCCTCGCCGCACGCACCAACCAGCGCGACGATGAATGGGGCGGTGACTATGCCCGCCGGATGCGCTTTGCCGTGGAGGTGGTGCGCGCGGTGCGCGAACGTGCGGGCGCGGACTTTATTATTATCTTCCGCCTGTCGATGCTCGACCTGGTGGAGGGCGGCGGCACGTTCGACGAAACCGTGCAGCTGGCGCAGGCGATTGAAGCCGCAGGTGCCACCATCATCAACACCGGGATTGGCTGGCACGAAGCGCGCATCCCGACCATCGCCACGCCGGTGCCGCGCGCGGCGTTCAGCTGGGTAACGCGCAAGCTGAAGGGCAAAGTCTCCGTTCCGCTGGTAACGACGAATCGCATTAACGACCCGCAGGTGGCGGACGATGTGATCTCACGCGGCGACGCCGATATGGTATCGATGGCGCGTCCGTTCCTCGCGGACTCCGAACTGCTCTCCAAAGCGCAAAGCGGCCGTGCGGATGAGATCAACACCTGCATCGGCTGTAACCAGGCCTGTCTGGATCAGATCTTCGCCGGCAAAGTCACCTCATGCCTGGTGAACCCCCGCGCCTGCCATGAAACGAAAATGCCGGTCGTCCCCGCGGTCAGTCAAAAACGCCTGGCCGTCGTGGGAGCCGGCCCCGCTGGGCTGGCGTTTGCGATGAATGCCGCCTCACGCGGGCACAGCGTGACGCTGTTTGATGCCGCCGGTGAAATTGGCGGGCAGTTTAATATCGCCAAACAGATCCCCGGCAAAGAGGAGTTCTATGAAACCCTGCGCTACTACCGCCGGATGATCGATCTGACGGGTGTTGATCTGCGGCTTAACCAGCTTGTCAGCGCGGCGGATCTGATCGGTTTCGACGAGGTGATCCTCGCGAGCGGGATCGCACCGCGCACGCCTGCAATCGAGGGTATCGATCATCCGAAGGTGTTGAGCTATCTGGACGTATTGCGTGACAAAGCGCCCGTTGGCGAGAAGGTGGCGATTATCGGCTGCGGCGGGATCGGCTTTGATACCGCGATGTATTTAAGCCAGCCGGGCGAGGCCACCAGCCAGAATATCGCCGAGTTTTGCGTAGAATGGGGCATTGATACCAGCCTGAGCCAGTCCGGCGGATTACGGCCGGAAGGGCCGCAGCTGCCGAAAAGCCCGCGCCAGATCGTGATGCTCCAGCGTAAGGCCAGCAAGCCGGGTGAAGGGCTGGGCAAAACCACGGGCTGGATCCACCGCGCCACCCTGCTCTCGCGCGGGGTGAAGATGATCCCGGCGGTGAGCTACCAGAAGATCGACGACGATGGGCTGCATGTGCTGATCGGTGGTGAACCGCAGCTGCTGCGCGTGGATCATGTGATTTTGTGCGCCGGACAGGAGCCAAAGCGCGATCTGGCCGATCCGCTGCGCGAAGCGGGTAAAACGGTGCATTTGATCGGCGGGTGCGACGTGGCGATGGAGCTGGATGCGCGGCGGGCGATTGCGCAGGGCACCCAGCTTGCACTGGTTATTTAGCGACGGCGACCCAGCTTCACCGCTTTCAGCACCACAAACTTGTTATTGGTCGCAATGGTGACGCAGTTGCCGAAAATCTTTTTCAGCTTGTGGAAGTAGTCCAGGTGGCGGTTCGCCACGATATACAGCTCGCCGTTGATTTTCAGGCAGCGGCGCGCGTGGTGGAACATCTCCCACGCGACGTTATCCGTCAGGGCGTGCTTCTGGTGGAACGGCGGGTTGCAGAACACGGCGTTGAAGCGGAAAGGCTCAACGCCGGAGAGCGCGTTGTTGATCATAAATTCGCAGCGATCCACCGCTTCCGGCATGTTGGTTTCTACGTTCAGACGGCTGGAGGCCACCGCCATCGGCGACTCGTCGCTGAACACCACGCTGGCTTCCGGATTCTTCGCCAGCAGCGTCAGGCCAATCACGCCGTTGCCGCAGCCCAGATCGACAATCTCCCCTTCCAGGTTTTCCGGCAGATGCTCCATAAAGAAACGCGCCCCAATATCCAGCCCGGTGCGGGAGAAAACGTTCGCATGGTTATGGATGGTCCAGTCGGTGCCTTCCAGTTTCCAGCTCAGCGTCTCCGGCGCGTCGGCCAGCTCCGGTGCGCTGAAGGTGCAGTTGATCAGGCGCGCTTTTTTCCAGGCAAGCGTGGTAGTGGTCGGGCCGAGGACCTTCTCGAACAGCTCCAGCGTCGACGTGTGAATATCGCGCGCTTTGGCACCCGCAATGATGCGGGTTTCCGGCGTGACGACTTTACGCAGCGCGCGCAGCTGCTGCTCCAGCAGCGCCATGGTTTTGGGCACTTTGATCAGCACCACGCCCGGCGCCTGCGGGTAGTCCGCGGTGCTGTCGAGGAACTTCACGCTGGACTCGTCGATGTCGTTATGGCGCAGGTTTTCACGCGTCGCCAGCTCGCTTAAGTAGGAATCGCCAATGCTGTACGGCGTGTGCTCTGCCAGGGCGCAGCCCAGGGCACCAAACGCGTCATTCAGGATCAGAACCGGGCCGCGGATTTCAGTCTCATCCAACTGCTGCAGCAGATATTCATCCGCCGCTTCCCACGCCTGAAGCGGGTTTACGTCGTCCGTTTCCGGGAAACGTTTAAGGTTGAGTGAACGGAAACCGTTGTCTAAGTGGCTCATCGGCCCTCCTGAATGGTAAAATTTGGCGTATCCCTGAAAAGGGTGCGTGAGTATACCCGTTTTCGCATTAATTTGGGCTTTTGATGAACCAACTTACTTATCTCCAGGGCTACCCGGAGCATTTACTGACTCAGGTTCGCAGCCTGATTGCCGAGCAGAAGCTCGGCGCGGTGCTGGAAAAACGCTATCCCGGCACGCACGATTTCGCGACCGATAAGGCGCTCTGGCAGTATACGCAGGATCTGAAAAGCCGATATCTGAAGAGCGCGCCGCCGATCAACAAGGTGATGTACGACAACAAGATCCACGTGCTGAAAAATGCGCTCGGCCTGCACACCGCCATCTCCCGCGTACAGGGCGGCAAGCTGAAGGCTAAGGCGGAGATCCGCGTGGCGACGGTTTTCCGTAACGCGCCGGAAGCCTTTCTGCGGATGATCGTGGTGCATGAGCTGGCGCACCTGAAAGAGAAAGAGCACGACAAAGCGTTCTATTCCCTGTGCTGCCACATGGAGCCGCAGTATCACCAGCTGGAGTTTGATACCCGCCTGTGGCTTACGCATTTATCGTTAAATGGTAATGCGGAATAGCGCACTGGTTTTGCAATAATCCCGTGCTACAGTGGCTAAAGGTTCCCCGCTACGGAGTACGTAAACGTTTATGATACGTTTCGCAGTCATTGGAACGAACTGGATCACGCGCCAGTTCGTCGACGCCGCCCACGAAACCGGCAAACTTAAACTCACCGCAGTCTATTCCCGCAGCCTTGAGCAGGCGCAGAGCTTTGCTAACGATTACCTCGTCGAGCATCTCTTCACCTCCCTGGATGAAATGGCGCAAAGCGACGCCATTGACGCGGTTTATATCGCCAGCCCGAACTCCCTGCACTTCCCGCAAACGGCGCTGTTTCTCGGCCACAAAAAGCACGTAATTTGCGAGAAGCCGCTGGCCTCGAATATTGAGGAAGTGGAAGCGGCCATTGCGCTTGCCCGCGAAAACCAGGTGGTGCTGTTCGAAGCGTTCAAAACCGCCAGCCTGCCGAATTTCCTTCTGCTGCAGCAGTCCCTGCCGAAAATTGGCAAAGTGCGCAAAGCCTTTATCAACTACTGCCAGTATTCGTCGCGCTATCAGCGCTATCTGGACGGCGAGAATCCGAATACCTTTAATCCGGCCTTCTCAAACGGCTCGATTATGGATATCGGTTTTTACTGCCTGGCCTCTGCCGTAGCGCTGTGGGGCGAGCCGCACGGCGTTACGGCCACCGCCAGCCTGCTGGAGAGCGGCGTGGATGCACACGGTTTGGTGGTGCTGGACTACGGTGATTTTAGCGTCACGCTGCAGCACTCCAAGGTGAGCGATTCCGTGTTGCCGAGCGAAATTCAGGGCGAAGCCGGGTCGCTGGTCATCGAGAAGATCTCCGAATGCCAGAAGGTGAGCTTCGTGCCGCGCGGCGGCAAAGCGCAAGAACTGACGCAGCCTCAGCATATTAACACTATGCTCTATGAGGCAGAGGTCTTCGCCCGTCTGGTGGAAGACAACGAAGTGAATCACCCAGGCCTTGCGGTAAGCCGCACCACGGCGAAGCTGCAAACCGAGATCCGCCGCCAGACCGGCGTGGTGTTCCCGGCAGACGGCGTCGGCGCGGAAGCGATCGCGTAAAGCTGTGTAATGAAACGGCGCAGACCATTGACGAAACCGATGGTCTGACATATTTTGTTACCTGCAAAGGGGAGTAACTTCTTCGTCGGTGGATCGTCATTACGATGCGTAAAATATGCATCCGGTCGCCGGGCAACCTTCGTGGTTGTAAGTGAGACCTTGCCGGAAGGCGAGGTCTATGCATAAAAAGCTAACGGCTATCGTCTTCTGACCATGGCCGTTTTTGTTTTTTATGTGTAAGGAAAATAGTATGCATTCTGTCGGCACTCCAATGCTGTGGGGCGGATTCGCGGTTGTCGTGCTCATCATGCTGGCGATCGACCTCTTTTTGCAGGGTCGTCGCGGCGAGCACGGCATGAGCGTTAAGCAGGCCGCCGTCTGGTCGCTGGTCTGGGTTACCCTCTCGCTCCTCTTTTGCGCCGCCTTCTGGTGGTATCTGGCCTCGACTGAAGGCCGTGCGGTGGCCGATCCTCAGGCGCTCGCCTTCCTCACCGGTTATCTGATTGAAAAAGCCCTGGCGGTTGATAACGTCTTCGTCTGGCTGATGCTGTTCAGCTACTTTGCTGTGCCTGCAGCATTGCAGCGCCGCGTGCTGGTCTACGGCGTGCTGGGTGCCATTGTCCTGCGTACCATCATGATCTTCGCCGGCAGTTGGCTAATTACCCAGTTCGAATGGCTGCTGTACGTGTTCGGCGCGTTCCTGCTGTTTACCGGGGTCAAAATGGCGCTGGCGAAAGAAGACGATACCGGTATCGGTGATAAGCCGCTGGTGAAGTGGATCCGCGGCCATCTGCGCATGACGGATAAGATCGAGAGCGAACACTTCTTCGTGCGTAAGAACGGCCTGCTGTTTGCTACCCCGCTGCTGCTGGTGCTAATTCTGGTCGAGCTGAGCGACGTGATTTTCGCGGTAGACAGCATCCCGGCAATCTTCGCGGTGACAACTGATCCGTTCATCGTGCTGACCTCTAACCTGTTTGCGATCCTCGGCCTGCGCGCCATGTATTTCCTGCTGGCAGGTGCGGCAGAGCGCTTCTCGATGCTGAAGTACGGTCTGTCGGTGATCCTGGTCTTCATTGGTATCAAGATGCTGATCGTGGATTTCTACCACATCCCGATCGCCATTTCGCTTGGCGTGGTGTTCGGCATTCTGCTGGTGACGCTGGTTATCAATACCTGGGTTAACCGCCAGCACGATAAAAAGCAGCAGGCGGAGTAATCCCCTCACCCTAACCCTCTCCTCAAAGGGGAGAGGGTTAACACACTTTTGTGACTCAATAGTTAAAAAATATGATGTGACACGTAAAATCCAGCATTTTACTCTTCCGCCTTTCCCCGCTTTCCTTGATACTCAACCAGGCAAACAAATATTTACATCCTGAAATAAATGTGACTTAGAGCACATCCAGGATGGAACACAATTTCACTTAGGAATTTAGTATGAGCACACAATCTAAGGGCCTGCTTGCGCGTCTGACGCAGGGTAGCCTGGTTAAACAAATCCTGGTAGGTCTGGTTCTGGGTATTCTGCTGGCGATGGTGTCAAAACCTGCCGCGGAAGCGACGGGGCTTCTCGGAACGCTTTTCGTGGGCGCGCTGAAGGCCGTTGCGCCGGTGCTGGTACTGATGCTGGTCATGGCTTCTATCGCCAATCACCAACACGGACAAAAAACCAACATTCGCCCGATTCTCTTTTTATATCTGCTGGGCACGTTTTCTGCTGCGCTGACCGCAGTGGTCTTTAGCTTCCTCTTCCCCTCCACGCTACATCTGACCTCTGCGGCGGGCGACGTCACGCCGCCTTCAGGCATTGTGGAAGTGCTGCGCGGCCTGCTGATGAGCATGGTTACGAACCCCATTGATGCTCTGCTGAATGCCAACTACATTGGCATCCTGGTGTGGGCGATCGGCCTGGGCTTCGCCCTGCGTCACGGCAACGAAACGACGAAAAACCTGGTCAACGACATGTCCAACGCCGTGACCTTTATCGTTAAGGTCGTGATTCGCTTTGCGCCCATCGGTATCTTCGGTCTGGTGTCGTCTACCCTGGCCACAACCGGCTTTGACGCGCTGTGGGGCTACGCGCAGCTGCTGATGGTGCTGGTCGGCTGTATGCTGCTGGTGGCGCTGGTGATCAACCCGCTGCTGGTGTTCTGGCAGATCCGCCGTAACCCGTATCCGCTGGTGCTCACCTGCCTGCGCGAGAGCGGCGTATACGCCTTCTTCACCCGCAGCTCGGCGGCAAACATTCCGGTTAACATGGCGCTGGCGGAGAAGCTGAACCTGGACCGCGATACCTATTCCGTGTCGATCCCGCTGGGTGCGACCGTGAACATGGCAGGTGCGGCGATCACCATCACCGTGCTGACCCTGGCGGCAGTGCAAACGCTGGGTATTCCTGTGGATCTGCCAACGGCGCTGCTGCTGAGCGTGGTGGCGTCGCTGTGTGCCTGTGGCGCATCCGGCGTGGCGGGCGGTTCGCTGCTGCTGATCCCGCTGGCGTGCAATATGTTCGGCATCCCGAACGAGATCGCCATGCAGGTTGTGGCCGTCGGCTTCATCATCGGCGTGCTGCAGGACTCCTGCGAAACCGCGCTGAACTCCTCTACCGACGTGCTGTTCACCGCAGCGGCCTGTCAGGCGGAAGACGCGCGTTTAGCGAAGAACGCGCTGCGAGGTTAACAGCAAAACGGCAACCCTGAGGTTGCCGTTTTTAGTGTTTGTACCCTCTCCCCGTAGGAGAGGGTCAGGGTGAGGGCATCAGGCCGCACCGATTAAAGTTCAGTAGGTCGGGTAAGCGCTAGCGCCACCCGACAAAACACTTAAAGCGTCACACCACTCTTAAAGATCGCCAGCTCGCGGAAGTCGTTCTTCTCGTTACAGGTCTGCCTGCCGTTAGCAAACTCCACGATAGTGTCCACGAACTCCGTCAGCAGTTGCGGCATCGCTTTGCCGTGGATCAGCTGGCCTGCGTCGAAATCGATCCAGTGCTTTTTCTTCGCCGCCAGCTCGCTGTTGGTGGCGATTTTGACCGTCGGCACAAAACCGCCGTACGGCGTACCGCGACCGGTGCTGAACAACACCATATGACAGCCCGCCCCCGCCAGCGCGCTGGTGGCGACCGCATCGTTACCCGGTGCGCTCAGCAGGTTCAGGCCGTGGGTTTTCAGGCGTTCACCGTAGCGCAGAACGTCCACCACCTGGCTGGCCCCCGCTTTCTGGGTGCATCCGAGGGATTTCTCCTCCAGCGTGGTGATTCCGCCCGCCTTGTTCCCCGGGGACGGGTTCTCGTAAATCGGCTGATTGTGGGCGATGAAGTACTGTTTGAAGTCGTTCACCATGGTGACGGTCTTCTCAAACGTCTCTTCGTCGCGGCAGTGGCTCATCAGAATGCGCTCCGCGCCAAACATTTCCGGCACTTCGGTCAGCACCGTGGTGCCGCCGTTGGCAATCACGTAATCCGAGAAGCGGCCCAGCATTGGGTTAGCGGTAATGCCGGAAAGACCGTCAGACCCGCCGCACTCCAGGCCAAACTTCAGTTCGCTCAGCCTGCCCGGCTCGCGCCTGTCGTGGCGCATCACCTCATACAGCTGATGCAGCTGCTCAACGCCCGCTTCCACTTCGTCGTCCTGATGCTGGCACACCATGAAGTGCACGCGCTCAGGGTCGAATTCGCCCAGCGTCTCGCGGAAGGCGTCGACCTGGTTGTTCTCGCAGCCGAGGCCGATCACCAGCACCGCGCCCGCATTCGGGTGGCGCACCATGTTTTGCAGCATGGTGCGGGTGTTGATGTGGTCGTCACCCAGCTGGGAGCAGCCGTAGGTGTGGCTGAACAGATGTACCCCGTCGATGCCCTCGGCATCGTGGGTCTCCTTCAGAAAGCGGGTCTGGATCTGACGCGCAATGCCGTTCACGCAGCCGACGGTCGGCAGGATCCACAGCTCGTTGCGGATCCCCACATCACCGTTTGCGCGACGGTAGATTTGCACCTCACGATCCCCCGCCTGCACGCCTGCCTTCGGTAGTTCAGGCTGATAGCTGTACTCGTCCAGATCGCTGAGATTGGTACGGGTATTGTGGGAATGAATATATTCACCCGGCGCAATATCCGCCAGCGCATGGCCGATGGGCAAACCGTACTTCACCACGTTCTCCCCTTTTGCAATGGGGATCAGGGCAAACTTGTGTCCACGGCCAATGGCCTGGCGCAACGTGACCGACTGGTTATCGAAGGCCACTTCCGTGCCTTCGGTTAAATCTGCCAGCGCGACGGCCACGTTATCCAGCGAATGGATTTTGATGTATTGCATATCAACCTCAGACGGCCTTAGTTCAGTTCAATGGCGAAGTAGTCACGCGCATTGTTAAAGCAGATGTTTTTCACCATGTCGCCCAGCAGCTGGAGATCCGCTGGCGCTTCACCCGCGTGCACCCAGCGGCCAATCATCTGGCACAGGATGCGGCGGAAATATTCATGACGGGTATAGGACAGGAAGCTGCGGCTGTCGGTCAGCATACCCACGAAGCGGCTTAACAGACCGAGCTGCGCCAGCTGCGTCATCTGACGCTCCATGCCGTCTTTCTGATCGTTGAACCACCAGCCGGATCCGAACTGCATCTTGCCCGGCATACCTTCGCCCTGGAAGTTGCCGACCATGGTGCCCAGCACTTCGTTATCGCGCGGGTTCAGGCAGTAGAGAATGGTTTTCGGCAGCAGGTTTTGCTCGTTCTGTTTGCTCAGCAGTTTTGACAGCTCTTCCGCCAGCGGGCGGTCGTTGATGGAGTCAAAGCCCACGTCCGCGCCCAGCAGTTTGAACTGGCGCTGGTTGTTATTGCGCAGCGCGCCGATGTGGTACTGCTGTACCCAGCCGCGACGGGCGTATTCCGCACCGAGGAATACCAGTACCGCCGTTTTGAACTGCGCCACTTCGTGCTCGCTAAGCGATTCACCGGAAAGGCGACGCGCCAGGATGCTGTCCAGTTCGGCTTCGTTGGATTCCGCGAACAGCACCACGTCCAGCGCGTGGTCAGAGACTTTACAGCCGTGCGCCGCGAAGTGGTCCAGGCGTTTGGTCAGCGCGGTTTGCAGGTCAGCGAAACGACGGATGTCGGTATCGGACACTTCCGCCAGCTTCGCCATGTAGTCGTTGAACGTGGCCTGCTCAATGTTGAAGGCTTTGTCCGGGCGCCAGCTTGGCAGCACTTTAATGTCAAAAGAGGCGTCTTTGGCGACAACGGCATGATGCTCCAGGGAGTCAATAGGATCGTCGGTGGTGCCCACCATCTTCACGTTCATCTGCTTCATGATGCCGCGCGCGGAGAAGTTATCCTGCGCCAGCAGCGCATTGCACTGGTCCCAGATCTCATCCGCCGTAGCGGGAGAAAGCAGCTTGCCGGTGATGCCAAACGGACGGCGTAGTTCGAGGTGCGTCCAGTGGTAAAGCGGGTTGCCGATAGTGTGCGGAACGGTCGCCGCCCAGGCGTCGAACTTCTCGCGATCGGTCGCGTCGCCGGTACACAGGCGCTCGGCCACGCCGTTGGTGCGCATTGCGCGCCATTTATAGTGGTCACCCTTCAGCCAGATATCATACAGGTTTTTGAAACGGTAATTTTCGGCAACCTGCTGCGGCGGTAAGTGGCAGTGGTAGTCGAAAATCGGCTGGTCTTTAGCGTAGTCGTGGTACAGGCGGCGGGCAAATTCGGTATCTAACAGAAAATCGTCGGTCATAAACGGCGTCATTATCGTCTTCCTCATTACGGGAGCGTTAGAAAGCGTATGTTCATATGCTGCAAAGTTATCACACCAATTTCCACCCACCGAAGCTTTTTTCGTGAGTGAGATCAATAAACGCTAACAAATAAATTACCCTCAATGGAGTAAACCCTTCTACAGGCCGCGCCGTTTCTGGCTTTGCGCGCAGAGATTAATGTCCCTACAAAGAATCATACATTTGTGATGTCACTCACCTTTTAAAGTTGTATGACAAGTTATCGTTTCGCCGTCGCAAACACTAAGCCGACGGAATGCGTTACCGGTGTGAGACACATCGGATTTAACGGTACGGATACCGACTTATGCACGCTTACTTATGGCAAGGTTCGGGCCGTTCCGGGACATTCTCCCGGCTACGCCCCTCCCGTTACACAACTGCTCCCGGCAACGGTTGAGAGGTTGCCGTGCTCTGGCGCGGAAATAACATAACGATGAGGTTTTAGATGCGTAAAATTAAAGGGTTACGTTGGTATATGATCGCACTGGTGACGCTGGGCACCGTGCTGGGCTACCTGACACGTAACACCGTGGCAGCCGCGGCGCCAACGTTGATGGAAGAGCTGCATATCTCCACGCAGCAATACTCTTACATCATCGCGGCCTATTCTGCCGCTTACACCGTCATGCAGCCTGTTGCTGGGTATGTTCTCGATATTCTGGGTACCAAAATCGGCTATGCCTTCTTCGCCATCGCCTGGGCGGTATTCTGCGGTGCAACCGCACTGGCAGGCAGCTGGGGCGGCCTGGCGCTGGCCCGTGGCGCGGTCGGTGCGGCAGAAGCCGCAATGATCCCGGCGGGGCTGAAAGCCAGCTCTGAGTGGTTCCCGGCAAAAGAGCGTTCCATCGCGGTGGGTTACTTCAACGTGGGCTCGTCCATCGGCGCAATGATTGCGCCGCCGCTGGTGGTGTGGGCCATCGTGATGCACAGCTGGCAGATGGCATTCATTATCTCTGGCGTGCTGAGCTTTGCCTGGGCAATGGCGTGGCTGGTTTTCTATAAACACCCGCGCGATCAGAAAAAACTCTCCGAGGAAGAACGCGAATACATTATTGGTGGTCAGGAAGCGCAGCATCAGACCAACAATGGCAAGAAGATGTCCGTCTGGCAGATCCTGGGCACCCGTCAGTTCTGGGGTATCGCCCTGCCGCGCTTCCTGGCTGAACCGGCCTGGGGTACCTTCAACGCGTGGATCCCACTGTTTATGTTTAAAGTCTACGGCTTTAACCTGAAAGAGATCGCGATGTTCGCCTGGATGCCGATGCTGTTCGCTGACCTGGGCTGTATCGTAGGCGGCTACCTGCCACCGCTGTTCCAGCGCTGGTTTGGGGTGAACCTGATTGTTTCCCGTAAGATGGTGGTGACCATGGGCGCCCTGCTGATGATTGGCCCGGGCATGATCGGCCTGTTCACCAGTCCGTATGTGGCTATCGCGCTGCTGTGCATCGGTGGATTTGCGCACCAGTCGCTCTCCGGCGCGCTGATTACGCTCTCGTCTGACGTCTTCGGTCGCAACGAAGTGGCCACCGCCAACGGCCTGACCGGGATGGCCGCGTGGACCGCGAGTACGATGTTTGCGCTGGTTGTCGGCGCGCTGGCGGATACCATCGGCTTCAGCCCACTGTTCGCGGTACTGGCAATCTTCGACCTGATGGGCGCGGTGGTTATCTGGACGGTGCTGAAAAGCAAATCCGCAGAGGAGCTGGCGAAAGAGTCTCTCGGGCGACCGGCTACGCAGAGTTAGCGAAAATGCGTTTCACCGAAGCCGCCCCCGGGCGGCTTTTTTAATGGCAAATTCTGGAGAGTATTCCGTGAAAGTGGTATAACAAATCATCTGCCGTACCCAGCCTGGAGCGCATATGGAAATCACCGAACCACGTCGTTTATATCAACAACTTGCTGCCGAGCTGAAAGATCGCATCGAGCAAGGGGTCTATCTTGTCGGTGATAAACTTCCCGCCGAGCGCTTTATCGCGGATGAAAAAAGCGTAAGCCGAACCGTGGTGCGTGAAGCGATTATCATGCTGGAAGTGGAAGGCTACGTTGAGGTACGCAAAGGTTCCGGCATTCACGTTATTTCTAATCAGCCTAAACACTCTCCGGTGGCGGATGAAAGTCTTGAATTCGCCAGCTACGGTCCGTTTGAGCTGCTCCAGGCTCGCCAGCTGATCGAAAGCAATATTGCCGAATTTGCCGCCACGCAGGTGACCAAGCAGGACATCATGAAGCTGATGGAGATCCAGGAGAACGCTCGCAAGGAAAAATGTTTCCGTGATTCCGAGTGGGACCTGCAGTTTCACGTTCAGGTCGCCCTGGCAACCCAGAATACGGCGCTGGCGGCAATCGTTGAGAAAATGTGGACTCAGCGCGTTCACAACCCGTACTGGAAAAAACTGCACGATCATATTGATTCCCGTACCGTGGACAACTGGTGTGACGACCACGATCAAATTCTTAAGGCGCTGATTCGTAAAGATCCCCACGCCGCGAAGCTCGCCATGTGGCAGCACCTGGAAAACACCAAGCAGATGCTCTTCAATGAAACCAGCGACGACTTCGAATTTAACGCTGACCGTTATCTTTTTGCCGATAATCCTGTCGTTCATCTCGATACGGCCCCGAGCGGCGCAAAATAGGCGACCTTTCTACCGGCAGGCGCTTCGCTGCGCCTCCCCGCCTGAATGGGTAAGCAAAACATATATAGTGTCAGCCTTTGTAAAATCCCTCGCTCACTTTCAGGGCTTACGCCAAAATCACCTCACCCTGCAAATTCTGTGACGCAGAACGTTGGGCTTTGTTACAATTGGATTCACTTCGTTATTTTGAAAGTTAGTGCTTGCTAACCAGCCAATTAACAGGGAACAGTGTTGGCCACACCGCAATGTGTCCGCGAGCGACCATAATGAAATCACAACAATGTCGCCGTGCTGTTTGTCCCGGATAACAGGCGAGACGTTAACCGATTTCCAGGAACACTGAATGGAACTTTTGACCCAACTGCTGCATGCCCTTTGGGCGCAGGATTTTGAAACGCTGGCCAACCCTTCCATGATTGGCATGCTCTATTTTGTCTTGTTTATGATTCTGTTCCTTGAGAATGGTTTGCTGCCTGCAGCCTTCTTGCCGGGTGACAGTTTACTGGTGCTTGTCGGCGTGCTGTGTGCCAAAGGCGCAATGGCGTTCCCGCAAACCATTTTATTACTGACCGTCGCGGCCAGCCTTGGCTGCTGGGTGAGCTATATCCAGGGAAGATGGCTGGGCAATACCCGAATAGTACAGAACTGGCTTTCCCATCTGCCTGCGCACTATCACCAGCGGGCACACCACCTGTTCCATAAGCATGGGCTTTCCGCGCTGCTGATTGGCCGCTTTATCGCCTTTGTGCGCACCCTGCTGCCCACCATTGCCGGGCTGTCCGGGTTGAGCAGCGCACGCTTCCAGTTCTTCAACTGGATGAGCGGCCTGTTATGGGTTCTGATCCTGACGACGCTGGGCTATGCGCTGGGTAAGACGCCGGTCTTCATGAAATATGAAGATCAGCTGATGTCCTGCCTGATGCTGCTGCCTGTTGTTCTGCTGGTCTTCGGCCTGATCGGCTCGCTGGTTGTCCTGTGGAAGAAAAAATACGGAGCGCGAGGTTAACGATGGTTATCTCACCGCTCGCCATGCGCCGCTTTGCCTGTGCCTTTATTGCACTGGTGATGCTTAGCGCCGTACTGCTGGCCTGGAACACGCTTTCACATCAGGAGGCTACGCTGGCCATTCGCCCGGTAAACCAGGGGGGCGGTGTGCCTGACGGTTTTTCTGTCTGGCATCATCTGGATGCAAACGGCATCCGCTTTAAAAGCATCACCCCTCAGGACGATGTTTTACTGATTAAGTTTGATTCCCGTGCGCAGAGCGCTGCCGCGAAAGCGGTTCTTGACCGTACGCTGCCGCACGGCTATATCATTGCCCAGCAGGAAGATGACAACCCGCCAGCCGCGTGGTTATCATTGATTCGCGATACGTCGCATCGGTTTGGATAACTTCCTAGATTCCGAATCTTTTCACTCACTTTGGTGAATCCCCCGTTTACTTACTATGCTTAAGTACGCGGAGCACCCCTCGAATGTACTCCGCATCATTTTGGATAGCGGCTAACCCCGCAGCACAATGGAAGGTTTCGATAATGAAATTCCGCATGACCCTGGCTCTGGCCCTTTTTTCTTTAAGCACAACGACCTTCGCAAACTCTCTCTGTCAGGAGAAAGAACAGGATATTCAGCGTGAGATCGGTTATGCCGAAAAGCATAACAATCAGCACCGTGTTGATGGTCTCAAAAAAGCGCTGAGCGAAGTGAAAGCGAACTGTTCAGACAGCAAGCTGCGTGCCGATCACCAAAAGAAAATCGCTGAACAGAAGGACGAGATAGCCGAGCGCCGTCAAGACCTGCAGGAAGCGAAAGAGAAAGGGGATGCGGAAAAAATTGCTAAGCGCGAGAAGAAGTTGAAAGAGGCGCAGGACGACCTGAAAGCGCTGGAAGCTCGCGATTATTGAGTTAACGGAAATCTCAACAGGAGAGAATCATGTCAAAAGATACGACGTCTGAACATCTGCGCGCTGAACTGAAATCCCTGGCCGATACCCTTGAAGAGGTGCTGAACTCCTCTGCCGATAAGTCGAAAGAAGAAGTAAGCAAGCTGCGCAGCAAAGCGGAGCAGGCGCTGAAAGAGAGCCGCTACCGCCTGGGTGAAACCGGTGATGCACTGGCGAAACAGACCCGTGAAGCGGCTGCGCGTGCAGATGAATATGTGCGCGACAATCCATGGACGGGAGTTGGTATTGGTGCCGCAGTGGGTGTGGTACTGGGTGTCCTGCTGACGCGTCGTTGATATGGAAGATCCTCGTCACGCACAAGGGCCTGCTAATAACGTCCTCGGCATCGGCCAGCGTATTTTAACGACGCTGGTTGGGATTGCCGAAACGCGCGTCCGGCTGGCAGTGGTCGAACTGGAAGAGGAGAAAGCGAACCTCTTCCAGATGCTGCTGATGCTCGGGCTGACCATGCTCTTCGCCGCGTTTGGTCTGATGAGCCTGATGGTGTTAATCATCTGGGCCATTGACCCGCAGTATCGACTTAACGCGATGATTGCCACGACCGTCGTTCTGCTGGTCGCGGCGCTGATTGGCGGCATATGGACGATGCGTAAAGCGCGCAGGTCCACTTTCCTGCGCCACACGCGCCAGGAACTGGCTAACGATCGCGCCCTGCTGGAGGATGACAAGCCGTGAGCGATAAAGCGGAACGTCAGAAGCGAAAAGCGTACCTGTTGAGTCAGATCCAGCAGCAGCGGCTGGATCTGTCTGCCAGCCGCCGTGACTGGATCGACGCGACGCGACGGTTTGACCGTGGCTGGAATACCTTCCTGAGCCTGCGTTCGTGGGCGCTGGTCGGCAGCAGCGTGATGGCTATCTGGACGGTTCGTCATCCGAATATGCTCATCCGCTGGGCCCGACGCGGTTTTGGTGCCTGGAGCGCCTGGCGTCTGGTCAAAGCAACGTTGCGGCAACAACAGCTGCGGTGATAAACGCAAAACGGTAACTCAGGTTACCGTTTTTTGTTTTTGCCCTTCTCCCCGTGGGCTGAGGGCACCAGCGCGCACCTGCCCTTACTCAATATCTTTGAAGAAGATTGACAGTTTTCCTTGCTAACAATTGCTACCCGCCCCGTTTACACTCCTCTCCATCGACAGCAGAGCCGCGGTATCTACCCGGAATTGCAGACAAATAATGTTTAGCCGCTTATGTGGTTTCCTGGAGAGTAAAATGAAAAAATTAGAAGATGTTGGTGTACTGGTCGCGCGTATTCTGATGCCAATTCTGTTTATCGTGGCAGGCTGGGGCAAAATCACCGGATATGCGGGTACCCAGCAGTATATGGAAGCCATGGGCGTTCCGGGGTTCCTGCTGCCGCTGACCATTCTGCTTGAGTTTGGCGGCGGCCTGGCGGTTCTGTTCGGCTTCCTGACCCGCACCACCGCGCTGTTTACCGCAGGCTTCACCCTGCTGACCGCGTTCATCTTCCACAGCAACTTTGCGGAAGGCGTGAACTCACTGATGTTTATGAAAAACCTGACCATCGCGGGTGGCTTCCTGCTGCTGGCGATCACCGGCCCAGGCGCATACAGCATCGACCGCGTTCTGAATAAGAAATGGTAAGCACGCTATACTGAATAAACACAAAGCGAGGAGACATCTCCTCGCTTTTGCTATCTGACGGAGGAGTAAAAAATGGGACAACTCGTAGACGGCGTCTGGCAGGATGTCTGGTATGACACCAAATCCACCGGTGGACGCTTTAAGCGCTCTGTTTCGGCCTTCCGTAACTGGCTGACCGCCGACGGCGCACCCGGCCCGAGCGGCGAAGGCGGCTTCTCGGCGGAGAAAGATCGTTATCATCTTTATGTTTCCCTCGCCTGCCCGTGGGCCCACCGCACGCTGATCGTGCGCAAGCTAAAAGGCCTCGAATCTTTGATTCCGGTTTCGGTGGTGAACCCATTGATGCTGGAAAACGGCTGGACGTTCGACAGTGATTTCCCCGCCGCGACCGGTGATGACCTGTATCACCACGATTTCCTGTACCAGCTCTACCTGCGCGCCGATCCGCACTACACCGGGCGCGTGACCGTGCCGGTGCTGTGGGATAAGAAAAACCAGACGATAGTCAGCAATGAGTCCGCGGAAATCATCCGCATGTTCAATACCGCGTTTGATGCGCACGGCGCCCGCGCCGGGGATTACTACCCGGTCGAGCTACGCGAGAAAATTGACGAGCTGAACAGCTGGATTTACGACAACGTCAACAACGGCGTCTATAAGGCCGGTTTCGCCACCAGCCAGGAAGCGTATGACGAAGCGGTCGGAAAGGTGTTTGAATCGCTGGAGCGCCTGGAGCAGATCCTGGGCCAGCATCGCTACCTGACGGGCGATCGCCTGACGGAAGCGGACATTCGCCTGTGGACCACGCTGGTTCGCTTTGACCCGGTCTATGTCACCCACTTTAAGTGCGATAAACACCGCATCAGCGACTACCTGAACCTGTATGGTTTCCTGCGAGACATCTATCAGATGCCGGGGATCGCGGAGACGGTCGATTTTGACCATATTCGCACTCACTATTTCCGCAGCCACAAGACCATCAACCCGACGGGCATCATCTCCATTGGCCCGTGGCAGGATCTGGATGAACCGCACGGGCGCGACGTGCGTTTCGGATAATTATTTAGGGAATCAAGTGATTCCCTTTTTTAATTCACAGCATACATCTATCCTTACCTCGATCGCTTAGAAAACAAGTGATTGACTGATTAAGAGGCAAGGAAAATGGACTGGTATTTAAAAGTACTGCGCAACTACGTTGGATTTGGTGGCCGCGCCCGCCGCAAAGAGTACTGGATGTTCGTTCTGGTGAACTTCGTCCTGATTATGGTGCTGGGCATCGTGGATAAAATCCTCGGCTGGGAGCGCGCCGGCGGTGAAGGCGTACTCACTACGATTTATGGCTTGCTGGTTTTGCTGCCTTCATGGGCCGTGCTGTTTCGTCGTCTCCACGACACCGATCGTTCGGCGTGGTGGCTGCTGTTGCTGTTGATCCCGCTTGTCGGCTGGATCGTGATTTTAATTTTCAACTGTCAGAGCGGGACGCCGGGCGAAAACCGCTTTGGTCCGGATCCTAAGATCGGCGCGTAAATTACTGCCCGGTGGCGCTTACGCTTACCGGGCCTGCTCGCTTATTTGTTGTGATGCGCAAAGAGCTTTGGAATTTCGCGCAGG
Source organism: Enterobacter cloacae complex sp. I3 (assembly GCF_014896175.1). NCBI lineage: Bacteria > Pseudomonadati > Pseudomonadota > Gammaproteobacteria > Enterobacterales > Enterobacteriaceae > Enterobacter > Enterobacter cloacae complex sp. I3. The sequence continues at coordinate 153,145 of NZ_JADBQZ010000011.1, forward strand.
CACCACGATTTGGCTTCGCCCATGCTGTCGCGGCGCCACGCCATAATAATGTCCACTTCGCTGGTGTACTCCGGGCTCACCACCCTTAGTCGCCCTTCCGCAATATCTTTTTCCACAAACGGGTAAGGCATCGTCGCCACGCCCAAACCGGCCAGCAGCGCCTGCCGCTTGTCTTCCAGTGACGTGACCGTCAGACGCGGCTGTTTATCCAGCAGCTGGACCGTCAGCACCGGACGCTCGCGCGCGGTATCCGCCACCGCCACGCCGCGGTACTTCACGCGCGTCACTTCAGAGAGCGGCTCCGGCTCCTGGTGAATCGGGTGATCCGGCGCGGCGACGTAGACGTTCATGACGCTGTAGAGCTTGCGCGAGTTGATTTCTGACGATGAGCGGAAATGCATGTCAGGCGCAATGACGATATCCGCCCTGCCCGTCTCCAGACGCTCCCACGCCCCGGCCAGCACCTCGGTGATGATCGACAGCTGCGTATTGGCCTTCGCCGCCAGGCGGTCTACCAGCGGGAACAGCGCTTCGGTCGGCACCAGCGCTTCGGTGACTAACGTCAGGTGGGTTTCCCAGCCTCGCGCCAGCGCTTCGGCGTCCGTGGTGAGCTTGTCCGCCGCTTCCAGCAGCACGCGACCTCGCTCCAGCAGCATCCGCCCCACGTTGGTGAATTTTGTTCGATGACCGGAGCGATCGAAGAGCACGACGTCCAGCTCTTCCTCCAGTTTTTGCATGGTGTAGCTTAGCGCAGACGGAACGCGCCCCAGTTCATCTGCCGCCGCGGCAAAGCTGCCGCGCCGGTCAATCGCGTCCATGACGCGAAGCGCCTCAAGCGTCAATGCTCTCTCTTTAGCCATCTCGTTCTCATTCAGGAAATTTGAACATACCAGGCAGAATATCTGGCTAACAATGCAGCGTCCATACCTTTACCATTGTTTTAGTGTAAAGAGAGGTCAAGTTTATGATTACGACAAGAACAGCGAAACAGTGCGGACAAGCCGATTTCGGTTGGCTGCAGGCCCGCTACACCTTTTCCTTTGGACACTACTTTGACCCTAAACTCCTCGGTTACGCTTCACTGCGCGTGTTGAACCAGGAAGTGCTCGCCCCGGGCGCCTCCTTCCAGCCGCGTACGTATCCGAAAGTCGATATCCTGAACCTGATCCTGGAAGGCGAGGCAGAATACCGCGATAGCGAGGGCAATCATGTCCAGGCAAAGGCTGGCGAAGCGTTGTTAATTTCCACGCAGCCGGGCATCAGCTACAGCGAGCATAACCTCAGCAAAGACAAAACGCTGACGCGCATGCAGCTGTGGCTCGACGCCTGCCCTGAGCGAGAAAACCCGCTGGTGCAGAAAATAGATCTGAAGAGCGATAAACAGCAGCTGATTGCCTCGCCTGACGGCAGCAAGGAAAGCCTGCAGCTGCGACAGCAGGTATGGCTGCACCATATCGAACTGAAAAAAGGTGAACAGGCAAGCTTCCAGCTGCACGGCCCGCGCGCCTATTTGCAGTCCATTCACGGTACGGTGCATGCGGTAACGCACGCGGAAGAGAAAGAAGCGCTCACCTGCGGCGACGGGGCGTTTATTCGTGACGAAGCGAATATCACCCTGGTAGCGGATACGCCGCTGCGCGCGCTGCTGATTGATTTGCCGGTGTAAGAGTTGCTCGATCGGTCCCTCTCCCCTTTGGGAAGAGGGACGAATGCCAATCGCTACACCTTACTCGCCATAATCTCAATAATCTGCCGGTCCGTTGCCTGCATTGAGCGGCACGCCAGGGCGCACAGGTTAGAGATAGACTGTTCCACGTCGTGGGCCACAATTCCTTCGTTACCCGTCACGGCTGTATCATCCAGCGCCATCATCACGGCTTTCCAGGCGCTGGTGACGCTGGTCGAGACTTTCATGGCGCAGCTGTTAGACGCCCCGTCGCAGATCATCCCGCTGACGTCACCGATCATACTGCCGATGGCCATTGCTATCGTCTGATAGCTTCCGCCCATCAGCCACGCCATCCCTGAGGCGGCCCCCATACCGGCCGTTGTCGCCGCACACAGCGCGGACAAACGCGGAAGCTGGTAATGGATGTAGATAGCCGACAGATGCGAGAGCATCAGCGCCCGCGCCAGCCGTTCGTCATCGGCCTGAACATGTTCAGCGACCACGACAACCGGCATGGTGGCTGTAATTCCCTGATTCCCGGAGCCCGAGTTGCTCATCGCCGGCAGCGTCGCGCCGCCCATGCGGGCATCCGAGGCCGCGCTGGTGCGGATAACGATGTCTGAACCCAGATCCTGCGCCATCCATCCGCGTGCGCGCTGCTTATTGAGGGTGGTGCCAATGTGTAGCCCCCACTTCCCGCTAAGCCCTTCACGAGAGAGCGCGTCGTTCAGTTGCCCTGCTTCCAGGATAAAGCGGATCGCCTCGAACGGTACCTGTTCGACAAACTCCAGGATCTGCGAGAGCGTGGTGTTTGACAGTACAGCCAGCGGATCGTTACTTACCTCGGCCTGCCGCTCGTCAAGACTGAAGCGCGTTTCGCCGTGACAAACCACCTCCACCACGCGGGTATGTCCGCCCGCAATGGTCACCATGGCCGAGGCCTCACCGGCGTAGACGCAGGCACGTGAATAGAGGATCTCATCGCACGGCTCCTGCAATTTCACCTGCACCAGACCGGCGTTAAGCATTGCTTTGGCCCGCGCCAGCGCATCGGCGGTGACATCTTTCAGCACTTCCAGCCCCGCCTGCGCATTGCCACCGATGGCACCCAGCGCCGCCGCAATGGGCAGCCCGACCATGCCGGTGCCCGGCACCGTTACGCCAAGCCCGTTCTTCATCAGATTCGGCGATACCCACGCCTCAATCTTCGTGACGTCGCCGGGCAGTTGCTCTGCGGCAATCGCACAGGCAAGGGCCAGAGAAACGGGCTCGGTGCACCCCAGCGCAGGCTTAACTTCTTCCTGCACTACGCGAATAAAATGATTCCATAAAGGATGAGTTTGCTCAGACATCGTTACGACCTTATTTGCCCTCAGGAAAATGCGAGGAAAGGAGAAACACAAAGCAGCAGCCCAGTGATGACAATAATCACCAGCGATACGCCCTTATATTTATGCAGCGCCGGTACCTTGTAGACCAGCCATGCAGGGATCAGGCAGCCCACCATGCCGAAGATGGGGCTACAGATAGAGGTGAAGCTCAGTACCGGCGCGTTTAACACGATCGCGCTCCAGGCCAGCAGGATAGCGAACAGCATGATCCCGCGCTGGACGATGCTTTCATTAATACGTTCAGCCGGCATTTTACGGCGCAGGATATTCATCACGATCCCCTGCGTGGCTTCGCGGAAGCCGAGATAGACGCCGAAAAAGGCGGTCATCACGGCAAAAATATTGAGGATCACGCTGACGATTTTGACCCAGCCCGCGCCGTCGCCGCTGATAAACTGCGCCGCAATCGCCAGGGCTGAAATGTTCTGCTCGTAGGCTTTCACCGCTTCGTCGTGTCCCATCGCCAGGGTGAAAGAGACGGCGTAGAAGAAGACCGTGACAAAGAGTATGCCAAAGGCGATATTCATCGCCCGCAGCGCCTTATGACGCGCCACCTCAACGGATTTTTCCCGTGAACGATAGGAAATCACCATCGGGCTTAAGGTCTGGATAAACAGAATGGAGGTTAAGGTAAAGGGCAGTGTAATAATGGCATTTTTTATCAGCAACCCCATCGGCGGCAGCATACCCACGTTGGCTAAATGCCAGAGGCCGATCATCGAAAGCCCCAGCGCCGCCACCACAAATAATTTGGTCAGCACCATTAGGCTGGACACTTTAAACAGCAGCTTTTCACCGCGCGAAGAGATGGCGACCAGAATACAGATCAGGAATAAGCCGTAGAAGGGATTTTCCGACAGCAACCCCTCGGTGACACCGAAGGTGTGCAAATAGGATGCGCTGTCGTTGGTGATAGCCGTGGAATAGACAAACATCCAGATGACCAGCATCACGAAATAGAGCGCACCTAATAAGATGCCCCAGTTTTTACCTAAATAACCGCTAATCACGCTCGGGTAGTCTTTACATTCCGGGGATTCCGCCAGCGTATTAATAAATAAACGCTGGAAGAGGTACATGGCCGGATAGCCAATAATCGAGGAGAGCAAAAAGACCCACAGCCCCATTAGTCCAACCTGCACCGGAAGAAAAACGATACCCGCGCCGATAGCCATCCCGATACTCATGATGACCCAGCCCGTGTCGGTGCTGTCGAATTTGATCGCCTCTCGCCATTCGCTTTCGCTCATTCCCGCCCGCCTTGCCGCAGGGGAATCACTCACAATCACACTGCTGTTTGTTGCCATATTCATTGGGCACTCGCTTATTTTGTAGGGTAAACAATTGTTTTTATTAGGTTCCGATCGCCAGCGATTGCGAGTCAGAGAGTGCAGGTGTGTGTTGTTGGTATGGGAAGATCATATCCGTAGCGCGGGAGAAAAAAGTCACAATCTTTATGCGGACTTCCTAAATTTAGAGAAAAAAACGCCTCATTTTTAATGATGTTTGGTAAAAAATTCTAAAAGTGACGAATTTCACAGAATCAATATATTTAAGAAATGGATCTTTTTTAAGAATTTATAAAGAGGATTGTTCTACTTTATGCCTTCAAATTTTTATACGATAGCATCACTGAAACCACTCTATTATTATGGCTATGATATGGATACCGTTGAAGAGCTCAATGGAACATACTTCTATAAAGGTGTATGTAATATCTCGGCGTCTGAGTTATTTTTTTGGATTTTCCTTGATACTACCGATGAACAGTTCGGTGGATTAAAAGATGCAGTAATGATGGCTACTATGATCCTTGGTTTACCTATACTTGAGACCAGAACAAAGCCAGAAACGGCTACTATAGGTACTTCCGTGGCTTCTAAGTATCTTCGTGATCTTCTGAATGTACAGCTACCACACCGATTACCTACGATTACCCTCGCAAGCTTTAAATACCGAAAACCAATGTATACCAAAAACTTAGGTGCATTCATTGGTCGATGGATCCCTGCATTGGGGATAACCATACTTGCTGCTGATCTTGCAACGATAAGTTACAAAACACTCTCACGATATAATACGATTGCTCACCCTAAAGATCGGATTTGGTGAATATGAATAGTGAAAATGATGTTTTGAAGTTCTTCAGGGAAAATTTACCAGAACAGGGAACATTTACGGGCAAGAGGATCCCGCTCGAGTTAGACGATGTTTTACAGGATTACACCGATCTGGATGATATCGTTTATGTCATTGAGAAGTTTGAGAAAAAGTATCTTATCAATGTGCCCACGCAAAACTATTTCCCCTGGACTCAAACTTGGTTTTTCAGAAAATGGTTTACGCAAGAACCCGTTAAACAAATATCGAAGCCATTAACCGTAAGAATGTTTGCTGAGGCGGTAAAAGCAGGCACATGGATCCACCACTGATTTTCGAAAGGAGCATGATTTATGGCTGTACCGGTTCATATTTGGTTTTTTGACGATGGCGGCTCACTTATTAAGGGTTCAAGTGATGTACAGGATCGGGAAGGGAGTGTTGAAATTAGAGGGTTAACCCATAATTTAAGTATTCCAACAGATCCTCTTTCCGGGAGATTAACCGGAACGCGCAAACATGCCCCTTTCTTGTTCGAGAAGGAGATAGATAGTTCATCTCCGTATCTTTATAAGGCTGTGGCTACAGGGCAAAACCTAAAAAAAGTTGAGATAAGATATTATCGAATTAACGATGCGGGAAGGGAAGTTGAATACTTCAGAACTGAACTGGAAGGTGTAAAGGTCGTATCAATCTCCCCTATTGTTAACGATACACGTAACTGTCCCGGTACGGGCCATCTTGAATCCATTCAGTTGAGATACGAAAAAGCAATCTGGACTTACTGCGATGGCAATATTCAATTTTCTGATGCATGGAATGAACGAACATCTGCATGATTTTTAGCAGACAAAAAAGCCCCCTTATCTGAAGGGGGCGGATTATTTGGCCTGCGTCACATCGCCTGCGTAAACGTCCTCGAAATCACGTCCTGCTGCTGCTCGCGCGTCAGAGCGTTAAACCGTACCGCATAGCCGGATACGCGAATTGTCAGGTTCGGGTAGTTCTCCGGATGGGCAATGGCATCCAGCAGCATCTCCCGGTTCATGACGTTGACGTTCAGGTGCTGCCCGCCCTCAATAGACGCTTCGTGATGGAAGTACCCATCCAGCAGCCCCACCAGGTTGGTTTTGCGCACCAGTTCATCCTTGCCCAGCGCCTGCGGCACAATGGAGAAGGTATAGGAGATCCCGTCTTTCGCGTAGGTAAACGGCAGCTTGGCGACCGACGTTAGCGAAGCCACCGCCCCTTTCCTGTCGCGACCGTGCATCGGGTTGGCGCCAGGCGCAAACGGCGTGCCGCCGCGGCGTCCGTCCGGCGTGTTGCCCGTTTTCTGGCCGTAGACCACGTTGGAGGTGATAGTCAGGATCGACTGAGTCGGCACCGCGTTGCGATACGTCGGCAGCGCCTGGATCTTCTTCATAAATCGCTCCACCAGGTCGCAGGCGATGCTGTCCACGCGATCGTCATTATTGCCGTACTGCGGATAGTCCCCTTCGATGACGAAGTCCACCGCCAGGCCGCTGTGGTCGCGCACTGGTTTCACCGTGGCGTACTTAATCGCCGACAGGGAATCCGCCGCCACCGACAGCCCGGCAATGCCGCAGGCCATGGTGCGATAGACGTCACGATCGTGCAACGCCATCAGCGAGGCTTCGTAACTGTACTTATCATGCATGTAGTGAATGAGATTCAGCGCGCTGATGTACTGCACCGCCAGCCAGTCCATAAAGTGGTCGAGGCTCGCCATCACGGTGTCGTAATCCAGCACGTCGTCCAGCAGCGGCTCGGTTTTCGGGCCGACCTGGATCTTCAGCTTCTCGTCCACCCCGCCGTTGATCGCGTACAGCAGCGTTTTGGCGAGGTTGGCGCGAGCGCCGAAGAACTGCATCTGCTTGCCGATCACCATTGGGCTGACGCAGCAGGCAATGGCGTAGTCGTCGCTGTTGAAGTCGGCGCGCATAAGATCGTCGTTCTCATACTGCAGCGACGAGGTGACGATCGACACCTGCGCGGCGTATTTCTTAAACGCGATCGGCAGCTGTTCAGACCAGAGGATCGTCAGGTTCGGCTCCGGCGCGGGCCCCATGGTATGCAGGGTATGCAGGTAGCGGAAGCTATTTTTGGTCACCAGCGTACGGCCATCCAGCCCCATGCCGCCGATCACTTCCGTGGCCCAGATCGGATCGCCGGAGAAGAGCGTGTCGAACTCCGGCGTGCGCAGGAAGCGCACCATGCGGATCTTCATGATGAAGTGGTCGATCAGCTCCTGGGCCTGCACCTCGTTCAGCCGCCCCGCCTGCATGTCTCGCTCAATGTAGATATCAAGGAACGAGGCCGTACGCCCCAGCGACATCGCCCCGCCGTTCTGGGATTTCACTGCGGCAAGGTAGGCAAAATAGACCCACTGCACCGCTTCCTGCGCGTTCATCGCAGGACGTGAAATATCAAAGCCATAGTTCGCCGCCATCTGCTGGATCTGCAGCAGCGCGCGCCTGTGCTCCGCCAGCTCCTCGCGCAGGCGGATCGTTGCCTCCAGATCTTCGCCGCGCTCTAGCCTCCCCTGAAGATCGGCGAACTGAAGTTCACGCTCGCGCACCAGATAGCTGATGCCGTACAGCGCCACACGGCGGTAATCGCCGATAATGCGCCCGCGCCCGTAGCCGTCCGGCAGACCGGTCAGCACGCCAGATTTACGGCAGCGCATCATCTCCGGGGAGTAAACGTCAAACACGCCCTGGTTGTGGGTTTTACGCAGGTCGGTAAACAGGTATTCGAACTGCGGATCCATTTCCCGCCCGTAGGCTTCGAACGAGCTGCGGATCATATTGATCCCGCCGTACGGATGCAGGGCGCGCTTGAGCGGCTTGTCGGTTTGCAGGCCGACGATCGTCTCAAGATCCTGGTCGATATAGCCCGGTCCGTGGGCGGTAATGGTGGTGGCAATGTTGGTGTCGAAATCCACCGGAGCGTGGGTGGCATTCTCCTGGCGAATGCCGACCATCACCTTCTGCCACAGCGCCGTCGTTGCTGGCGTCGCCTGCGCGAGGAAAGCTTCATCGCCTTCATAAGGGGTGTAGTTATGCTGAATAAAATCGCGGACGTTAACGGCGTTTTTCCATTCTTCACCGCGAAACCCGGCCCATGCGTCGCTGTAGGGCGCGACGCCCGTATCGATTGTTACTTTCATGTGATTCTCGCTTTATCAGGCGTAAGCCGCGGCCGGGATGACCTTCCCAAGACGGAGGGCGTCCAGCGCGATCATTTTTTCTTCGTTGGTAGGGATAACCGCGCAGGTCACGCGGGACGACTCGGTGGAGATGACGCGCTCACCCGCGCTGCCCGGCAGAGCGTTTTTCGCCTCGTCGAGCGCGATGCCAAACACCTTCAGATGTTCCGCCACCAGCGCGCGGATCAGCGTGGAGTTTTCACCGATGCCGCCAGTGAAGATCACGCCATCCAGACGGTGCAGAGACGCGACGTGACCGGCGATATGCCGCGCTATGCGGTGGACAAAGGTCTTTATCGCCAGCTGTGCCCGGTCATTGCCGTCATGCCAGGCTTTCTCCAGCGCACGTAAATCGGAGGAGATACCGGAGATGCCAAGCAACCCGGACTCTTTGTTGACCACGCGCTCCAGATCCTCGAACGACTGGCCGGTCTGCTGGGCAATCCACGCCATTGCGCCGAAGTCCACGTCGCCGCAGCGCGTGCCCATCACCAGCCCCTCCAGCGGCGTCATCCCCATTGAGGTATCGACGCTTTTACCGTTGCGCACCGCGCAGATGGACGCCCCGTTGCCGAGATGGGCAATCACCAGGCCGCTGTCATCGTATGACAGCCCGAGGAGCGCGTGTGCCTGCGCGGACACGTAGCGGTGAGAGGTGCCGTGGAAGCCGTAGCGGCGCACGCCCAGCTCTTCAAAATAGCGGTACGGCAGACCGTACAGATACGCCTGCGGCGCCATGGTCTGGTGGAAGCTGGTGTCAAATACCGCCACCTGCTGCACGCCGGGGAACAGGCGCTCTGCGGCTTCCACGCCGCTCAGATTGGCGTAGTTATGCAGCGGCGCCAGCGGGGAAACCAGGCGGATCTGCTCAATGACCTCTTCCGTGATGAGGGTCGACTCGCTGAAGAGATCGCCGCCGTGAGCGATGCGGTGGCCAATCAGGGCCACGCTGCTCATCAAGTCGCGTTTCTCCAGCTCGAGGGCGATGGCGGCCAGCGCCCCTTCGTAGTCCTGGTGAGCCAGTCTGACCGGCTCACCCCCGTTCACGGAAATACAGGCTTTTTCAGTGTTGATGCCGTCCGCAATGCCCGTCAGCAGGGCATCGCAGCCTGCTGCGTCCAGCACCGAAAACTTAACGGAGGACGATCCGCAGTTAATAACCAGTACTACCGGAAATTCAGTCATGTATTACTCCGCTCTTCCTGAGCTTTGGCTTAAAACAGTTTGTAAACGATATTCAGAATGGTCAGCAGGCCGACCACGGTCACGAAGATGTTCTCGGTCCGGCCTTTGTATTTCGCCAGCGCGGGCGCTTTACGAATGGCGTACATCGGCAGCAGACACAGCAGAGAGGCGATAATTGGCGCCCCCATGGCTTCAATAAGGTCGAGAATGTTCGGGTTGGCGTAGGCCACAATCCAGGTGGAGCCCATGATGAAAATCATGCTGATGGTGTTCAGCTTGCCGACGGAGACGTTCTTCTTATCGCCCTTGTAGCCGAACTTGAGGATCAGGCCGTTCAGCCCCTCCAGCGTGCCCAGGTAGTGGCCGAAGAAGGATTTAAAGATAGCGACCAGCGCGATGATGGAGGCGCCGTATTCCAGCACCGTGGCGAACGTGGATTTACTGCCCGACATCGAGGCAAAGTGGTTCGCAAGGTAAGAGAGCACCGGAATGTTCTGCGCTTTGGCATCCGCCATGTTCTGCGGAGAGAGCGTAAACAGGCAGCTAAAGGCGAAGAACATCACCACCGCCACCATCAGCAGGCTGGCGCGACCGATGATTTTGGAACATTTCTGCTCGGTGAATTCTTTCCCGAACTCCGGCTCGTACTCTTCGCGCTTGGAGACCACAAACGAGGAGACGATGGGCGAGAAGTTAAAGGAGAAGACCATGATGGAGATCCCCAGCCACACCGTGACCAGAATGCCGTCATGACCGGTAAAGGCGATATCGCTCAGGTTGACCTGGTCGATCACCGCCGAGTTCCAGTACGGGATCAGCGACAGGGAAATCAGCACCAGGCTGGCAATGAACGGGAACACCAGGTAGCTCATCACCTTCACCATCAGGTCTTTCCCGAACCAGATCACAAAGGCCATCAGCAGCAGCAGGAACAGCGCCACCACGCCGCGGTTCAGCGCAGGCATCTGGAGCTGGTTTTCCCAGAAGGTCATAAAGGTGTTAGTAATGGTGACGCCGTAAATCCACAGCAGCGGGCAAATGGCGAAGAAGTAGAGGAAGGTGATCACCACCCCACCGGTTTTCCCGAAGTGCTCTTCCACCGTCTCGGTGATGTTGCCGGAGACGTTGCTGCCGGACAAACAGAGGCGCGCCAGCGCGCGGTGGCAGTAAAACGCAATCGGGAAGGCGAGTACCAGCATCAGCAGGATGGGGATCAGTCCGCCAAAGCCTGCGCGAATGGGGAAGAACAGCACGCCTGCGCCAATGGCGGTACCAAACAGGCCGAGCGTCCATGTGGTGTCAGACTTACGCCAGGAGGATGTTTTTGTCTGGCCAACGATAATGCTTTCTGTGTTGCTCATAGGTCACCTTTATGCGTCAACGAAGCCGGTAATTTGGGAAACACGGGAGAGATCGATATTGCCGCCGGAAATAATGCAGACGGTTTTACGGCCCTGAATATAGTGGTCAAGCTTGCCGCTTAATAACGCCGCGCAGGCCAGCGCGCCCGCACCTTCCGTCACCACTTTATTTCGCTGAATAAGGGCAATCATGCTGTTGCGAATATCGTCTTCACTCACCAGCACAATGTCATCGACCAGTTCACGAACAATTTCGAAGGTTAATTTACCCGGACGAGACACGTCGCAGCCGTCGGCTAATGTGCCGGTAACGCGATGGTTGGTTATTTCTCCGGCCTGCCAGGAAGCCGCCATTCCGTGAACGTTTTCAGACTGTACGCCGATAATATTGATTGTCGGGTTGATGGATTTAATTGCTGTCGCAATACCGGCAATTAAGCCGCCGCCGCCGATAGGGACAATCACGTTATCCACGTCGTAAAGATCTTCGAGAATTTCGAGGCCGATGGTGCCCTGCCCGGCAATGACTTTCGCATCGTCATAAGGCGGAATAAATATGCGCCCCTCCATCTCGACGATTTCGCTCACCTTAGCGATGGTGTCGTTAAAGTTCTCGCCGTGCAGCACCACTTCCGCCGAATAGTCGCGGGTAGCGGCGACCTTGGATTTTGGCGCGCCCATCGGCATCACCACTTTGCCGTCGATACCGAGCATGGCGCAGGAGAGCGACACCCCCTGAGCGTGGTTTCCTGCGGAGCAGGCCACTACCCCTTTGCGTTTTTCTGCGTCCGTCAACGAACTTAACTTATTAAACGCCCCGCGTATTTTAAACGAACCGGTACGCTGCATATTTTCAAACTTAAGAAATATCTCACCCTTACAGCGTTCGCTGAGATAATTTGAGCGCGGCATGCCGGTTTTATAAATTTTTCCCGCCAGGCGTTTTCTGGCGTCCTGAATATCTTCAATGGTCACCGGGAGATCGTAGGTAATGTGCATAATATCCTCGTTATAATAATTCATTGTTTTCAGGCAAAGTCAGGGTATCAGAGCGTTAAAAAGCGTCGCTCCGGGTGTTTTAAAACTTAATTATTTTTATCGTCGTTTATCGATATCCATCGACGAATATTGTTTTGCCAGTTCAACTAATACTGACGCCGATTTTTTAATACTGTAATTTTTCGACCACACGGCGGCATAGCGCGCCACGGGTAATTCATCTTCCACCGGCAGGACGATAAACTGGTCCGAACCGAACGGCGCAATCATGTCACGGGGGATCACCGTCAGGTAATCGGCATTAAGGACAAGGTTATAGATAGTGACGACGGAATCGGTCTGGACGATGTTTTCAATGCTGATGCGGTTGTCTTGCAGGGTGGTCAGGAGTTCGTTGTAGTAGCCCATATCGGTTTGCGGCATCACCCACTGCTCATGCGTAAGTGATGCCAATCTGGTCGGGCCGGTGCACGTTCGTGATTTACTCGCCACCAGCACAAACTCGGATTCAAACAGTGGCTCAACGTGAAGATCCTGAAGCAACATTCCGTCGCTCAGCGTGCCGATGGCAAAATCCAGCCGACCGTCGCGAATGGCGGGCAGGAATGAAGAGAGCTGCGCTTCATACATGGAGACGCGCGCTTTCGGGAACACTTCCCTGAATTTTTTGATCATCTCAGACAGGAAGGTGAAGCCAATCAGCGACGGATAGCCAAAGGAGACGTCCATGACGGTACTGAAACTGAGGCTGTTGATTTCGCTCACCATGTTTTTCATTTCGCGGGTGATCGACTCAGCGTATGACAGCAGCACCTGACCAGCAGCAGTGAGTTTTACGCCGGTGTTTTTACGCACCATCACTTCCACCCCGAAGTAGGATTCGATGTCGCTGATGATTTTGCTGACGGCGGGTTGCGTCAGGCCTAGTTGTCTTGCGGCAGAACCTATGGAGCCACTTTTAATGACTTCCTGAAATACCACGAGGTGCTGAGTTTTCGGTAGAATAATAGTATTCATAATATTCTGCGCTTATTTCCCTATGACGCAGCGGATTCTACCCAATAATGTTTCAGGGGGTATGTGCTGTTACTCACAATTTGCTTCCCCGCGCATTTTACGGGCACAACAAGAACCTAAAAAATACTTTATAATCAATACCATATAAAATCAAAAGCACACCATTACGCTGATATCGATCAATAAAATCA
>NZ_JADBQZ010000012.1:0-157223 GCF_014896175.1 Enterobacter cloacae complex sp. I3
GAGATAGACGATTATTCCTGTCAAATTATCATCTGGTAGATCTAGTTTATATTATGTACACCTAATACTTAGAAAACTCTCTCACTGCCTTGCTAATAAACGGCAACCAAAATAATGTAAGTTATTTTGTAAGGTTTTAAGCCAAAATATGGGACCAAACTTTACATTTTTACAAAAGAGTTTTCAGCCCAATATGGTATTGGATTATTCGCTTTGAAAGACTTTTCATTTCTACAGGGCATTTAATAAGCGAGAACCATGTTTCATAGACATAAAACTGATCGAAAATATTAAGCTCAAAAATCGCATCTAGCGGGTCTCTCAGATTCCCAACTAAATACTGGCTTAACCAGTAAACAATCTTTCTGTTAAATTCATTATCAGGTAAGTCATAAATCGCTCCGGGTTCGAAAATCTTACCAAAAAGATCTTCGCCTAAATTGCACATATGGTTTTCTTCACTCATAAATTCTTCGATATTCATAACAATCTCTCCCAGGTTTAATTAAGCAACTTTTATTCTGCTTGTTTCGATAACTGATTGAATCCACTCTTCAACTTCACTCTCGACAAAAGCAACAGCACGAACTCCGATCTTCACTGGTGCCGGAAATCGACCTTCACTGATCAGACGATAGATCCATGCCTTGCCGAAACCAGTTCGTTTCAAGACTTCTGGTAAACGAATTAAGCTTTGATTAGTTGTAGTCATTTGGCTGTCTCCTCCGCTTCCGTTACGAAGATATTAGCCACACAGATTTGTATCTATGAAGGGAATGCTAATAACTGAAAAGTTAGATGAGGGAAGAATGAAAGAAAATTCCGGGGAAGAAAAATATTTACGCCCTCCCCTTGACAATTAACATGATGATTTACAACTAGAAAGAGCCGAGTTCAAAAATCGGTATGTTGAGGAGATGGCTGTTTTTGCTGATAAAGTATTCCAGACTACGGGTTGTTTCTCCATTCAATGACTTTTCTGCAACAGGCCTGTCTGTATCTTTAATGTGTTCTTCTCCTCTGATCTCATTTGTAAAGTCGGGATACAAGACACGAGACAACACCATATTTGAGATTTTTACTTTTTTAAATTTTGCCCAAATCAATAGATCCATCATTGGGATAATATTGTAATCGACAAGTTTTCTTATTTTTGCCAGTCCAATTTTTTCTGTTTTTACTGGCTCAATTTCATATTCTTTCCTGAGAACGGGTAGCATCGTTTGTAAGGCTGTTATAATTTCTTCATCGCTGGACATTCCTAAATCAAATGAAACATACATCTTGCTGCTATTTTGGTTAAGAAAAAAGTCTCTCATAGTTTTTGTTATTGGTTTCTTTTTCAACTCTTTTTTGAAATCGCCATTTTCTTCAAAAAAATCCATGCTAAACATTATTAACTTGTTCTCTAATTTTTTTATATCACCAAAGCTAACCTGCGCAACATGTCTTTGACCCTTGCCAAAATGACCATGATTATTATCTTGTCTGCTTAAAATAGGATTACCTTCAAGGATAGACCTTAAATTTTGGTTATCATCTTCCCATCCAAAATTTACACTGTCGAAAATCGCTTCTCTAAAGGCAAGCTCAGTATGCAGTTCTTTGATTGTAAGTGATTTTAACTGCTCATAGTTTTCGAGACTAAACCAGCTTTTTAATTCTTCATAAGGGCTTACTACTTTCATTAATCCCTCCACTGTATTCAAAGCTTGAATGAGTTAACACTGCTTATTTGAATTACTTCTCCCTTAACAAGATTGATAAGGGAGAGCGATTGATCATCTACTATTCATAGTTAAATCTTTTTAAAATCAAATGGTGAAACTTGTCGTATTCTAAGGAGGTCAAGGTAATCGGCCCACCACTGCAACATAAGCTTTCTCTCATCAAGGTGCTCTGCTTTATGTATGTAGGCAGCACGAACTGAGTTCCGCTCCTGATGGCTCATTTGCCGTTCAACAGCATCTTTCGACCACAAACCGGATTCAATTAAAGCACTACAAGCCATAGCTCTGAATCCATGTCCACAGACCTCCACGGTTGTGTCATAGCCCATAGACCTCAAAGCCTTGTTTACCGTATTTTCACTCATGGGCTTTCTGAAATCATGGTCGCCAATGAACACGAGTTCATGGTCACCGCTGATCTCTTTAATTTCCATCAACACAGACAATGCCTGACAACTCAAAGGAACAAGGTGTGGAGTTCGCATTTTCGAACCACGATGCGAATGTTTCACTCCGGGTAATGGCTCTCGCTCTGCAGGAATAGTCCACATGGCATTGTCGAAATCTATCTCTGACCAACGAGCAAACCTGAGTTCACTCGAACGAATGAAAATGAGCAATGTAAGCTTTACGGCTAACTTCGTGAGCTTTCTACCTTTGAATATTTCAATTCGCTCCAGGAGTTCAGAGAAGCGATCAAACGGTAATGCCGGTCGGTGGGTTCTTTTTGCTACCGCAATAGCTCCTGCCATCTCCTGAGCAGGGTTGTAATCTATCAGCCCGTTCTGGACAGCATATCGCATCACTGCCGTTGTTCTTTGCTGTAGGCGGGAAGCAACTTCCAGTCGCCCAGAAGCTTCAACAGCCTTGATAGGGGCAAGAAGATCTCTGGTACTAAGCTCGGATATTTTTCTTTTACCAATAGCAGTAAAGAGACCATCTTCCATGCTTTTTAGAACTCTCTCGCTATGGGAATCTGACCATTTCCTTTTACAAGCCTTATGCCAGTCTCTGGCAACAGATTCAAAAGTAAGAGCTTCGCTCTGCTCGATCTTGTCGGCTTTTTTCTTCTCAGAAGGATCAATACCAACAGATACCAACTTTTTGGCCTCATCTCGTTTCCTGCGAGCTTCACCAAGAGAGACCATTGGATAAACACCCAATGCTAAAACTTTCTGTTTGCCATCGAAACGGTATTGAAGTCGCCAGTATTTTGAACCATTGGGGTTGATCAGCAGGTGCATACCCTGCCCATCTGTGAGTTTGAAAGGTTTGTCGGAGGGCTTGGTAGTCCTAACTTTGATATCGGTGAGAGCCATCAGTTGATACCTCCAGTGTTGGTACCAAAATCAATCGAACCGGGAATACCATCAGTTATACCATCATCGGTTGGTATATGTTCAAGGAATTGAGTAGACGTGAACAGACTAAGCCAAGTCAGAAATTCGCTTAACTTACTGTTTTTGTAGACTAAAGTAGACGTTAGTAGACTTGAAAAAAGCTTTGTATGGTGCCGAAGGCCGGACTCGAACCGGCACGTATTTCTACGGTTGATTTTGAATCAACTGCGTCTACCGATTTCGCCACTTCGGCACTGAAGGGGATGCGGAAACGTTGTGGATTATACCTGTCGCGCGCCGCCATGCAAGCGACGACGCGCGAAACCCACTCTAAGTGCCCAAAAAACCAGCGCCCCTTCACTCCAGCTCAGACACCGCCAGACGAATCACCCCTGCCGCCTTCTGCTCCGGCAGCGCCAGCACCTTCGCCCACATATCCTGCACCATATCGCAGGAGAGCTTCTCTTTGCCCGCCGCCTTCTCCGGCATCTGCAACAGCTGGATGTCCTCGCCGTACTTATCGGCAAGTTCCTTCATAATCGGCCGCACGTCCTCGACAGCCGCCTCGCGTTCGGCCTGGGTCACGGTGTGGCGGTTTTTGCCGTAGGCCGCGCGCATCATGTCCGCGTCGGCCTGCATGCGCCGCGTCATCAGGTCTTTATCAAGCATGCGCATCGGGTTCACGCCGCCCTTCACCGTCGGGTAGAGGAAGCGGAAGCAGGCGTCGTCGCTCACCTTCTGGATGGCGGCGGTTTGCTCCATGTTGATGGTCATGTAGTTCACCACGTTGGCGTCCGGGGCGTTTTGCAGGCGCGTCATCTGCAAATGCAGGATCTGCGGCTGGATGGTGTCGATAATGTGCTGCTCCGGCTCGCCGGCCTTTTGCAGGGCGGCCATCTGGTCGAGGATGCGCTGATGCAGCACAGGCTCCTGCTCCTTGATCACCTGCCAGGCGGGCATCGCGTGGAGGGCGGTATCAATTTGCGCTTCCGGAGCGCGCTGCCTGTCGAAGAAGACCCAGAACGCCACGGCGGCAGCCGCGACAATAACAATGACCGTACTGATCCACGTTTTTTTCATCTCGCATCCTTATCCTTGCGTTATGCCGGTTTACACCGGCACGCCGCTGTGGAAGCGAAACTCGTTGTCCGGTGTCGAGATAAGTGTGGCTTCAATTTCGCCAAAATGCTGTATGCGCGGTGAGATATCGTCGTCGCTTACCTGCTGGGCCAGCGTCAGGTAGTCCTGGTAGTGGCGCGCTTCCGAGCGCAGCAGCGAGAGATAGAACTTCTGCAAATCATCGTCGAGGAACGGGGCCAGCGCGGCGAAGCGTTCGCAGGAGCGGGCTTCGATGTAGGCGCCGCAGATGAGCTTGTCGATCAGCGTCAGCGGTTCGTGAGTGCGCACTTCCTTCAGCATCCCTTTGGCGTAGCGGCTGGCGGTGATTTTGACGTACGGAATGCCGCGGGCCAGCATCGCCTCGCGCACCTGCCAGAAGTGGTGCAGCTCCTCTTTAATCAGCAGCACCATGCTGTCGATGAGCGCCTGGCCCCACGGGTCGTCGGTTTTGGGCATTACGCTTTTGCCAATCTGCCTGTGCAGGGCGATGAAGTCCGGCTCCGGGCCGTCGCGAAAGGTGAACTGTTCGTAGGGTTTGAGCCAGTCGAGCAGCGCGTCGGCACCGCTTTCGTCGGCGACGTATTTACGCACGAGTAATAACGCGGTCTGGGCGGCCTTGAGCTCGCACACCATGTGGTCGGTGAGCAGCAGCGGCAGGTTTACCGGGTCGCGGGCTTTATCAATCCATGCTTGCGGGGTCGGGCACTGGAGGAAGTTGAGTACGGGGGCGAGTATCTGCGGGTAATCCATGGTTCTGCCTTGAAAAAAGCGGTGGCGCGCGCCACCGCCTGAATCACTTAGTGACGCACGCCGTCGTCGTCTTCGTCGACGTAATCTTCGTCGTCGCCTTCTTCGCCGTCTTCACCGTTCGGATCTTCGAAGTAGGTTCCCCAGCCGTCGTATTCCACCTCAAACTTCTCGGCCAGGTTCATCAGCTGTTCTACCTGCGCGTCGATCAGCTCCGCCTTCAGCGCGCCTTCGCTCAGGATGTCGCAGCAGATGACGGTGTCGCCCTCTTCCACTTCCAGCTCTTCCGGCTCGGTCACTTCGTAACCCAGCTTGAAGGCCTCCACGGCCATTTTTTCCAGCGCGTCGAAATCATCCGCAGAGAAATGGTGCTCGATGGTGTACAGCGCGTCCGGATCGCTACCGTCTTCCAGCAGCTCTTCAATAATCAGACGCGTCTCTTCGCGTTGCTCTTCCAGTAATTCCGGGTTTGCCATGGCTCAATCCTCTTTAAAGTGCGGCAGATACTTCTATTTTCACACACGGACGGGTTTGCCTCCACCTTTGTTGGAAAGATTTGTGAAACGGGGTTGCAAATGAATAATTACACATATAAAGTGAATTTTAATTCAATAAGTGGCGTTCGCCATGTGAGGATAAAATGTCTGATCTGTACAAGAAACACTTTCTGAAATTGCTCGACTTTACCCCTGCACAGTTCACTTCTCTGCTGACCCTTGCCGCACAGCTCAAGGCCGATAAAAAAAAGGGCAAGGAAGTACAGAAGCTTACCGGTAAGAACATCGCGCTCATCTTCGAAAAAGACTCGACCCGTACACGTTGCTCTTTCGAAGTTGCCGCATTTGACCAGGGCGCGCGCGTTACCTATTTAGGGCCGAGCGGCAGCCAGATTGGGCATAAAGAGTCAATTAAGGACACCGCACGGGTTCTCGGGCGGATGTACGACGGCATTCAGTATCGCGGCCACGGCCAGGAAGTCGTCGAAACGCTGGCGCAGTATGCGGGCGTGCCAGTGTGGAACGGGCTGACTAACGAGTTTCACCCGACGCAGCTGCTGGCGGACCTGCTGACCATGCAGGAGCACCTGCCGGGGAAGGCGTTTAACGAGATGACGCTGGTCTACGCGGGCGACGCGCGCAACAACATGGGCAACTCGATGCTGGAAGCGGCGGCGCTGACCGGGCTGGATCTGCGCCTGGTGGCCCCGAAAGCCTGCTGGCCGGAAGAGAGCCTGGTGGCGGAGTGCAGCGCGCTGGCGGAGAAGCACGGCGGCAAAATCACCCTGACGGAAGACGTGGCGGCGGGCGTGAAGGGCGCGGACTTTATCTAT
The DNA here is from genome assembly GCF_014896175.1 of Enterobacter cloacae complex sp. I3. Classification (NCBI taxonomy): domain Bacteria; kingdom Pseudomonadati; phylum Pseudomonadota; class Gammaproteobacteria; order Enterobacterales; family Enterobacteriaceae; genus Enterobacter; species Enterobacter cloacae complex sp. I3. Next base: position 6,267 of record NZ_JADBQZ010000012.1, read on the forward strand.
ACCGACGTCTGGGTGTCGATGGGCGAAGCCAAAGAGAAGTGGGCGGAGCGGATTGCGCTGCTGCGGGGGTATCAGGTGAACGCGCAGATGATGGCGCTGACCGGCAATCCGAACGTGAAGTTCCTGCACTGTCTGCCCGCGTTCCATGACGACCAGACCTCGCTCGGCAAGCAGATGGCGAAGGAGTTCGACCTGCACGGCGGGATGGAGGTGACGGACGAGGTGTTTGAGTCGGCGGCGAGCATCGTGTTCGACCAGGCGGAAAACCGGATGCACACGATTAAGGCGGTGATGGTGGCGACGCTTGGGGAGTGATTGGCTCGTCTGCGGTCTGGTGCCCTCACCCCGGCCCTCTCCCACAGGGAGAGGGAGAAAACCCTAAAATATGACAACAGCGTTATGGTCTGGCAGAAAAATATTTTTACTGCCGCTTTCTCAGATAGACATTAACCATAATAAGTATTTATGTTTTTATTAACCATTATTTATTGAGCAGATAGTGGTTAACATCAGGTCATTATCAATTACAAAATACCGTATTTTATCGGCGTAATATTTCCTTATTGTTGCATTTCGTTAATGAGGATTATTTATGTCATGGAATAAGCATGAAGCTGTGTCGTATGCCCGCAGCCACGCACATCATAAAAGTACCGGTTACTGCGCCCGCGCCGTTGCTGCAGCTATCCGCGCCGGAGGACTGAAGATTGATGGCGCTGATGCAAAAAACTTCTGGCATTCTCTTGAGAAGGCAGGATTCAGTAAAGTGTATGGCACCCCTATTGAGGGTGATGTTGCAGTCATTGACGCATTACCTGGAGCGCATCAGAACGGGCATGCTTGTATCTACGACGGATCGGGTACCTGGTATTCAGACTTTAAACAGAATAGCCTTTATCCCGGCCAGACATATCGGAAGATACAGCCCAAAATCACCCTTTACAGGCACTACTGATATGAAAAATATCTTACTGCTTCTCTTCATATTCTCTTTTTCTGCAATGGCTGGCCATTCTGATCCGATTGAGCGTGCTGAAAAATTTAACAGCTGGTACGTAAATCAAATCAACAAAGACATATTTCCCATCACTGATGGAAACGAAATAGATAAATATGTCACAGCATCAACAATGAAAAAACTCCGTCACGCGCAGGATCCTCGCTATGCAGACGAAGACTTTTACGAGGCTGATATATTTTTAAAAGCGCAATACGTCGGCGATGACTGGCCGCAGAATGTAACAGCCATAGCCGGGGATACCGATCCAGTCTGTGTCAACGTATACATTGCATTCGGTAAAAAGCAGGACCACGTAGTCATAGACTGCATGGTTAAAGAAAACAACTTATGGAAGGTGCAGTCGGTTTCTGCTGTTGAATTTTCAAGAAACCTGACTATACCGAACTGAGCCAAACAACGTACTGACATGATATTGGATCGGTGCGATCTTCCTGCCGGGTGACACAGCGCTTACCCGGCCAACAAAACCCGTAGGCCCGTGCAAGCGAAGCGCCGCCGGGCAAACCGGCTCCCCTTAATTGATTTTTCACCCCGAAAAAGGTACGTTTTCGCCTTCATTCCAGCGTGGACATGCCAGCATTATGCCGATTATTCAGTCTGTTGAACGTGCGTTGCAGATCCTCGACCTGTTCAACGAACAGGCCACCGAGCTTAAGATCACCGACATCAGCAAACTGATGGGGCTTAGCAAGAGTACCCTCCACTCGCTGCTGAAAACCCTGCAGCTTCACGGCTATATCGATCAGAACCCGGAGAACGGCAAATATCGCCTCGGCATGAAGCTGGTCGAGCGCGGCCATTTTGTCGTGGGCTCCATCGATATTCGCCAGAAGGCGAAAGGCTGGCTGACGGAGCTGTCCCAGCGGACCGGGCAGACCACCCATCTGGGGATCCTGGACGGGCGTGAAGGAGTCTATATCGAGAAGATTGAAGGCAAGCTCGCCGCCATCGCCTATTCGCGCATCGGCCGCCGCCTGCCGGTTCACGCCACCGCCATCGGCAAGGTGTTGATTGCCTGGCTGGGCGAGGCCGAGCTTAACGCCCTGCTGGAGGGCTATCAGTACACCACCTTTACACCCGCTACCCTCGCCTCCCGCGAAGCGTTAATGACCGCCCTGGCGCAGACCCGCGAGCAGGGCTACGCCCTGGACAGCGAAGAGAACGAGCAGGGCGTGCGCTGTGTGGCGGTGCCGGTGTGGAACCACGAATCCCGCGTGATTGCCGCCCTGAGCCTGTCGACGCTCACCTCCCGCGTGGACGACGCCGAGCTGGCCCGCTTCCGCGAGGAGCTTCAGCAGGCCGGGCTCGAGCTCTCACGCGCGCTGGGCTATACCGGCTCGTAAGTGAAGTAGTCGAAGTCCGCGTGACAGCCGTCGCCGCTGATGTCCTCGCAGTGCAGCCCCACAAACGCGCCGGTAAAGAAGCCGCGCCCGCCGATGTAGTCATCCGACAGCTTCCACGCTTCATAGGTCACCGGCACGGCGTGCCACGTCTCGCCGTCGAACGAGTAGCTGTAGCGGTAGACCAGCGTATCCACGTCCACGCGTAGCCATACGCTCTCCGCATGTTCCGGCACCGGAATCGGCTGCTCGTGCAGCGGCCACGACGGCACGTTGTGGTCGAGCTGGATCACCTTGATGGTTCTCCCCTGCCCCTCCTCGTAGTCCACAAAGCAGTAGCTCCAGTTTTTGCTGTTGTAGTAGCAGGTCAGCCCCGCACTCTGCTGGAAGTGAACCGGCGAGAACTGCATCCGCGTCTCGGCGCGAAAGGTGAAGTGCTGCCAGCGGCGCGCCACGGTCGACTGGGTGAAGGTCGAGTTGAGCGAGTCGTTGCCGTAGAGCCGTAAGTAGCCCGGGCGGGCGGTGAGCGAGCCGAGGGTGTCGTCGAACGGAATGCGCAGGGTCTGTAGCTGCGGGTCAAGCGTGTTGCCGTCAAAATCATCCCGCCAGTTACCCTGAGCGGCTGCGGGCTGCTCCGCCACCTGTGGGCCGGGCACGGTCAGCTGCGCGTGCTTGCCGCCCTCCACGGACGGCCAGCCGTCGCGCCACGCAATGCGGGCGATGCCGGTCTCGCGCCCCAGCGGGCAGTAGCCGCGCCCGCCGGAGGCCAGCAGCGGCACGCCGGGCAGACGCAGCGGGCGGCTGGTGAGGTAGGCCATGTACCATTCACCCGTATGGGTCTGCAGCAGCGAGCCGTGGCCGCTCTTCTGCAGTGGGTTCTCCGGCAGGTGCCAGCTGGTCATCATCGTCACGTCCGGGTGCAGCTCGTACGGCCCGTCGATGTTTTTGGAACGCAGTACCACGACCGCGTGCTCGTAGCTGGTGCCGCCCTCGGCAACCATCAGGTAGTACCAGCCCGCGTGGCGATAAAGATGTGCTCCTTCGGTGTAGCAGAGCGGCGTACCGGTAAACAGCGTTTTGCGCTCGGGCGAGAGCGTGCCGGTCTGCGGGTCAAACTCCTGCATCACAATGGTGTTGTGCGGGTTGCTGTGGTGACGCGGCCCCCACGGACGGTAGAGGTAGTATTTGCGGCCATCGTCGTCGTGGAACAGGGACGGATCGAACCCACCGTTGCCCATCGGGATCGGCTCGCTCCACGGCCCCTCAATGGACGGCGCGGTGACGAGGAAGTTGCGGCCATTTTTCCACGGCGAGTCGACAATCTTCACGTCGGTATAGAGCAGCCAGAATTTGCCGTCGGCGTAGCTCAGGCACGGCGCCCAGATGCCGCCGGAGTCCGGGTTGCCCTTCATGTCCAGCATCGACACGCGGTCCAGCGGCGTGCTGACCAGCGACCAGTTTTTCAGGTCGCGGGAGTGGTAGATGCGCACGCCCGGGAACCACTCGAAGGTCGAGGTGGCGATGAAGTAGTCCTCGCCCTGACGGCAGAGGGACGGGTCCGGGTTGAAGCCGGTCAGGATCGGGTTGGTAATTTCCATGTTGCCTCCGGTTAATGGGATGCGGCTGTCGCGGCGTCGGGAACGGCCTCGCCCTGCGCCGCGCGGTGTTTGATCAGCTGCTGGCTGATGGCCTCCACGCGGTCGTCGGTGAGCTTGTAGAACGACAGCATGATGAACATGCCCGCGTAGAGCACCACCGGCACCACGCAGAACAGAATTTTGATGGTGGTGAGCACCTCAACCGGCTGCACGCTGCTGCTGGCGGAGTAGTTCACCCAGGCCAGGATCCAGCCCACCACCGCCCCGCCAATCGCCAGGCCAATCTTCAGGCTGAACAGGTAAGTGGAGAACACCAGCCCGTCGAGGCGACGCCCGCTGCGGCTCTCCTCGTAATCCACCACGTCGGAGGCCATCAGCCACTGTAGCGGCGTGGTGGTGTTAAAGACGAACAGGAACAGGATGTTAAGGGCGAAAATCAGCGCGATGTGCTCGGCCGGGGTGACGAAAATCAGCAGGCTGATGAGCGAGTAAGCGACGATGATCCACTTAAAGGCGGTGACGCGGTCGAAGCGGCCCAGCAGGCGGGACGAGCAGAGCGAGCCGAACATGGTGGCGAGGCTGCCGTAAAGTAAAAACTGGGTCGCCATCTCCGGGTGATCCATCACGTATTTCACGAAGTAGAGCGTCGCCCCGCCGCGCACCACGTTGGAGCAGGTCGCCATCATCTTGAATGCGCACATGATGCGCCACTGGCCGTTGCCCAGCAGCAGCCTGAGATCTTTCGCCACCGACGAGCCCGGCTGCACCTCAAAGGTGTAGCGCTCTTTGGTGGTGAAGAAGCAGACGTAGAGCAGCACCACGCCGGTCAGCCCCAGCACGCACATGGCGCCGAAATAGCCCACCTGCTCGTCCCCCTTACCGATGATGCTGACCAGCGGCAGCGCGATGCCGCTGATGGCGAGCGAGCCCGCCGCGGCGAGGAAGAAACGCCAGGACTGAAGGGCGTGGCGCTCTTTTGGGTCGGCGGTGATGACGCCGGGCATGGCGCAATAGGGCACGTTAACGAAGGTGTAAACCAGGGTCAGGAGAATGTAGGTCACGCAGGCGTAGATGATTTTGCCCTGCGCGGAGAAGTCCGGCGTGTAGAAGGTCAGCATGCAGACGATGCCAAACGGGATGGCGCCCCACAGCAGGAACGGGCGGAACTGGCCGTGCCGCGTGCGGGTGCGGTCTACCAGCAGCCCCATCAGCGGGTCGGTCACGGCGTCGAGCACGCGGGAGACTAAAAACAGCGTGCCCATAATGCCCGCGGAGAGACCAAACACGTCGGTGTAGAAATAGGCCAGCAGGAACATCGTGGCCTGCCAGACAAAGCCGCAGGCGGTGTCACCCAGCCCGTAGCCAATTTTGTCTTTCATGGTTAATTGCGTCATCAGAATTACACCCTTATTTAGTGTGCTGAATTACAACATCGTGTTAATGGAGTGTAATGAGCTGTTCAATTAACCAGCAATGGTCATATCTTATTTCTGAATTACGTTATTTTGCTTTTGTGACGCCATCGATATATCGCAACGTATTGTTTAAATTAACAAATTACAGATGAGTAAAAGCCGCCCACGGAATATATTCCGTAGACGACAATCGCGTGAAAAATAATTAAATGCCGAGCGCTTTTTTACCGGCGTTAATTACCTCGATAATTTTATCGGTGTCATAAATACAGCCTTTCCAGGTGCCGCCGCTCACCGACTGCAATGCCGCCCACAGCCGGGTATCGTCCGGCAAAAAGTCGTGGGCGTGCAGGTCCGGGTGCGTCTGCCGCAGCGCCAGCTCGCGCGCGCCCTCCTCGGGCGTCAGCGGGTTATCCGCCGTGCCGATAAAGTTCACGCTGCCTGTTAATGTCAGGCGGTCGACGGCAATCTCGATGATGTCGTTGTCGCGCAGCTTGCCAATCGGTCCGCCCGCCAGCGCCTCCGGCGACACGTGCCCGAAGCAGGCGCCCGTCGACACGCCCGAGAAGCGCGCATCGGTGATTAACGACACCGTCTTGCCCCACGAGATATGCTTCAGCGCGGAGGTGAGCTGATAGGTCTCCTCCATGCCGGTGCCGGACGGGCCGCCGCCGATCACCACCATGATATCCCCCTGCTTAATCTCTTCCCGCTTGATGGCCTTGATCGCCTGCGCTTCCGAGACGAACACCCGCACCCGGCCGGTGTGGCGGTAAACGCCATCGTCATCCACCACCGACGGGTCGATCGCCGTGGCCTTGATCACCGAACCTTCCGGCGCGATGTTGCCCGTCGGGAAGCAGACCGTCGAGGTCAGCCCTTTCGCTTTGGCCTTCTCCGGCGGCAGGATCACGTCATCCGGCTCCACGCCGTCCTGCTCGCGCAGGCACTGGCGGAAGCGCTTACGGCGCTCGGACGTCTGCCACCAGTCGAGGTTCTCGCCCACCGTCTGGCCGGTGACGGTCATGGCGTCCAGGTGCAGCAGGCCGAGATCGCGCAGGTGGAGCATCACTTCCGGCACGCCGCCCGCGAGGAACGCGCGTACGGTCGGGTGGTAGTCCGGGCCGTTGGGCAGCACGCTCACCAGGCGCGGCACCCTGCGGTTGACGCGCGTCCAGTGCTCTACGTCCGGAATAGTGCAGCCCGCCGCGTGGGCGATGGCCGGGATGTGCAGCAGCAGGTTCGTGGAACCGCCGAACGCCGCGTGGATCACCATGGCGTTTTCGATGGCTTTATCGGTGAGGATATCGCGCGTGGTGATGCCGCGGTTATCCAGCTCGCTCACCGCCCGCGCCGACTGGCGGGCGATCTCCAGCCACACCGCCTGCCCGGACGGCGCCAGCGCGGAGTGCGGCAGCGCCAGCCCCAGCGCTTCCGCCACCACCTGCGAGGTGCCCGCCGTGCCGAGGAACTGGCACCCGCCGCCCGGCGACGCGCAGGCGCGACAGCCGAGCTCGGCGGCCTCCTGCAAGGAGAGCTCGTGGTTGGCAAAGCGCGCGCCGATGGTCTGCACCTTGCCCGCATCTTCCCCCACGGTCGGCGGCAGCGTCGCCCCGCCCGGCACCAAAATGGTCGGCAGGTCGTGCATGGAGGCCAGCGCAATCATGGTGGCGGGCAGCCCTTTATCGCAGGTGGCCACGCCGATCACCGCCCGGCGCGTGGGCAAGGAGCGGATCAGACGGCGAAACACGATCGCCGCGTCGTTACGATACGGCAGGGAGTCGAACATGCCGTGCGTGCCCTGCGAGCGCCCGTCGCACGGATCGCTGACGAAGGCCGCAAACGGGATCCCGCCGTTGCGGGTGATCTCCTTCGCCGCCGCCTGCATCTGCATGCCGATTTCCCAGTGCCCGGTGTGGTAGCCCAGCGCAACCGGGCGTCCGTCCCCGGCGCGAATACCGCCCTGGGTACCGATAATCAGCACCTCTTTGCCGGTCAGCTTGTTGGCGTCCCAGCCCATCCCGGCGTTCTGCGTCATGCCGAACAGGTTGCCGCTGGGGGATTCCATCAGCATCTGCGGGGTCAGCGGCAGCGCGCCCTGCGGCCCCGCCGCGTGGGTGATCACCGCATAAAACGCATCGTCCTGCGGGGTGAAAATTTTCTCAATGGTCATCGTTATCGTCCGGCTCAGCAGAGCTTGAGCTGTTGCAGCAGGGTTTTCAGCTGCGCCTTACGCGGCTTGTCCAGCGGCGTGGCGGGCGGCAGCACGTGCGTGGAGACAGGACGACCACAAAGCACGATCGCCTCTTTAATGACGTTCACAAACGGCGTATCCAGCTGATACATCTGCGGGATTTGCAGCAGGGTCTGATGATACTCAGCCGCTTTCGCCACGTCTTTATCCCGCCAGGCTTTCAGAAGATCCACCGACACCTGCGGGGCGAAGTTGCCGCTCGCCGAAATCGCCCCGTCGCCGCCGAGCAGCAGGGTATTAAACAGATGATCGTCGTAGCCGCACAGCACGGTGAAGTGCGGATGAGCGGCTTTAACGGTGAGGATCATGCTGCGCAGGTGGGCGACGGAGTCGATGGTGTCTTTGATGCCGATAATATTGCTGCGCGAATCGGCCAAGGTTTTCACCAGCGCCGGAGTCAGATCCTGCCCGGTCAGCGCCGGGAAGTTATAGAGCATCACCGGCAGCGTGACGCTGTCGGCCACCTGCTCGAAATAGCGGATCAGGTTCGCTTCCGACACCTTCCAGTAGTAGGGGTTGATCACCACGATGCCGTCCGCGCCCGCCTGCTGCGCGTGCTGGCTGAGTTCAATGGTTTCCCGGGCGTTGGTACCGCCGGTGCCGATCAGCACCGGCACTCGACGATCGACGTGATCGATAGCAAAGCGGGCAATGGTTTTACGCTCTTCGGCGCCGAGCTGGGAGAACTCGCCGCCGCTGCCCAGGAAGAACAGGCCGTCAACGCCCGCTTTGATGAGATCGTCGATCAGCGCGGCGGTGCCCTGCTCATCAAGCTGGCCGTCGGCGGTAAAAATGGTGGAGACAGGGGGAATAATTCCCGTGAACAACGCGGACTGCGGCATGAGATCTCCTTGTTGAATCATTTTGTTCTACATTATAGAACAGCGTTCATTAATTTAACGATCATACTATGACGCAGAAAAAGGGGAGGTAAATGGGAGATGAGGAGGGAGTGCGGGAAGTTTAAGCTGGATCACATTATGCGTGGGTGCAGTCTGGTGCCCCAGCCCTCTCCCTGTGGGAGAGGGCTGGGGTGAGGGGGAATTACTCCACCAGCATTTTAACAACCACTTTTCTGACCTTAGCAGGCTCCCCCACCGCGCACAGCGGCTTATGCACTTCACCCGGCCAGAACACCACAAAATCCCCTTCGCTCAGCACCACGGTTTTCTCCTGCTCGCCTTCCGGCAGGAACGCGATGTCTTTATCCGCCAGCCAGTCGGTGTCCGGCGTGCCGTGCGGCAGGGTGCTGAACGTCATCCCTTCCTGGCCCTTCAGCACAATCTGGATATCCAGATAGCGCGCGTGGTACTCGGCGCGGCGCTCGGCGAACGGCTGGGTCATGTCTTCTGACACAAGATAAAACAGGCTGGTGCCGTTGATGTCGTGCTTGCCGTGCGGCGTGGCGTCGGTGACGTGGGCTTTAACGTGCTCAATGGCCTGGCGCAGCGCGTCAGGCAGCCAGGACTGCAGATGGTGGATGTTGCCGATAATCATGTTTCAATCCTCAATATAAAACAATGTTTCATTTTTATCTTTTATACGAGAATCCAAGCTGCCATACCAGCCCTTTTTCGACGAGGCTTGCGCGAGCGCATGTTTATCGGGAAAGGTGTTAACCCGCTGTTAATCCTGCCCAGGCAATTATGCAGCGGTTATGCATAACCTCATTTCGCACACACTAAGGCTCTCACATAACCCACTGAAATAAAGAGCTTAATAACAAAACCCGCTGCCGTATCACATTTTACGACTTTGATAATTTCCGTTATAAGCCAATAATTATTTATGGATTTTCCTTAAGTCAAAAATAGTTAATTGTCATTATTGCATAGCCATTCTTTCAATTTCATTTAATCGTTTAAAATCAAATGGATAACCAATAATTACAAAATGTGTAATTCTACAAAATAATAACAACCTCAAATAATGCCACCGGATCCTGCTTAGCTATTCAACTCCCAATAATATGAAATTAATCATTATCTGATGCGAATCATGCAAATGAAAACAAACTCATTAATATCCATTTTCGCGTGAGCAATATCACATTACGGATTATTTAACTGCCTAGTATAAATCACGAAATCAATTGAGCTTAGCCGCCATGTAATTAAACACACCACATGGCGCATGCCCTTTTTATTCTGAAAAACAGTTAAAGGAATAATTATGGAAAAGCATTACGTCGGTTCTGAAATTGGTCAATTGCGTAGCGTTATGCTGCACCGCCCTAATTTAAGTCTGAAGCGGTTAACGCCCTCAAACTGTCAGGAGCTGTTATTTGATGATGTACTGTCGGTTGAACGGGCGGGTGAGGAGCATGACATCTTCGCAAACACGTTGCGCGAGCAGGGTGTGGAAGTCCTGCTGTTGACCGACCTGCTCACGCAAACGCTTGATATTGCAGAAGCGAAAGCCTGGCTTCTTGAAACGCAAATCTCCGACTATCGCCTCGGGCCAACCTTTGCCGGCGACGTGCGCGGCTGGCTGGCGGATATGCCGCACCGCGAACTGGCGCGGCGATTAAGCGGGGGATTAACCTACGGCGAAATTCCGGCAGCCATTAAAAATATGGTAGTGGATACCCACACGGCGAATGATTTTATTATGAAGCCGCTGCCGAACCATTTATTTACCCGCGATACCTCCTGCTGGATTTATAACGGCGTGTCCATTAACCCGATGGCGAAACCCGCCCGCCAGCGTGAAACCAATAATCTGCGCGCGATATATCGCTGGCACCCGGCATTTGCCGACGGCGATTTTATTAAGTATTTCGGCGACGAGAATATTAATTACGACCACGCCACCTTAGAAGGCGGCGACGTACTGGTGATTGGCCGCGGCGCGGTATTGATCGGCATGTCTGAACGCACGACGCCGCAGGGCGTGGAGTTCCTCGCCAACAGCCTGTTCAAACACCGTCAGGCCGAACGCGTGATTGCCGTTGAGCTGCCAAAACACCGCTCCTGCATGCACCTCGACACGGTGATGACCCACATCGACGTGGACACCTTTTCCGTTTATCCGGAAGTGGTGCGTAAAGACGCCCAGTGCTGGACGCTCACCCCGGACGGACGCGGCGGCCTGCTGCGCACGCAGGAAACCGACCTGCTGCACGCCATCGAGAAAGCCCTCGGCATTAACCAGGTACGGCTGATCACCACCGGCGGCGACGCCTTTGAAGCCGAACGCGAGCAGTGGAACGACGCCAACAACGTTTTGACCATCCGCCCGGGCGTAGTGATCGGCTACGAGCGTAACGTCTGGACCAACGAGAAGTACGACAAAGCGGGCATTACCGTGCTGCCGATCCCCGGCGACGAGCTGGGACGCGGTCGCGGCGGCGCGCGCTGCATGAGCTGCCCACTGGAACGCGACGGAATTTAAGGAGCCATCATGGAACGAAAACCCACTCTGGTTGTGGCCCTGGGCGGCAACGCGCTGCTCAAGCGCGGCGAGCCGCTGGAAGCGGATATCCAGCGCCAGAACATCGAGCAGGCCGCCCGCACTATCGCCGGGCTGACGGCGCAGTGGCGCGTGGTGCTGGTGCACGGCAACGGGCCGCAGGTCGGGCTGCTGGCGCTGCAGAACAGCGCCTACGACAAAGTGACGCCCTACCCGCTGGACGTTCTCGGCGCGGAAAGCCAGGGGATGATCGGCTACATGCTCCAGCAGGCGCTGAAAAACAGCCTGCCTCAGCGTGAGGTGAGCGTCCTGCTCACCCAGGTGGAAGTGGACGCCGCCGATCCGGCCTTTAGCAACCCGACCAAATACATCGGCCCGGTGTACAGCGAAGCGCAGGCGAAAGCGCTGGCCGCAGAAAAAGGCTGGACGTTCAGGGCAGACGGCGCCTATTTCCGCCGCGTGGTGCCCTCTCCGCAGCCGAAGCGCATCGTGGAGAGCGATGCCATTACGGCGCTGATCCAGCGCGACCACCTGGTGATCTGCAACGGCGGCGGCGGCGTGCCGGTAGTGGAGAACGCCAACGGCTATCGCGGCGTTGAGGCGGTGATCGACAAAGACCTCTCCGCCGCCCTGCTGGCGCGCCAGATCGAGGCCGACGCCCTGCTGATCCTCACCGATGCCGACGCGGTGTACCTCGACTGGGGCAAGCCGACCCAGCGCCCGCTGGCGCAGGTGACGCCGGAATTGCTTAAAGACATGCCGTTCGACGCCGGATCGATGGGGCCGAAAGTGGCCGCCTGCCGCGAATTTGTTGAGGCCTGCAACGGCATTGCCGGGATCGGCGCGCTGGCCGACGGCGCGGAGATCCTGGCGGGCGAGAAAGGCACGCTGATTCGTAACTGATCACTCATTTTAAAAAGGATTTACCCATGACCATCAACCTGAAAAACCGCAACTTCCTCAAACTGCTGGACTACACCCCGGCGGAAATTCAGTACCTGATCGACCTCGCCATCGAGCTGAAGGCGGCCAAAAAAGCCGGGCGCGAGAAGCAAACCCTGGTCGGGAAAAACATCGCCCTGATCTTTGAAAAAACCTCCACCCGCACCCGCTGCGCTTTCGAAGTGGGCGCGTTTGACCAGGGCGCGCAGGTTACCTACCTCGGCCCAAGCGGGTCGCAGATCGGCCATAAAGAGTCGATGAAAGACACCGCCCGCGTGCTGGGCCGCATGTATGACGGCATCGAATACCGCGGCTACGGCCAGGCCATCGTCGAGGAGCTCGGAGAATACGCGGGCGTGCCGGTGTGGAACGGCCTGACCGACGAGTTTCACCCAACGCAAATTCTCGCTGACCTGATGACCATGCTGGAGCACTCCCCGGGCAAAACCCTGCCGGAGTTAAGCTTTGCCTATCTCGGCGACGCGCGCAACAACATGGGCAACTCCCTGATGGTCGGCGCGGCCAAGATGGGGATGGGTATCCGCCTTGTGGCACCGAAATCCTTCTGGCCGGAAGCCGGGCTGGTTGAGCGGTGCCGCGCCATCGCCAAAGAAACGGGCGCGCGCATCACCCTCACCGACGACGTGGAAGAAGGCGTGCACGGCACCGATTTCCTCTACACCGACGTGTGGGTCTCCATGGGAGAGCCGAAGGAGGCCTGGGCCGAGCGCGTCAGCCTGATGAAGCCGTATCAAATCAACGCGGACGTCATGAAGGCCACCGGCAACCCGAACGTCAAGTTCATGCACTGCCTGCCCGCGTTCCACAACGAGCACACCAAAGTGGGCCGCGAGATCGAGATGGCGTACGGCCTGAAGGGGCTGGAGGTGACGGAAGAGGTCTTTGAATCACCGAACTCCATCGTCTTTGACGAAGCAGAAAACCGCATGCACACCATTAAGGCGGTCATGGTGGCGACACTCGGCGACTAATCACCGCCCGGCGCGCCGCGGGGTGCGCCGGGTTTCAGGAGAACATCATGGGCAAGTTCAAGTTTCCCTCCGCTTACACCATTCTCTTTTTTCTGATTGCCGTGGTTGCCGTGCTGACGTGGATTGTTCCGGCCGGGCAGTACCATATGGCGATGAACGAGGCGCTCGGCAAAGAGGTGCCGGTTGCCGGCACCTATGCGCACGTGGTATCGCATCCGCAGGGGCTGGTGTCGGTGCTGATGGCCCCGATAGCCGGGCTGTACGATCCGGAGTCCGGCCAGGCTGGGGCGATCGACGTTGCGCTGTTTATCCTGATCATCGGGGGATTTCTCGGGATCGTCACCAAAACCGGAGCGATTGACGCCGGGATCGAGCGCGTCACCACTAAGCTGCGCGGGCGCGAAGAGTGGATGATCCCGATCCTGATGGCGCTGTTTGCCGCAGGCGGCACGATTTACGGCATGGCCGAAGAGTCGCTGCCCTTCTATACCTTACTGGTGCCGGTGATGCTGGCGGCGCGGTTCGATCCGGTGGTTGCCGCGTCCACCGTACTGCTCGGGGCGGGGATCGGCACGCTCGGGTCCACCATTAACCCGTTCGCGACGGTGATCGCCGCCAACGCCGCCGGGATCCCCTTCACCAATGGGATCATGCTGCGCATCGCGCTGCTGGTCATCGGCTGGATCATCTGCGTGGCGTGGGTGATGCGCTATGCCCGTAAGGTGCGCAAAGATCCGTCGCTGTCGATCGTGGCGGATAAACAGGAGGAGAACCTCGCCCACTTCCTCGGCAACAAGGGCGAGCAGTCGCTGGAATTTACCCCGGTGCGCAAACTCATCCTGGTGATTTTCGCCCTCGCCTTCGCGGTGATGATCTACGGCGTGGCGGTGCTGGGCTGGTGGATGGCGGAGATCTCGGCGGTATTCCTCGCCAGCGCCATTATCGTTGGGCTTATCGCCCGCATGAGCGAAGAGGAGCTGACATCGACGTTTATCAACGGCGCGCGAGATTTGCTGGGCGTCGCGCTGATTATCGGCATCGCGCGCGGTATCGTAGTGATTATGGATAAGGGCATGATTACCCACACCATTTTGCACAGCGCCGAGGGGATGGTCACCGGATTGTCGACGGTGGCGTTCATTAACGTGATGTACTGGCTGGAGGTGGTGCTGTCGTTTCTTGTGCCTTCTTCGTCCGGCCTGGCCGTTCTGACGATGCCGATCATGGCGCCCCTTGCCGATTTCGCTAACGTCAACCGCGACCTGGTGGTTACGGCTTACCAGTCGGCGTCCGGCATCGTTAACCTTATCACCCCCACCTCTGCCGTCGTGATGGGCGGGCTGGCTATCGCCCGCGTGCCCTACGTGCGTTATCTGAAATGGGTCGCGCCGCTGCTGGGGATTTTGACGGTGGTGATTATGGTGGCGTTAAGCCTGGGCGCGTTGTTGTGATTTGCCGGATGGCGCTGCGCTCATCCGGCCTACGGATCGGTGCGGTGCCACCGGTTATTTCGGGAACTGATATGGGAACTATGATGGATTACGAAGAGTACTCTCCCAAAGAGCAACTACAGCTAACGGTCTGCCAGCGTCTGATCGCGGAAAAGAGCTATCTCTCTCAGGAAGAGATCCGCCGCGACTTGCAGGAGCGGGGTTTTGAGACCATCAGCCAGTCCACCGTTTCACGTCTGCTCAAGCTGCTTGGCGTCATAAAAATTCGCAATGCCAAAGGGCTAAAGATTTATTCGCTGAATCCCCAGCTGCGCCCTGCCCCCGACGCCGCGCGCACCGTCTCCGAAATGGTGGTGAGCGTGGAGCACAATAGCGAATTTATCCTTATTCATACCGTTGCCGGATATGGCCGCGCGGTGGCGCGTATTCTGGATTATCACCAGTTACCGGAAATTTTAGGCGTGGTGGCGGGAAGCAGTATCGTCTGGGTCGCGCCCCGGGTGGTGAAGCGTACCGCGCTGGTGCATAAGCAAATTAATTATTTACTCAGAATGCATTAATATTCATAAAGAACCGTTTGCATTGAGTAAAGCGTGCATTAAATCGCTTGATCCCAAAAACGAGCTGCGTATAATGCCCGACAATTTGCCGGGAGGAAGCATGGTCAAGCGTGTACGACATAACGTCTTACCGCGTCTGAAATCAGACGCTGGCCTGCCGTTTTTCTTCCCGTTGCTAAACCTATTCCCAGAGCCCCTCATTTGAGGGGCTTTTTTTTGCCCGGCGTCAGGAGATAAACATGAATCCGCTTTATCAAAAACACATCATTTCCATAAACGACCTCAGCCGCGAAGAGCTGGAACTGGTTCTGGAAACCGCGGCAAAACTGAAGGCCAATCCGCAGCCAGAGCTGCTGAAGCACAAGGTGATCGCGAGCTGTTTCTTTGAAGCCTCGACGCGCACCCGCCTCTCCTTTGAAACCTCCATGCACCGCCTGGGCGCGAGCGTGGTGGGCTTCTCGGACAGCAGCAATACGTCGCTGGGCAAAAAAGGCGAAACCCTGGCGGATACCATTTCAGTGATCAGCACCTACGTTGACGCGATTGTGATGCGCCACCCGCAGGAGGGCGCGGCGCGTCTGGCGACCGAGTTTTCCGGCGGCATTCCGGTGCTGAACGCCGGTGACGGCGCCAACCAGCATCCGACGCAGACCCTGCTGGACCTGTTCACCATTCAGGAGACCCAGGGCACGCTTGAAAATCTGAACATCGCCATGGTCGGTGACCTGAAGTACGGCCGCACCGTCCACTCCCTGACCCAGGCGCTGGCGAAATTTAGCGGCAACCGCTTCTTCTTCATCGCCCCGGACGCGCTGGCGATGCCGCAGTACATCCTCGACATGCTGGACGAGAAAGGCATTACGTGGAGCCTGCACGCCAGCATCGAAGAGGTGGTGGGCAACGTGGATATTCTCTATATGACCCGCGTGCAGAAAGAGCGTCTGGATCCGTCCGAATACGCCAACGTGAAGGCGCAGTTCGTGCTGCGCGCCAGCGACCTCGACGGCGCGCGCGACAACATGAAGGTGCTGCACCCGCTGCCGCGCATTGATGAGATTGCCACCGACGTGGATAAAACGCCGCACGCCTGGTACTTCCAGCAGGCCGGGAACGGCATCTTCGCTCGCCAGGCGTTACTGGCACTGGTTCTGAATCGCGAATTAGCTCTGTAAGGGGAGACGACCATGACACACGATAACAAACTCCAGGTTGAAGCCATCAAGCGTGGCACCGTGATTGACCACATCCCTGCGCAGGTGGGCTTTAAGCTGCTGACGCTGTTCAAACTGACCGAAACCGACCAGCGCATCACCATCGGCCTGAACCTGCCGTCCGGCGAAATGGGCCGTAAAGATCTGATCAAGATCGAGAACACCTTCCTGACCGACGAGCAGGTCAACCAGCTGTCGCTGTACGCGCCGGACGCCACGGTTAACCGCATCGACGATTACGACGTGGTGGGCAAATCCCGCCCGAGCCTGCCGGAGCGCATCGAAAGTGTGCTGGTCTGCCCGAACAGCAACTGCATCAGCCATGCCGAGCCGGTTTCCTCCAGCTTTGCAGTGAAAAAGCGCGCCAATGACATCGCACTCAAATGCAAATACTGCGAAAAAGAGTTTTCCCATTATGTGGTGCTGGCCAACTAATTGAGGTTGGTAATGAAATCCCGGCTGTTATAATGGCCGGGAACATTCTTAACGCTGTAATTCTGGAGAAAAAATGAGCAAAGTACTCGCGACGGAAAATGCACCAGCGGCTATCGGCCCATACGTTCAGGGCGTTGATCTGGGCAGCATGATCATCACCTCTGGCCAGATCCCGGTAAACCCGAAAACCGGTGAAGTACCGGCCGACGTGGCGGCGCAGGCGCGTCAGTCGCTGGAAAATGTGCAGGCGATCGTTGAATCTGCGGGCCTGAAAGTGGGTGATATCGTCAAAACGACGGTGTTCGTGAAAGATCTTAACGACTTCGCCACCGTTAACGCCACTTACGAAGCGTTCTTCACCGAGCACAACGCCACCTTCCCGGCGCGCTCCTGCGTGGAAGTGGCGCGTCTGCCAAAAGACGTGAAAATTGAAATTGAAGCGATCGCCGTACGTCGTTAATACATTTCAATAAACAGAAGGCAGCTCGGGCTGCCTTTTTTATTTCGGTTATTTTTACTCTCCGGGTAAAATGACACAGAGCCAGATCCATTATTAGACTCTCCCTCGCCTAGTAATATTCTCTAATAATGGATGAGTAATGAAACTTTCAAAAATTGCACTTGCCCTCGCAACAGTGACCGTTGCATCTTCGGCATTTGCTCACGGATATATTGAATCTCCTGCCAGCCGCGCCTATATGTGTAAGCTGGGTCAAAATATTGATTGCGGCTCCGTACAGTATGAACCGCAGAGCGTAGAGAAAACCTCCGGCTTCCCGACCGGGGCAGAGCCAGCAGACGGACACCTCGCCAGCGCGGGTATCTCTCAATATTCTCAGCTGGATAAGCAGAGCCTGAATGCGTGGACTAAAAACCCGATGACCGCGGGCCCGCATGAATTTGTCTGGCACCATACTGCGCCGCACAAAACCACCAACTGGCGTTATTACATTACCAAACAAAACTGGGACCCAAATAAGCCGCTAACTCGCGATCAGTTTGAATTAACCCCGTTCTGTACAATTAACGGAAATAGCCAGGCGCCAGCCGTAACTAAATCCATGACCTGTAATGTTCCTGAACGCACAGGCTATCAGGTAATTTACGGCGTATGGGAAATTGCAGATACCACAAACAGCTTCTATCAGGCTATCGACGTTGATTTCGGGAATGGCGGCAACGTTACCCCGGACGAAACGCCTGCGGTTGTGTCCGAGTGGAGCAAAACCCTGAGCGGCCAGATTGCCGGTAATAACCTGAACGTGGGCGATAAAGTTATCGCACGCTTCTTCGACGCCCACGGCGAAGTGACCGCCATGCGCACCGAGATGACCATCGGCTCTGCTGAACAAGGCGACGCTAACCAGTGGTCCTACGATCTGGCGCAGAAGATCAACACCGCACAGCACGACGTGCGCGTCGGCGTGAAAGATGAAGCCGGTGACATCAGCCCGGTTCACGGCGCCAACAGCGTATTCGTGAAAGACGGCAGCACGCTGCAGTCCGTTGCTATCTCTTATGAAGAGCAAAAAGCGCAGGTGAATGAGACCATTGCCGTTACCGATCTGCAATACAGCAAAATCGAACATGGCAACGCGACCGTGACCTTCCACGTGAATACGCAGGGCGACGTGAATTTTGAAGCACACGTGATGAACCACCACGGTGCGGAAAAAGGCTACCTGAAGCAGGACATGAACAACAGCAATCAGGACGTCACCATGACCCTGACCGACGTGACCGCCGGTCACCACATGCTGAAATACTACGCGACCAATAAAGACGGCACCCTGTTCGCGCAGGACGTCCTGAACCTGATGCTGGAAGGCGATGCCGCTGCGGATAGCACCGGCCACCACGACTTTACCTTCCCGGACAATATCGCCTCCTACAAGGCGGGTACCGTGGTGCTTCAGCCTAAAGACGGTAAGACCTACGAATGTAAGCCATTCCCGTACAGCGGCTTCTGCGTGCAGTACAGCCCAACCGCAAACCAGTATGAGCCAGGCGTTGGCGCACACTGGAAAGAGGCGTGGGTTCTGAAGAACTGAGTGGCCTTTACGCCCGGCGGCACTGCGTTTGCCGGGCCTACACACCACGTAGGCCCGGTAAGCGCAGCGCCACCGGGCATGCGTGTTACTGATTTCGCGTGGCGCGTAGCAGCGTCTCCAGCGGATAGACCGCCGCAATCACCACCTCATCCTGCACCTTCGCCGCGCTGTCCAGCTCGCTCTGGATCGACGCGATCTCTTTGTCGTCCAGCGTCCCCTGACGCGCCACCAGATCCGTCAGCCTCAGGCCAATCGAGGCCAGCTTATCCACCTCCAGAATGACCGGCTTAATGGCCTTCAGCTGATAGCTGTTTTCGCTCAAGGCCAGCACATCGCTGGTGTTGTTCTGCCAGCGGTTAAAGACGTGGCGCAGCGCCTCGGCGCTCTCCGTGTCTTCCGCGTCGCTCACCAGGCGGTCCGCCCACTTGTGCATCTGGCGCACGGTGGCGCTTTCGGCGTTCAGCGCATCTGCAAGTCTGTTAAGCGGCTCAAACTGATGGTAGTTTCCGGCCTGGAACTTCAGGTGCTGGCGGGTGTAATACTGGGTCGGCTCGAGCGCCTGAGCGAGGATTTGCAGCGGCAGGGTATCCGCATTATTTGCCAGCCGCGTAAACTGTACCAACTGCTGGGTGTGCTGCTGTAGCCCAACCGACACCGTGGACCAGCTGTCCATCGCCTGTAGCCGGGTATACATGTTGTCGACATCGTTGACGTCCTGCGCGGACCACAGCCGCTCCGCCACCGCAAAGGCGCGCGGCCACAGGCGAATGTCCAGCACCGGCGCGACCACGTTTTCCGCCCACAGCGCGGCTTCGCCGCCGAGCAGGTTGGCCTGATTCGCCACGTCCGGCACGACCGGAGGGGTACCTTTCGGCACATCGTCCAGACGCGCGCCGCTAATCGGGTAGCGGGTGTTTCCCACCAGGAAATAGCCGGTGAGTTTGTCGTTATCAACGTTGACCACCGGGCGCGTTTCACCCATCCAGGTGTCGACGGTAAAGGTCACCTGGTTGTCGTCGCGCCACTGAATGTTATTCACCGCCCGACGCGATTTCCCGGCAAAATCAATAAAACCGCGCCAGCCGGCGTCGCCTTTCACCAGCGTAAAGCTGCCTTCCACCGGCTTGCCCTTCAGGCGCGGCATGGAGAAAGCCCAGCTCTGGACGCTGTCGGTGTCCGCTATCACGTCCACGCCATTCAGCCCCTGCGGCACGATTTCGTTGCGGTAGTGATAGGCGGTGGACTGGGGCTGGTCGAGGTAGAAGCCGGTTGAGAGAATGCCCTTATAGCCGTTCTGCGCCACCTGCCCCAGCGCGTCCTGTCCCTGCCAGGACTGGATCAGAATGCTTTTCGGCAGATCGGGATGGTAGATCTCGTCCCAGCCGACCATCTGCCGGTAGTGCTTCTCAAGGATCGTCTCCAGCTTGCGGTTGAAATACGCCTGCAGCGCGTGGCTGTCCGCCAGTTTGTTGTCGCGCATAAATCTCTGGATCGCCGCGTTTGCCTTCCACTGGCTGTCGTCCACCTCATCGCCGCCGATATGCAGATACGGATCGGGGAAGATCGCCGCCAGTTCGCTGACCATCGCGTCGGCAAAGGTGTAGGTCGCCTCTTTGGTGGGATCCAGCACCGGCTTCAGCACGCCCCAGTGGCGCTCCATAGCGTACGGCCCCGGCGCGCTCATCAGTTCTGGATAGGCGACGGCAATCGCTGAGGCGTGGCCCGGCATATCGATTTCCGGCACCACGCGTATGCCGCGTTCGGCTGCGTAACGCACAATCTCACGCATCTGCTCAGGGGTGTAGTACAGCCCGTCGCTGGCAAGCTGGGTTAATTTTGGATAACGCTTCGAGGTAAAGCGCCAGCCCTGATCGTCAGTCAGATGCCAGTGCAGGACGTTGAGCTTAGCCGCAGCCATGCCGTCGATCTGGCGCTTGATATCGGGTAACGGGATGAAATGGCGCGCCGAATCGAGCAGCAGCCCGCGCCACGGGAAGCGCGGCGAATCTTCGATGGTAACCCACGGAATCGAAGTGTTTTCGGCACCGTTCTGCATCAGCTGGAGCAAGGTTTCCATTGCGCGCAATGCGCCAAAGCGGGTGTTAGCGGAGATGTTCACGCCGTTGGCATCCACAATGAGTTTGTAGCTCTCATCGCTGTCCGGAAGCGGCTGCGGCTTCACCTTTTTAGCGATGGCGATACGGATGGTCGGCTTGTCAGGTTTTTCGGCCTGTGGCTGTAGCGTCCAGCCGGTTTGCAGCGCAATGCGCTGGCGCAGGCGGTTGACTGCGTCCCCCAGATCGTCGCCGCTGACGCTCACGGAGAGTTGATTGTTAAGCACCAGCGCGCCCTGCGTCGTCGGGCGTTCAACCTTCGCAGGCCAGGGCATCAGGGGAAGGTCGCCTGCCGGCGCGGCAAAAGCGGAGGCGCCGAGCATAAGCCCGGCGGTTAAGAGACTGTACCGTAACATGAATGTTCCTTATCTGACGGGCCAAATACAGGCAAAACATTCTGTTAACATGCGTACAAATTGTCGTCAAGCGAATGCGCCGACGGAGATCACAGGTTGTTGAATTTGGGAGGAAAGCCAGATGCCGAGTGGCGGCTTCGCCTTACCCGGCCTACGTCTGGACTGTGGCAAAATGAGCTTACTGCCACCCATATCGACGCGCATAGAACCCTTTCACCATCTGCGTCAGCACCATGTAGCCCGCGAGGATCGCCACCAGCCACGGGAAGTAGCTCAGCGGCAGCGCCTGCAGCTGCAGGTAACCTGCCAGCGGCGAGAAGGGCAGCGCGATACCCAGCGCCATCACAATGCCCGTCATTACAATCAGCGGCCACGCGGCACGACTCTGGATGAACGGAATGCGGCGCGTGCGGATCATATGCACAATCAGCGTCTGGGACAGCAGACCTACCACGAACCAGCCGGACTGGAACAGCGTCTGGTGTTCCGGGGTGTTGGCGTGGAACACAAACCACATCAGGCAGAAGGTCAGAATGTCGAAGATGGAGCTGATCGGCCCAAAGAACAGCATAAAGCGGCCCAGATCGGCCGGGTTCCAGCGCTGCGGCTTCTGGATCTGCTCGTCATCCACGTTATCAAACGGGATCGCTACCTGAGAGACATCGTACATCAGGTTCTGGATCAGCAGGTGCAGCGGCAGCATCGGCAGGAACGGCAGAAACGCGCTCGCCACCAGCACGCTGAAGACGTTACCGAAGTTGGAGCTGGCGGTCATTTTGATGTACTTGAGCATGTTGGCGAAGGTGCGGCGCCCTTCAATGACGCCCTCCTCCAGCACCATCAGGCTTTTTTCCAGCAGGATGATATCCGCTGCCTCGCGGGCGATATCCACGGCGCCGTCCACGGAGATGCCAATGTCCGCCGCACGCAGCGCGGGCGCATCGTTGATGCCGTCGCCCATAAAGCCCACCACGTGCCCTTCACGACGCAGCAGCGTCACAATGCGCTCTTTGTGCATCGGCGTCAGGCGGGCAAACAGCGTCGTGCGCTGGGCAAGCTGCGCCAGTTCGTCGTCGGTGAGGTGCTCAATGTCGCTCCCCACCACCACGTCGCCCGCGTCCAGCCCCACTTCGTGACACACTTTGGCCGCCACCAGCTCGCTGTCGCCGGTGAGAATTTTGACGGTGATGCCGCTCGCCTTCAGCGCCTTCAGCGCCGGTGCGGTGGTCTCTTTCGGCGGATCGAGGAATGCGATGTAACCCTCGAGGATCAAATCGGATTCGTCGATACGCTGATAGTCCCCCTCCCGCGCGGGCAGGAATTTGCTCGCCACCGCCACCACGCGCAGCCCCTGACGGTTCAGGTTGTCGGTGACGCGCTTGATGCGGCGCAGCATGGTGTCGTCCAGCGGCACGATCTCCCCGTTATGGCGCACCTGCGTGGAGACGTTCAGGATCTCCTGCAGCGCGCCTTTGCAGATCAGCTGGTGCACGTCCGGCTGCTCGCTGACCACCACCGACATGCGGCGGCGCTCGAAGTCGAACGGGATTTCGTCCACCTTCTGCCAGCGGCCGGAGAGCGTACGGGCGGCCTCCTCGTCCACGCCTTCCAGCACCGCCACGTCGAGCAGGTTTTTCAGCCCGGTCTGGTAGTGGCTGTTCAGCCACGCGCTGTGGAGCACGCGCTCGCTGGTTTTACCGGCGATGTCGGTGTGGTTCTCCAGCACGATTTTATCCTGCGTCAGGGTGCCGGTTTTATCGGTGCAGAGAATGTCCATCGCGCCAAAGTTCTGAATGGCGTCGAGGTGTTTGACGATCACCTTTTGTTTAGAGAGTTTGACCGCCCCGCGCGCCAGCGTGGAGGTAACGATCATCGGCAGCATTTCCGGCGTCAGGCCAACGGCCACGGAGAGCGCAAACAGCGCCGCCTCCCACCAGTCGCCTTTGGTGTAGCCGTTGATCAGCAGGACAATCGGCGTCATGACCATCATAAAGCGGATCAGCAGCATGCTGACGCGGCCAATCCCTTTCTGGAACGCATTCGGCTCGCTCTCCTGCTCGCTGACGCGCCCGGCAAGCTGTCCAAACCAGGTATTGCCGCCGGTGGCGGTGACAATTGCCTGCGCCGTGCCGCTGACCACCGTGGTGCCCATAAAGCACAGGGTGTCGCACTCGAGCGGGTTCATCTGCTGCGGGTCGCGGCTGCGCGATACCTTCTCAACGGGCAGGGACTCCCCGGTCAGGGAGGCCTGCGCCACGAACAGATCCCGCGCCTGGATGATGCGTAAATCCGCCGGGATCATGTCTCCCGCCGCCAGCTTCACCAGATCGCCCGGCACCAGCTGGTCAATAGGCAGCTCAACCCAGGCGTTTTCGCCGAGGTCGTTAATCACGCGCGAGACGGTTGCGGTGTTGCTGACCATCGCTTTCAGGGCGTCTGCCGCTTTGGTGGAGCGGGCTTCCTGAATGAAGTTCAGCAGCGTGGAGATACCCACCATCAGGGCAATCACGCCCGCGGCAAAGAGATCTTCCGTCGCGTAAGAGATGATGCCGAGCACGGTCAGCAGCAGGTTGAACGGGTTGCGGTAGCAAAGCCACAGGTGCACCCACCACGGAGAGGGCTTCTGCGCCGGGATCTGGTTATCGCCGTGCACGGCGCGGATTTTTTCCACTTCAGACGCGTTCAGCCCTTCCGGATGGCCGCCAAAGGCGCGCCAGACTTCGTTTTCATCCATCGCCGCGACGTTCAGGCAGCGTTCGGTCAGGGACGCCGGGATCGCCGCTCCCGCCATGTTTTTGGCATTGGGCAGCGGGTCGCGCTGAACAAGACGGTGTGGCAGATGGCGGCTCAGCAGCGCCTGCAGCTGCCGGGTGATATTTTTAAACATAGACATTCCTCCGCATCCGCCAGGCGGACGCAGCATTCCCTTCAGGCGTGGCAAAGCCGTACCTGTCAGGCACTCAATTTTTCAAGCAGGAACGTTTGGGACGTTGCTGCCTCACATTACCGGTGAGACAGCAAAAGCTGGCTTACCGGAAAGAACAAATTCTCCCGTTCAGGAGAGGTGCGGGATCGGGATCCATAAAGCCTCCGGTAAGTAAAAAAACAGGGTGTCGCCGCGCAGTATAAAGATTTAAGCGTACCCTTTGTGACGATTCGGGCGGTATTATACGCGCCTGCAAATAAACAGTACGTAAACCAGACTTTGCCCATAGCGAAATCGCGCTATAGCATTAGGCTCAATTGACCATTTTGTCGTTGTTACAGGGAATACAGCATGCAGAACCGCCTTACGATTAAAGACATCGCGCGTTTAAGCGGCGTGGGGAAATCAACCGTCTCACGCGTGCTGAACAACGAAAGCGGCGTCAGCGAACGCACCCGCGAGCGCGTTGAGGCGGTCATGAATCAGCACGGTTTTTCCCCTTCCCGCTCTGCGCGCGCCATGCGCGGGCAGAGCGATAAAGTGGTTGCGATCATCGTTTCGCGTCTGGATTCCCTCTCCGAAAACCTCGCCGTTCAGACCATGCTGCCTGCCTTCTACGAGCAGGGCTATGATCCGATCATGATGGAGAGCCAGTTCTCGCCACAGCTGGTGGAAGAACATCTCGGCATGCTCCAGCGCCGTAACATTGACGGCGTGGTGCTGTTTGGTTTTACCGGCATTGACGAGGAGATGCTGAAACACTGGCAGCCGTCTCTGGTGCTGCTGGCGCGCGATGCCCACGGTTTTGCCTCCGTCTGTTATGACGATGAGGGGGCGATTATCACCCTGATGCAGCGCCTGTACGAAGAAGGCCACCGCCACATCAGCTATCTGGGCGTGCCGCACTCAGACGTTACCACTGGCAAGCGCCGCCACGAGGCCTATCTGGCCTTTTGCAAAAAGCACAATCTCCCTGCCGTGGCCTCCCTGCCGGGGCTGGGCATGAAGCAGGGCTACGAGCAGGTCGCCAGCGTCCTGACGCCGCAGACCACCGCGCTGGTGTGCGCCACGGATACCCTTGCGCTGGGTGCCAGCAAGTATCTGCAGGAGCAGCGCATTGATAACCTGCAGGTGGCGAGCGTCGGCAGCACGCCGCTGATGAAGTTCCTGCACCCTGAAATTATCACCGTCGATCCGGGCTACGCCGAGTCCGGCAGGCAGGCCGCCGCGCAGCTGATCGAGCAGATCAACGGGCGGAGCGAGCCGCGCCAGATCGTTATTCCTGCCCGTCTCTCATAACCCCCCTGAATCGTTTATTGTGATCTTCGCCCGATTTCGGGAACGTTCCCATTTTCGCCGTCACGCTGAAGGAGTAGGCTTGCGCTCAGGTCATTACCCCCCTCAACATCTGTCATGAGGTTTCATGATGAGTAAAGTCAAACAAGCAGATATCGATCGGCTGATCGTCCTGGTCGGCGGCCGCGAAAACATCGCCACCGTCAGCCATTGCATTACCCGCCTGCGCTTCGTGCTGAACGATCCGGCCAAGGCCAACCCGAAGGCGATTGAAGAGCTTTCCATGGTGAAAGGCTGCTTCACCAACGCCGGACAGTTCCAGGTGGTGATTGGTACCGAAGTGGGCGATTACTATCAGGCTCTGCTGGCGACCACCGGACACTCTTCTGCCGATAAAGAGCAGGCGAAGAAGGCGGCGCGCCAGAATATGAAGTGGCACGAGCAGCTGATTTCCCACTTTGCAGAAATCTTCTTCCCGCTGCTGCCGGCGCTGATCAGCGGGGGCTTAATTTTGGGCTTCCGTAACGTCATCGGCGATGTGCCGATGAGCGACGGTAAAACCCTGGCGCAGATGTACCCGGCGCTGCAAAGCATCTATGACTTCCTGTGGCTGATTGGCGAGGCGATTTTCTTCTATCTGCCGGTGGGGATTTGCTGGTCCGCGGTACGCAAGATGGGCGGTACGCCAATTCTCGGTATCGTACTGGGCGTCACGCTGGTCTCTCCGCAGTTAATGAACGCTTACTTACTTGGTCAGCAGGTGCCTGAGGTATGGAACTTCGGCCTGTTTACCATCGCCAAGGTGGGCTATCAGGCGCAGGTCATTCCGGCCCTGCTGGCGGGTCTGGCGTTGGGCTTTATTGAGACGCGTCTGAAGCGCATCGTGCCGGATTACCTCTACCTGGTGGTGGTGCCGGTCTGCTCGCTGATCCTGGCCGTCTTCCTGGCGCACGCTTTTATCGGTCCGTTTGGCCGCATGATCGGCGACGGCGTGGCCTTCGCGGTGCGTCATCTGATGACCGGCAGCTTCGCGCCAATCGGTGCCGCGCTGTTTGGCTTCCTGTATGCCCCGCTGGTGATCACCGGCGTGCACCAGACCACGCTGGCCATCGATATGCAGATGATCCAGAGCCTCGGCGGTACCCCGGTCTGGCCGATTATCGCCCTCTCTAACATCGCACAGGCCTCTGCGGTGACCGGCATCATTATCGTTAGTCGTAAGCACAACGAGCGTGAGATCTCCGTTCCGGCGGCCATCTCCGCCTATCTCGGCGTCACCGAACCGGCGATGTACGGCATCAACCTGAAGTACCGCTTCCCGATGCTCTGCGCGATGATCGGCTCTGGCCTGGCGGGCCTGCTGTGCGGCCTGAACGGCGTGATGGCGAACGGGATTGGCGTCGGCGGCCTGCCGGGGATCCTCTCCATCCAGCCTACTTTCTGGCAAGTGTTTGCCCTGGCCATGGCGGTGGCGATTATCGTCCCCATGGCGCTCACCACCGTGGTTTACCAGCGTAAGTTCCGTCAGGGCACGCTGCAGATTGTTTAACTTCATCTTTCGGGGCGCAGTTGCGCCCCTTCGCATTTGCAGGAACGCATTATGAATACCCTTCCTCACTGGTGGCAGAACGGCGTCATCTACCAGATTTACCCAAAGAGTTTTCAGGACACCACCGGCAGCGGCACCGGCGATCTGCGCGGCGTGACGCAGCGGCTGGATTACCTGAAAACCCTCGGCATCGACGCCATCTGGCTGACGCCGTTTTATATTTCCCCGCAGGTGGATAACGGCTACGACGTGGCGAATTACACCGCCATCGACCCGTCCTTTGGCACGCTGGATGACTTTGACGAGCTGGTTGCAGAAGCGCACGAACGCGGCATTCGCATCGTGCTGGATATGGTGTTTAACCATACCTCCACGCAGCACGCCTGGTTCCGCGAGTCGCTGAACAAAGATAGCCCGTACCGCCAGTTCTACATCTGGCGCGACGGCACGCCGGAGCAGCTCCCCAACAACTGGCGCTCCAAGTTTGGCGGCAACGCCTGGCGCTGGCACGCCGAGAGCGAGGAGTATTATCTTCACCTTTTCGCGCCCGAGCAGGCGGATCTCAACTGGGAAAACCCGGCGGTGCGCGCCGAGCTGAAAAAGGTATGCGAGTTCTGGGCCGATCGCGGCGTGGACGGCTTGCGCCTGGACGTGATTAACCTCATCTCTAAAGATCGGGATTTCCCGGACGACATCATTGGCGATGGTCGCCGCTTCTACACTGACGGGCCGCGCATCCACGAATATCTCCAGGAGATGAGCCGCGACGTCTTCACCCCGCGCAACCTGATGACGGTGGGCGAGATGTCGTCAACCTCGCTGGAGAACTGCCAGCAGTACGCGTCGCTCGACGGGCGCGAGCTGTCGATGACCTTTAACTTCCACCACCTGAAGGTGGACTACCCCGGCGGCGAAAAGTGGACGAAGGCAAAGCCGGACTTCGTGGCGCTGAAAACCCTCTTCCATCACTGGCAGCAGGGCATGCACAACAAAGCCTGGAACGCGCTGTTCTGGTGTAACCACGACCAGCCGCGCATCGTGTCGCGCTTTGGCGACGAAGGGGAACACCGCGTTCACGCTGCAAAGATGCTCGGCATGGTGCTGCACGGCATGCAGGGCACGCCGTATATCTACCAGGGTGAAGAGCTGGGCATGACCAACCCGCACTTCAGCCGCATCACCGACTACCGCGACGTGGAAAGCCTGAACATGTTCGCCGAACTGCGGGCCAATGGCCGTGAGCCGGATGAATTACTGGCGATTCTGGCGAGTAAATCCCGCGATAACGGCCGAACCCCAATGCAGTGGGACGCGTCGCACAATGCGGGCTTTACCGAGGGCGAGCCGTGGATTGGGGTCTGCGATAACTATGAAACCGTGAATGCCCGTACGGCGCTGGACGACCCGGATTCAGTGTTCTACACCTATCAGTCGCTGATTCGTCTGCGCAAAACCCTCCCGGTGCTGACGTGGGGAGATTATGACGATCTGCTGCCGGAACACCCTTCCCTGTGGTGCTATCGCCGCCAGTGGCAGGGCCAGACGCTGATGGTGGTGGCAAACCTGAGCCGAGAGCGCCAGCAGTGGCAGCCGGACCCGGTACAGGGCGCATGGCAGGTCGCACTCAGCAACTATGAGGACGTCCCCTCTCGTCCCGATACGCTGCAACTGCGCCCGTTTGAAGCCATCTGGTGGGTGCAGGAATAAACGTCAGGAGATACAGCATGCTGTATCTCCTTTTTTATGTTTAGCGATACGCTAAATGTACGACGATAACTTTTACATCACGGCGTACCGAAAATAAAAATAGCCCTGCCAATTAAATAACCTCGGCAGGACATGATGAAAAAGACAATTATTAAAGTAACGTGTATTAGCGCATTATTATTGAGCACACAGGGATGGTGCGGAAATACGTCCGTCGACCTTCGCTTTGGCCATAATACGCGCTCTGACGTAAATGATTCACGTATTAAGGTTATGCATCAGGCGGATAACGGTTTTTACTTCTCCGTTGAAGCCGCACAAAACCACAACGATACCTTTTTTGGTGATACCGACCGAAATAATCCCGATGACAAAGGATTAACGGAGGCGGCACAGGAGATTGAAACGCGCTGGCGCTTCAATCTGGGCAATGGCTTTGCCGTTGCGCCTGGCATGGTGACGGTTTTCACCCCCAGTAATACCCACTATCGCCCCTTCATTCAGGGCTGGAAAGCGTTTGATAACGGTCTGAATCTTTCCGCCCGTTACCGTTATAACACCGTCAATGACGCGCACAGCGACAAAGAACTCGACGGCAGCGGCTATACCCGCCGCCAGTCACACCAGTTCGACATTTGGTTCGCGTACAACATTGGCAAATTCGG
Organism: Enterobacter cloacae complex sp. I3; assembly: GCF_014896175.1. Classification (NCBI taxonomy): domain Bacteria; kingdom Pseudomonadati; phylum Pseudomonadota; class Gammaproteobacteria; order Enterobacterales; family Enterobacteriaceae; genus Enterobacter; species Enterobacter cloacae complex sp. I3. Next base: position 35,561 of record NZ_JADBQZ010000012.1, read on the forward strand.
TATGTCCTACAACCCGCGCTTCCGCTGGCAGGATAATGTCGATCAGGGAACCGGGGATGATACCTACTGGGAGCATACCGTTGCGTTCAACTACCAGCTCGACGATGGCTGGACGCCTTACGTCGAGCTGGTGTCACTGGATAAAACCTATATCAACAATGACGGCAACCATGAAAATGATTATGCCGTACGTCTGGGGATAGTGAAGCAGCTCTGACGGCCTGACTACACCGTATCGTGCTGCAGCAGCCTGCAGCCGATACGGTCCACGGCGCTTAACAGTTCAAGCTGGCCCTCCCGCTGATACAGCGATACCGCGTTAATGTCGATCGATAACGGCCAGCATAGCGTTGAGATCGACGCCAGCGTCGCCCCCTGACGGGTAATTGCAATAATCTTTAAGCCCTTGCGCAGCGCGTTTCGCGCCATTTCTATCAGCGACTGTGTCTCCCCGGATTTGCTGATCAGCACCAGCGTCCCCTTCGATACCCGTGTCAGCTGGTGCATGTCATTCAAAATAAGATGCGGCAGGCTCGCCAGCGATAAAAAGCGCGACAGGTAGTTGAGGCTGGTAAGCGAGGCGCCGCGTGCGTACAGATAGATATGGCTGGAATGGATGAGCAGTCTGGACACCTCCGCCACAATGTCGTCCGCCTGCGGACCCGCGTCGGGCACTGCAGGCGCCGGGGTAAAATGATCGCGTAAAAAACGATACCGAAGCTCGGTATAGCTTTTATACCCCATTTTTTTACACACACGATTAACGGATGTTGTCGTTGTAAAGGTATCACGGGCAATCTCTTTTGCCGAAATATTAGAAATATTACACGCGTGATGCTGAATGTATTCAAATATCAAGCGTTCACTTCCCTGGAATGAATTCATATATTACACCCTGTTTAATCCCGGCATGATATTAACACAACAGAGAAATAGTCTCTGGAAGGCGCTTCACACATTGCATTTACGCGTATCACGATACGTAATTAGTATTAGCAAACGTTAAAAACTGTTTTAGGTTCTCTTTATACTTTCCCTGTTTTCACATCCAGGGAATTATGACAATGACGAAACAGAAAGTTGTCGCGGTAACGGCGTGCCCGACGGGCATTGCACATACCTTTATGGCGGCGAATAAAATTATTGCATGGGCTAAAGAGCACAATATTGAGGTTAAGGTCGAAACGCAGGGCAGCGACGGCGTTAAAAACCGCTTAACGAAGCAGGATATCGCCTCCGCCACGGCCATTATTCTGGCAACCGACGTCCCCATTCAGGATGCCGAGCGCTTTGAAAACATTCCCCACCTTCAAACCCGCACGCAAGAGCTGATCAAGCATACCGATCGCTATCTGCGTCAGGCGCTTGCCATGGAAAAAAACGTCACGACTGTCGTACATGAAGACGAACTCCAGCCTTCGGCTTACCAGATTTTTATCGGCCATATCATGGCGGCCATCAGCTATATGCTGCCGGTGGTGGTCATGGGCGGGCTGATGATGGCAACGGCCAAAATTACCGGCCAGTTTATTAACATCGACCATTCGCCGTTCAGCGTGCTGGATAAAGTGGGCTTTATGACCATTGAGTTCATGTATCCGGTTTTCGCCATGTATCTGGCGTTTTCCATTGCCGGCAAACCGGCGCTGATCCCCGGACTTATCGGCGGCATCATGTCAGACGAGGTCTACAAGCGCTTCTTTGATATCGAAGGCTTTATGCCGTCCGGCTTTTTCGGCGCGATCGGCATTGGCTTTTTTGTGGGCTATCTGGTGCGCTGGCTGAATGATTCCATTCACGTCCGCCAGCAGCTCACCACCATCAAGACCATGCTGGTCGTCCCACTGATCACCGGCATTACGCTGGTGATGGTCATGGAATATTTGATTAACCCGATTTTTGGCTCGCTTAACCAGTTGATGGTGCTCTTTTTTACCTCGGCAGGTGATACCGGGCGCGGATTCTATTCCGCGATGATCGCCGCAGGCACCGCGTTCGACCTGGGCGGCCCGGTCAACAAGGCGGCAGGCTCGGTCGCGCTCGGCCTGAATGGCATGAGCGAAACGTTTGATCTCACCGCCCGCGAACTCTCCATCGTGATCCCCTCTATTGGCGTCGGCTTTGCCGCGTTCCTCAACGGCCGCTTTGGACTACCGGATGTTTTTAGCCGGGAAGAGAAAACCGTTGGCAGCACCTCGTTGCTGCTTGGCGTGATTGGGATCTCCGAAGGCGCGATCCCGTTCATCCTGAAAAACCCACGTCTGATCCCGGTGTTCATGACCGGTGCCGTTGCCGGCGCGCTGGTCGCCATTGCACTCGGCGTGAAGCAGACGCTGCCGCTGCCGGCCATCTGGGGCTGGCCGCTGGCAACCAACGTGGCGGGCTACCTGGCGAGCGTCTTTATTGGCGCACTGATTTGCGCCCTGGGCGTGCTTTACGTCAGCCCAAAGAACGCCAGCTAAGGGGAAGGTCATGAATCAGATCCACGTCATTGCCCATACGCACTGGGATCAGGAGTGGTATTTCACCCGTCAGGACAGCATGGTGCTGGCATCATATAACTTTGCGGACGTCATCGACACGCTGGAGCAGGACCCGGCTTACAGCTGCTATCACCTTGACGGACAGATGGCGGTGGTAGAGGACTTTCTCGCCATCAATCCCGAGTATCGCATCAGGCTGGAGACGCTGGTCAGAGAGAAAAGGATTTTTGTGGGGCCGTGGTATACCCAGACGGACACCTACAACGTGCATGGCGAATCCATTATCCGCAACCTCAAATACGGCATCTTCTCTGCCCGTAAGCTGGGGCACGCCATGCAGGTTGGGTATCTTCCGGATACCTTCGGCCACAATGCGCAGATGCCCACAATTTTGCAGGGCTGCAATATCGACAACATCGTCTTCTGGCGCGGCATCGATCACGACGGACAGGCGAAAAGCAGCCAGTTCCTCTGGCGCGCGCCGTCAGGGGCGACCGTTATCGCCTGCGCGATGGCGCTCGGTTATGGCGCGGCTAAAAACATCTCTTCAGACGCGAGCCATTTGCAGGGAAAAATCTTCCCGATGGTCAATCTCCTGCGCTCGCGGGCCGGAATAAATGACCTGCTGCTGCCCTGCGGCGGCGATCAGGTCAGCATCGACCCGGCGCTGCCGAAAATCCTGCAGGTCGCCAGCGCACGCTCCCCGGATGAGGACCGGTACGTCATCAGTTCGCTGGAGCGCTACGTCGACATTCTGCGCGCGCAGCGTGAGCAGTTTGAATTCTGGGAAGGAGAGCTGAAATCGCCGCGCTACACCCGCATCCATAAAACGATCGGCTCCGTGCGCTACGACATTAAAAAGAAAAATGATGCAGTTGAGCAGTTCATCCTGCGGCAGCTGGAGCCGACAATCGCCATGGCGCGTCATCAGGGGCTGCCGGTCAACCTCTCGGTGGTCGATACGCTCTGGAAGAAGCTGTTGCGAAGCCATGCTCATGACTCCATCGGCGGCTGTAACAGCGATGCCACCAACCGCGATATTCTGCATCGACTGGAGCAAACCGAACAGCTGTGCCATAGCCTGTGGAATCTGGTGGTGAAAACCCTGGCCGCCGCCTGCGCTCGGGAAGGCGATCTGCTGATTTTTAACCCGCTGGCCACGCAAACGCAGCGCGTGGTGAAAACCACTCTCTATAGCCGCGCTGAAAATATCGCCCTGATGTATCAGGGGCAGGCCATCCCCTTCGACGTCCTGGAAAGAGACGTGTTGCCCGGCGGAACGGCGATCTCCCTTAACGCCGAAGGCGAGTGTGAAACGCCCCTTCCCCCTTATTACCGCTGGCACGTTGCTGTGAAAACACCGGTTCTGCCGCCGGTCGGCTATCTCAGCGTTAACGTTGAAGATAACCCGGCGCCTTTACGGCAGCCTGAACAGACAACGGGCAGCGAGATAGAGAATGCACAGTATCGATTAACGCTGGACGACGGAACGCTAACCCTGCACGACAAACGCAGCGGCAGATGCATCCCCTCGTTCTTTACCCTTGAAGACTGTGCAGATGCGGGCGACAGCTACGATTTCTCACCGCTTGCGGGCGATACGCCGACGCGATGCGACCATTTCACGCTCGTCGACTGCCTGAAAACGCCGCTTGTCGAAAAGCTGATCGTTGAAGCCACCCTGTTTCTTCCGCCAGATCTCGCCGGACGCAAGGATACTGCCCGAACGCCGTTATCCATTCGTCTGGAGTGCACATTACGCGAAGACGATCCGAACCTGTACGTCGAGGCTTCGCTGGAAAACAGCCACTGCGATCACCGGCTACGTTTACTGATCGGCAGCGATATTCGCACCCGTCATGCTATCGCCTCCCAGCCCTTCGCGATAATCCAGCGCGATACGGGGTGTGAGAGTGAAAACTGGCAGGAGCGCTATCGCGAGATGCCCGTGGATATCGAAACCACCGAAGGCATTATCGCTGTCGCGGAAGCGGGCAAAGCGCTGGTGGTGAATAGTCGCGGTATGAAGGAATTTCAGATTATCGGCAGCGAACCCGCGACGATTGCCCTGACGTTATTTAAAGCGACGGGCGTGCTCGGGCGCAACGATCTCGACTGGCGACCGGGCCGTGCGTCCGGCATTAATAATACGGTGGTTGAGACCCCCGACGCCCAGTTACTGAAACCGTTGCGCTTCACGTTTACCGTCGCGCTGGCCGACAGCGCCGATCATCTCACGCTTCGCCAGCTGGAAAACCAGGCTGCGGGACAGCCTTTCACCTATCAGCGGCAAACGCTACATACGCTCGATCACCGACTTGAACGCTTTGCGTTGCGTCTGCCCGAGCATCAGCTTCCGGCACAATTCTCATTATTGACTCTGCCGGAGCCGCTAGTCCTTTCTGCCCTGCCCCATGCGCAACGGTCGAATGGGACCGTCGTCCGCGTGTTTAACGCCGGGACGCAGCCGGTTCCCGTCCCGGAAAGTCTGGTGGGGCTATGTCAGATCAACTATCTGGAAGAGCCTGTGCCGCCGGTAACGGCAATCCCCCCTTTCGCAACCTGCGATTTTTTGATGGAGGCTTAATATGAACTTGCTTGCATTGACGCACCCCGATCTGGTTTTTATCAACCCGCCGCACCGTACGCCTGAAGCGCTGATCCGCTGGCTCGCCGAACCGCTCGCCAGGCGAAAAATCATCTGCGATAAAGAAACATTCATCCAGAGCGTGTTACAGCGCGAAAGCGAAGGCCCTACCGCGCTGGGTGAAGCGCTCGCCGTTCCGCACGGTAAAACCGAGGCGGTGCAGCAGGCGGCGTTTTGTCTGGCACTCTTTGACGACCCGATACGCTGGCCGGGGCTGGACGGTGATGAAGAGGTCAGAATGGTTTTCCTGCTCGCCATTCCGCCCGCGGAAGCAGGCAGTACCCATATGCAGCTGCTGACGACGCTGACCAGTTTATTGACAGAAGATCGAGTGCGCGCGCAGCTTCTGGCGGCGCGCACCCGGGAAGAGGCGATGTACGCCCTGAGTGCTGAAGAACCTCAAAAACAGGATGCGGCCCCTGACCGCTCCCTTCTCATTCCGGTGATACTGGGCAGTATCGCTACCGCAGCCTTTTTACAGGCAGGATTGAGCTGGGCCTGCGCGGTGAGTTAACCGAACGGCGCTCAGCACGTACCGCGTTGAGCGCTTGTTTTTGTTGAATAATTAATCAGATTTTTCCTGCACGTATTTACAATTGCTCCAGCGCCCGCCGTTTGTACTCTCGTCTTTTTACTTTGTTCTGCGTCAAATAAATCGCAAACTTGTTTGATGCAAATCACTATATGTAGAACTTAAAATGCACGCCGACCCAACATCTTGTATTAATCGTCTACTATTCCAACAACAAGACGGCGCTTACGCTGGCCGGAATTGTGGATAACACGAGCTGGGAACGGGGGAAGTCTTTGGCCTGGCGGGGAATACGTCCGGTGAATACTTCTCCACCTCTGTGGATAACCTGTTTTTAAAAATGGAGTGATCATGACACCGCATGTGATGAAACGTGATGGCTGTAAAGTGCCGTTTAAATCAGAGCGCATCCAGGAAGCCATTCTGCGTGCAGCTAAAGCAGCGGGAGTCGATGACGCAGATTACTGCGCCACCGTCGCAGAAGTCGTTAGCAGCCAGATGACTGAACGCAGCCAGGTCGATATCAACGAGATCCAGACCGCGGTTGAAAACCAGCTGATGGCAGGCCCCTACAAACAGTTAGCCCGCGCCTACATTGAGTATCGCCACGATCGCGACGTGCAGCGTGAGAAGCGCGGTCGCCTGAATCAGGAGATCCGTGGCCTGGTGGAGCAGACCAACTCTGCCCTGCTCAATGAAAACGCCAACAAAGACAGCAAAGTGATCCCGACCCAGCGCGATCTGCTGGCCGGTATCGTCGCCAAACACTATGCCCGCCAGCATCTGCTGCCGCGCGACGTGGTCTCGGCACACGAGCGCGGCGAGATCCACTATCACGACCTCGATTACTCGCCGTTCTTCCCGATGTTCAACTGCATGCTGATCGACCTGAAAGGCATGCTGACCCAGGGCTTTAAAATGGGTAACGCCGAGATTGAACCGCCTAAGTCGATCTCCACGGCGACAGCGGTAACGGCACAGATTATCGCTCAGGTGGCGAGCCATATTTATGGCGGGACCACCATTAACCGCATTGACGAAGTGCTGGCCCCGTTCGTGACGGCGAGCTTCAACAAGCATCGGAAAACTGCCGAAGAGTGGCAGATCCCGGACGCGGACGGCTATGCGCACTCCCGTACCGAAAAAGAGTGCTACGACGCGTTCCAGTCGCTGGAATATGAAGTGAACACGCTGCACACCGCCAACGGGCAGACGCCGTTTGTGACCTTCGGTTTTGGCCTGGGTACCAGCTGGGAATCACGCCTGATCCAGCAGTCCATTCTGCGCAACCGTATTTCCGGCCTCGGCAAGAACCGCAAAACCGCGGTGTTCCCGAAGCTGGTGTTCGCCATCCGTGACGGCCTGAACCACAAGTTTGGCGATCCGAACTACGACATCAAACAGCTGGCGCTGGAGTGCGCGAGCAAACGCATGTACCCGGACATCCTGAACTATGACCAGGTGGTAAAAGTCACCGGTTCGTTTAAAACGCCTATGGGCTGCCGCAGCTTCCTCGGGGTGTACGAGGATGAAAACGGCGAGCAGATCCACGACGGGCGTAACAACCTGGGCGTCATCAGCCTGAACCTGCCGCGCATCGCGCTGGAGGCCAAAGGCAATGAAGCTGAATTCTGGAAACTGCTGGATGAACGCCTGCAGCTGGCGCGTAAGGCGCTGATGACCCGTATCGCACGCCTTGAAGGGGTGAAAGCCCGCGTGGCGCCCATCCTCTATATGGAAGGGGCCTGCGGCGTGCGCCTGAAGGCAGACGATGACGTGTCCGAGATCTTCAAAAACGGCCGCGCGTCGATTTCGCTGGGCTATATCGGCATCCACGAAACCATCAACGCCCTGTCTGGCGACGCGCATATGTACGACAGCGCGGCCCTGCGCGAAAAAGGTATTGCGATTGTCCAGCGCCTGCGCGACGCGGTTGACCAGTGGAAAGAGGAAACTGGCTACGGGTTTAGCCTCTACAGTACGCCGAGCGAGAACCTGTGCGACCGCTTCTGCCGTCTGGACACCGCCGAGTTCGGGATTGTGGAAGGCGTGACCGACAAAGGGTACTACACCAACAGCTTCCACCTCGACGTGGAGAAAAAGGTAAACCCGTACGACAAGATCGACTTCGAAGCGGCCTATCCGCCCATCGCCAGCGGCGGGTTCATCTGCTACGGCGAGTACCCGAACATTCAGCACAACCTGAAGGCGCTGGAAGACGTGTGGGATTATAGCTATCAGCACGTGCCGTATTACGGGACCAATACGCCAATCGACGAATGCTACGAGTGTGGCTTTACCGGTGAGTTCGAGTGTACGAGCAAAGGCTTTACCTGCCCGAAATGCGGCAACCACGATGCAGCCCGTGTTTCCGTGACCCGTCGCGTGTGCGGCTATCTCGGCAGCCCGGATGCCCGTCCGTTTAACGCCGGCAAGCAGGAAGAGGTGAAGCGCCGGGTGAAACATCTGGGGAATGGGCAGATCGGTTGAGCCACTGCCACAATTTGCCCGGTGGCGCTACGCTTACCGGGCCTACAATCCGCACTCACACTGTACCCGGCTTGGTTAACCGCTATGAACTACCATCAGTACTACCCCGTCGACATCGTCAACGGCCCCGGTACCCGCTGCACCCTGTTCGTTTCAGGCTGCGTTCATGAGTGCCCCGGCTGCTACAACAAAAGCACCTGGCGCGTAAATTCCGGCATGCCGTTTACCGCCGAAATGGAAGACCGCATCATCGACGACCTGAACGACGCGCGCATCAAACGCCAGGGGATTTCGCTCTCCGGCGGCGATCCGCTTCATCCGCAAAACGTGCCGGAGATCCTGAAGCTGGTGAAGCGCATTCACCGCGAGTGTGCGGGAAAAGATATCTGGGTCTGGACGGGATATAAGCTGGAAGAGCTGAATGCTGCTCAGAGGGAAGTCGTGGATTTGATTAACGTGCTGGTGGACGGCAAGTTCGTGCAGGATTTAAAAGACCCGGCCCTGATCTGGCGCGGCAGCAGCAACCAGGTTGTGCATCATTTGCGGTGAATGAAGGCGGATAACCTCTATCCGCCTGGCCTCAAAACCGGCTCAAACTCTCCATCGCCTCAGCCTTAAACGCCGCAAAATCCTCGCACTGGCACAGGCGCGTCATCGCGCGTTCTCGCAGGAAAGTGACGAAGATGTCGTAAATCGCCATCGCCTCTTCGTACTCGCTTTTGCTGATGGCGAGCAGGAAGATGACGTGCGCCGTTTCATCCCCCCACTGAATACCCTGCGGAGCCAGCACCGTATAGACCACCGTTTTCTGTGCCAGCAGGCCGAGGGAGTGCGGCAGCGCGATGCCGTCGCCGAGCATGGTGCTGACGATAGCTTCACGCTCAACGACCGAATCCAGAAACTCCGCGCCGACAAAGCCTTCGCGTTCAAGCTGGTCACACAGCTCGCGGAACAGCGTTTGCTGGTCAACAGGCTTGTAGAGAATGCGGAAATGGGCCGCGTCGAAGTATTTCTCCAGCATCCACGGGCGGGTGCGGTCCACCAGCACCAGCTTGCCGATCTGCTCTAACTGATAATCGGTCGGGAACGGAGCGATCGTCACCACCGGTTTAGATTTTTCACTCACGCGGGCGGTGGAGATGACAAAGTCTTCACCGATGGCATCCGCCAGCTCGTACTCGCGCAGAGTGAGCGTGCGCGTCACCTCGATCTGCGGGTATTTGCGCTGGAGCACCGCCTCGATCATGCGCACCATCGCATTACCGGCGTCGCACACCAGCAGCACGCGTGGCTGGCGCTGGTAGCCGATGTTATAGTGGCGCTCCAGCCCCACGCCGATGTGCAGCACCAGAAAACCAATCTCGTTTTCGCTGATCGCATATGGCGTGTATTTCCCCCAGCTCGACACCGCCGCGAGGGTCATATCCCACGCCATCGGATAGTGCTGCTTGATGTTGTCCAGCAGCGGATTGGGGATCATGATTTGATAGCGCACGCGGGTGATCATGGTTTTGATGTGCGTGAGCAGATCGGCGTGCAGCTGCGCGTCGCTGAGCAGGTTGTAGTTATAGTGGGTGTTGATGTAGCGCAGGATATAGTTGACCAGCGCTTCGTCGTCGTCGGCGTTAATCGCGCTGGGGGCAATCTCCTGAATCTGCCGCGCCGCGATGTGGACGCACAGCCAGCTCTCTTCCGATGGCGCAAGCGCCTTGCCCGCCAGCTCCTGAATGGCCACCGCGATATCCTTCGCCGCCTCGCGCACGTTCTCTTCCACATCATCCGCGTGGAATTCCGGCAGCGGATACCCCTCGCTGATGCGCCGCACCGACACCGCGCAGTACAGGCGCAGGAACAGTTCGCCTTCGTCGGTCAGACGAATGTGATGGCGGGTGAGCGCGTCGTGAAGCACGACCACCATCTGCTCCGGTACCCCAGCGTTGAGCGCGACCTCCGTCACCAGCGGGTTAAGGCTGTCCTGCTGCGCCAGCTCCCACAGAAGATCGGTCAGGCAGGCGCGGACCGACATCTCGCTGCCAAACAGCTTCATGCCGTGGCGCGGGCGGGTTTCCAGCGTCAGGTTATAGCGCTGGAACCACTCGCGCACTTCCACCATGTCGCTCTGCAAGGTGGCGCGGCTGACAAACCACTCGTCGGCCAGATCTTCAAGCTTAAGTGAAAACGCCGACGTCAGGAAACGCACCACCAGATAGTGCACGCGCTCCGGTCCCGTTCGGGGAATACGCAGCGCGCGCGGGTGCGATGCCTGCAGCTGCTGATAGCGCTCGGCATCGTCAATTTTAAGCTGGTAGCCGTTACCCCGGCTCAGAATAAACTGCGCGCCGTGGCTCGCCAGCAGCGCGTTCAGGGCGGTGATATCTGCGCGGACGGTTCGCGTGGAGACCGACAGCCGCTGCGCCAGCTCGTCCTGCGGCAGCGTCTCGTTTTGCAACAGATCGAAAAGTTGCGCTAAACGTTGGTTCGGAAATCGCACGTCGTTGTCCTCTTACTGCTCAGGGTGAAATGACCATCTGGGATGGGCTGCCGACCGGGGTATAGTCTGGCTCGGCGCTCAGCTTGCCGTCCGGCGCCACGCGGAAACGGGTAATGTTGTCGCTGCGCTGGTTCATGACGTACAGCCAGCGTCCCTGCTGATCGAGCGTCAGGGTGCGCGGGTAGTCGCCGCGCGTCCAAACATCCTCCTGATGCGTCAGCGTGCCCTCCGCTGTTACGGTAAAGTGCCCGATGCTGTTATGCAAACGGTTCGCCACATACAGCTGTTTACCATCGGCGCTTAGCGCCAGCCCGGCAGCAAAACTGGTGCCTTTGTAACCGTCCGGCAGGGCAGAGACCGTTTTGCCCTCTTTCAGCCTGCCGCTGCTGTCCAGCACATAATGGGTGAGCGTCGACGCCTCTTCGTTAATCAGCCACAGGGCATCGCCTTTCGGCGTAAAGACGAAGTGGCGCGGACCGGCACCTTTCGAAGAGGCGCTGATAAACGGCGGATCGTTCGGCGTTAGCTTTCCGGTTCGATCGTCAAAGCGGTACTGATAGATACGATCCAGCCCAAGATCGGTGGAAAAAACGTACTTCCCGCTCGGATCGGCGGCGATCATGTGCGCATGCGGGCCGTTGTGATCGCTGATCGCGAAACTGCCCTCAACGGCCGCTTCCGGCTTCGCCACGCCCGGTTCGCCCTGGTCCTGATGTCTGTCCGTCGCGTCACCCAGGCTGCCGTCCGCGTTGACGGGCAAAACGGCAATCGATCCGCTGACGTAGTTCGCCACCAGCAGATGCTTGCCGTTTGGCGTTAGCGAAAGATACACCGGCCCGGCGCCGCCGGAGGCCACCTGATTCAGCTCGCTCAGCTCACCGTTATCGCCGACGCGCAGCGCCTGCACCACGCCCTGCTCTACTTCGCTTGCCAGATACAGCGTTTTACCGTCTTGCGAAAGGGTCAACTGCGCCGCGTTCGGCAGTTTGCTCACCAGCGTTTTATCGTCCAGCGCGCCGGTTTGCGGGTCAACGGTAAAACGGTACAGCCCTTCACCGTTCGGATTATAGGTACCCACCCAGGCGTATTGCGTCTGGGCGATGGCGGCGGTGGCGAGCATTGAGAGTGAAGCGACAAGCAGGTTACGGGTGTGCATGGTGGCTCCTTTATATGTGTGAGTTCTACTTCACCAGCTTCTTCGTCATCGCCAGCAGCGTACGCACATCTTCCGGACGCGTATCGCCGCTGGCTTTGTCGATAATCGAGCTGTAGATATGCGGGATGATTTTGCTTACGCCCGCGTCGAGGGCGATCTGCAGGATCGCCTCATAGTTTTCCAGATCGATACCCCCCGTCGGCTCCAGCCAGAAGTCGTGACGGGCGCAGGCTTCCGCCACCGCCTGGTATTCGTCACGGCACTTGAGGCCGCCCATCGGGAAGTACTTGATCGAGCTGCCGCCGAAGTCTTTCAGCAGGGCAATCGCCGTTTCAACCGGCACGATGCCGTCTGGCGCTTTGCTGCTCAGCGGGCCGGTGGAGATTTTCACCATGCCGACGGTACCGGTCGGAGAGACCAGGCCATTGACCACCGATTCATTCTGCCCCAGCAGCGCGCGGCTCGCTGCCACGCCGGTGAAGACCTGATTAACGTGCTGCGGCTGCACCTGGCGGGAGATCTCGCTCACCATCGCCGACTGGTTCGGATCGCCCGCGCCCAGCCCCACGGAGAGCGCGTTATCAATCAGCGCCGCGTATTCACGCATATCCGCGACCGCGCTCGCCACGTCCGGGTAATTTTTGGAGAGCACGCCCACCAGCACATGACCTTCCGCCGCCTCGTAAATGGCGCTGGCGTTGGCCTTTGAGCCGGCCAGCACGTTCAGGCAGACGCGATCACGGTAAAAATTGGGGGTCAGTTTCATGCGTTTTTCTCCTGTCCTAATACTTCACTAATGCGGCGGTAGACGATGTTCAGCTGGTCAGCACTTACGCTGCGCACGTCCGCTTCGATAATCCCTTCGTTGGCCTTGTAGCCACGGAAATAGATGGCGTATTCGCCCTGCTTGAGCGCGTTCACCAGGTCACCCGTGCCGACGCCTGTGGTGGCTTCGTCGAACTTAATTTCGGTGCGGGCGATATCGCGACCCGCGCTGTCCCAGACCACGCGGGCGGTGACGCCGTTCAGGGTGTTGAGCGCGTCGATAAACGGCGTCATTTTCGCCACCATCTCGGCACCGCTTTCCTTGGTGGCCGTCAGGTAGTGTTCAATGGCGCAGGTCAGGCCGAGGATCCCCTCTTTACCCACCTTCATGGCGCGGCCAATGCCTGCCGTCTGGCGCTTCACCCACTCGACGTACTGGGTTTTGCCGATCACCAGGCCGCTGGTTGGCCCCTCGATCGCCTTCGCGCCGCTGTAAATCACCAGATCCGCGCCGGAGCGGTAGTACACGTGCAGATCTTCTTCCGCCGCAGCATCAACGATCAGCGGCAGGGAGTGTTTACGTGCGACGACTGCCGCCTGCTCGACGCTGAGCATGCTTTTCTGCACGCAGTGGTGCGATTTGATGTAGAGGATCGCTGCCGTGCGCGGGGTGATGGCCGCCGCCAGCTGGTCGGCGGAGCATTCGTTGGCGTAACCCGCTTCCACCAGCTTGCCGCCGCCCAGCGCCACCATGGTGCCGACCGGCGCGCCAAAGTTAACGTTGTGGCCTTTCGGCAGGACGATTTCATTGTTCTCGATAGGGGTGACGTGCAGGTTTTCCAGCAGCCAGTCGCTGTCTTTTACCAGCACCGCCGCCACGGACTGGGCGATGCCCGCCGACGCGCAGGAGACCACCGTCGCGCCTTCCACATCCAGCAGCTTCGCGATGTATTCCCCGGTTTTATTGACCAGATCCTTCATCTCGAAGTAATGATTCATGCCGTCCATCGCCGCCTGCACTACTTCCGGGCGCGGCGTGGAGACGCCCAGCGCCGTCATGCGGCCAGAGGTGTTGATAACCTGCTTTAAATTATACTTCTCATAAATCGAAGGCATGTTCCGTGCTCCCTTGTTCGGTCATGTAGCCCTTGCCCGCGCGGATCGCGGCAAGCGGCACCAGAATGTGTTCAGCCTGCAGGCTGTCGTTTTCAGCGTCCGTCAGCACCGTTGGCTGGCGTTTAATCGTGAACAGCGTCAGGTCGGCGTCGAGACCCGGCTGAATGCGGCCCTTGCGCGTCAGGCGCAGGCCGTCGGCGGCGTTCGAGGTCACGCAGTCAATCACCTGCGGCAATGACATGCCGATGGCGAGAAACTTCGACATCACGCTTGCCAGCGAGCCAACCGGGCCGTTGATGCGGTTGCGGCAGTAGATATCCGAGCTGATGGTGTGCGGCAGAATGCCCATCGCGATGGCGCGTTTCGCCACCTCAAAGCTGAAGCTCGCCGTGCCGTGGCCGACGTCCAGACGCACGCCGCGCTTAAGGGCGGAGGTGATGGAGGCGCGCAGCTCGCCGGACGGCGTCAGAATGCGGTTAGGCTTGCCGTTGTAGCAGTGGGTAATGATGTCGCCGGAGCTTAACAGCTCGGCGATTTCGTCGAGGTTCGGCGGGTTATTGCCGATGTGTACCATCAGCGGCAAATCGCCATTCTCTTTCTGGATGGCTTTGGCGCGCTCCAGCGGCGTAATGCCGTTTTCACCGACCACGCTGCTGCTCATGCGCGCCTTCAGGCCGACGATAAAATCAGGGTGGCGCTTCACCGCCTGCTTCACCGCATCGGCATCAATGTTTGCCATGTTAGCCAGCTCGTTCTGGGCAATCAGCCCCACGCGGGAGATATTCAGCAGGGCAAAGACGTCGGTGGAGGCTTTGCGGGTGATTTCATAAAAATCGTCCACGTCGTCGGCCCCGGTACTGCCCGCGTCCACCACGGTAGTGACGCCGGTGGCAATGCCCACGCTGTCCGGCTCGTCGTGGTAAATCGGTGAGTTCGGGTAGCAGTGAACGTGGGAGTCAATCCAGCCCGCGCTAACGTACACGTCACCGTTAAGCTCAACCGTTTTACGGGCGGGAGCGTCAATTTCGCCCGTCGCGGCGATCTTCCCGTCCTGAATGGCGATATCGGTCAGGGTATCGTCGGCGAGGCGCGCACGGCGCAGGAGTAAATCAAACATGAGGATCTCCTGATAGGGCGGGCGCAGATGCGCCCGCGGGTATTAAAGGGCGACCGGGAACAGCCAGCCCAAAATCATTGCGCCGAGGATGGCGCCACCGGTAATCGGCTTCTGCCAGATGTAGAACAGCAGCGCGCCTACCAGCGAACCGACGCCGATTGGAATGGAGGCGGTCATCGCGCTGAGGATAATCAGCGGCCCGAGGAAGCGGCCCGAGGCGTTACCCGCGCCCATCATCACGTCTGCGCCGTAGGTGGAGTTGCTCTGGTTGATGGTGAACTTACGCGCCAGGATGATGACGTAGCCAATCGCCAGACCAATCACCAGGCCGGTAATCAGCGAGGCAATGAAGTTGGTCACCGGGAACATGATCCCCGCGCCCAGCAACAGCGCCGGTACGCCGAGGCCCACGCCGGTCTGGATCGCCCCGCCGATGTCGAGAATACCCACCAGCGACCCTTCAATAATGCGGGCGAACAGGAAGCTCGCGCCGAACGCCGCCACCGCGCCGTAGACGCCGGTATCGATGCCCGCTTTCAGCATCGCCACGAAGGCCACTTCGTTAAACGCGCCGATGCCGTAGAGGTAGTACATGTGCGTCCCGGCGAAGACGCCGGAGGAGAGCAGGCCAACGAAGATCGGGAACGACCAGTCGGCATACCAAAAACCTTTATTCTGTTCCATTTAGAGGCTCCTGTTATTTACCGCTGAGCGAGTTGTGGATCATGTCGAGCCAGTTCGGCACGGTCAGATGGAAGGATTCGATCATCTTCATGTCGAAGCCGCGGAAGAAGCCGCTCAACACGAACAGCAGGACGATCGCCGCCATCATCACTTTGGTGACGTGGTTCCAGCCGCTCTCCTCAACGCCTTTACCGATCAGGATGCCGAGAACCAGACCCGGTACGGCGTTCCCCATGATCAGCTGCGCCGCGCCGCCAAAGATGGTGGCCCAGAAGCCCGATTTTTTACCCGCGTCGATGGCCGCCAGCCAGAAGATCACCGGCATCACGGTGTTAACCAGCAGGTTCGCGGCAGGCACCAGCACCTTCACGGCGGTGACCTGCAGCGCTGCCGGCACGGAGGAGGCGGTCAGGTTCAGGAAGGTGACGACGAGCATGCCAATCACGCCGCAGGCAATCGCCATTTTGCGGGGATCGTGCAGCGTTTCGCCGACGTTACGGTTTTTGATCATCAGTGCAGCAGCACCCCAGTTCGGGATGATGCGGTGGTCAACGTCCTGTGTGAAGGCACCTGCAGCCACGGAAGAGGCCCAGGCGTTAAAGAAGAAACCTAACCCAAAGGAGAAGTGGGACGCCGGATCCCCTTCACAGGAGTTCAGTTCCCCCAACGTACGAAACGCGCCCATACCCTGAGTGGTAGGCGCATGAAACATGCGTGCAGCCCCGGCTCCGACACCGACGCCAACCAGGCCGCCAATGATGAGCGATTTTATTAATATAATTAAGAACATCAGTCTGCCCTTTTATGAATAATCAGCGTTGCGTGACGAAATCCACCCGGTCAAGATTGATGGCGGTCACGTTGACGGTCACATCCAGCTCCACGCTGTAGGTGCGTCTTTCCCGGCGCAAAAAGAAGAACAGAAACGCTTCTTTACGCACCGCTTCTTGCGCCTGAACAACCTGCACATCCTGTGGCTCAATACGCAGTAAGATATGCGGTGAGGCTTTCATCACCGCGGCCTGAACGTGGTTAAGCGCGTCGGCAAAGGCGCGCGCTTTGGCGTCGCCCTTCCCCTTCACTCTCACCGTGGTTGTGAACTGTTCTTTCATGCTTATGCGCCGTATTTCTTCTGCCACGCCTGCACCAGACGCTCGCCCAGCTCTTCTTTATCCATAAAGCCAAAGCCCAGCACGTTGCAGCCTTCGTTGATGGCGGTCACGCCCTCTTCCACGGAACGCATGCCGTATTTGGCCTTGTAGCCATATTTGGTTTGGGCGGTGATGGCACCCGCGCCGCCGCTGCCGCAGAAGGAGATGCCGAAGGTGGCGTTTTCCGCTTTCATTACGTCGCCGAGCTTCATGTCCGCCGCCATGCCCGGCACAACCACTGCGCGTCCACCTGCTTTTTCCACACCCGCAGCCACTTTCTGACCTTTACCCAGGCGATCGCCAATCACGACTGTAATCTGTTCCATGTGTTGCTCCTTAAAGGTTGTCTTTCGCGACTTCAAAGTGAACGGAGAGCAGCCAGGCCTCTTCATCAGGAAGGTTGCCAAACTGCGCCACCACTTCACGGGCAAGCTGCATTGAATCTGGTGAAATTTCGTCGAACAGCTCTGCTTCAACCTCCGGCAGTGGCTCGCCGGTCACGGACCGGTGCGCCATTGCGCGAACGTGGGAGGTGAGCATCTGCTCCTGTACCGCATTGGGGATGATGTTGTGCCGGGCCAGCAGGGCATAAACCTGCTGCAGCATGGTGTTCGCGAGCTGTTCTGTTTGCACCGCCTGTTCCCCAACGTCGTTCATTACCGCTCCGTTAATCACTCGTCTTACCCCGTTAATGGCTCTGGAATAAAACTAACGTTGGGCGTGAAGGGTTTGTAGCGAGTTGTTTTCCACTTCGAAGTGGAAAGGCGAGCCGCAGCAGTGATCTGTGCCACATAAATATGGTGAATCTGGATTAACGGCCGCATTTACGTGATGAATATCACGCTATTAAGCGGCACTAAACAGGTAAGCGGAGTGGAAAAGTTTACGAGCAGGCTCGTAGAAATGTGACGTGGATAAGGTTTTCTTATGGGGATTCGCTAGAGTGGCAGCGGGTGCTTGAGACTGACCGTCTCAGGCATGGGACGGAAAGTGGAAAGCCCCGCCTGATAGAAAATCAGGGCGGGGGCTCGAAACGACACGTCGGACCGTGGAGTTCGCTACCTCGCCCGCTTTAAAGCAAGGAGGCATCCATGAAACGCCAATCCCCAATTATCCGGGTTTCGATGATTGTTGCTTTGACAATAATCATCTTAACGCTGGTGACGAGGAAAACACTGTGCGAGATCCGTTTTCGAAACGGCTCGCTTGAAGTGACAGCGCGGATGGATTGTCGCTCCGGCCAGTAGGGAGCAAGGATGCGGGGGCGCTTAGTGCGCCTCCGCATACGGAGGAAGGACGTACAGCTCAGGCACCCAATTAACGGTATTTCTTGTGATACGTGTTGCGCGTCGCCACAAACTGGTCGGCCGCCGCCTGGGCTTCCTTCACTTTGCCTTCGTTAGCCAGCTTCAGCGCGCCGTCGATCTGACCGACCAGCACGTCAAAGCCGTGGCGATAGTCTTTCATCTCTGCGCTGTCTGCCGCTTTGCTTTCCAGCTTTGGCGGCGTCGCTTTTTGCGCGTCCAGCGCCGCTTCACGCATTTTGGTCAGTGCGCCTTTCATTTCCGCCGCATTGTCCGTTTTCTGCACTACCTTCAGGTTTTGACTGAGGATGTCCATGTTGTCTTCGAGATCGGCAGCAAACGCAGAAGAGCCAAGAACCAGCGTTGAAGCCGCGACGATCGCTAACAGGTGTTTACGCATTGCTCACTTCCTTTTTTATTATTAAAACGCTTTTCGGGTATTACTGGCCGGCGATTTTCATTTCCGGCAGTAATACAGAACCACACTGTATATTGCTACGTGTTTCAATATCGTTACCGACCGTAACGATATTGCGCCACATGTCCTTCAGGTTACCGGCGATGGTAATTTCGCTCACCGGATACTGAATTTCGCCGTTTTCGACCCAGAAGCCTGCCGCACCGCGAGAATAGTCGCCGGTGATGCCGCTTACGCCCTGGCCCATCAGCTCGGTGACCACCAGACCGGTGCCCATCTCTTTCAGCATCTGCTCGAAGTTCAGGCCCTGACCGGCAATGCGCCAGTTGTGGATCCCGCCCGCATGTCCGGTGCTTTTCAGCCCCAGCTTGCGCGCGGAGTAGTTGGTCAGCAGCCACTGGGTCAGAATGCCGTCTTTAACGATATCGCGGCGTTCCGTGCGCACGCCTTCGCTGTCGAATGGCGTGGAGGCCAGCCCTTTCAGCAGGTGCGGATGTTCTTCGATCGTCAGCCACTCCGGCAGGATCTGCTTGCCCAGCGAGTCGAGCAGGAAGGTCGATTTACGATACACCGAGCCGCCCGCGATAGCGCCCACCAGATGACCAAACAGGCCGGTCGCCACTTCATTGGCAAAAATGACCGGGGCCTTCATGGTGGAGAGCTTACGCGGCGACAGGCGAGACAGCGTGCGTTCGGCACACTCTTTGCCCACCCACTCAGGGGACTTCAAATCCCCCAGCGCGCGGCCAATGGTGTAGGCGTAGTCACGCTCCATGTCGCCGTTCTCTTCGGCAATCACGCAGCTTGAAAGCGAGTGACGGGTGGAGCAGTAGCCCTGCAGCATGCCGTGGCTGTTGCCGAAAACTTTGATGCCGTAGTGGCTGTTGAAACTACCGCCTTCGGTATTCGTGATGCGCTTGTCAGCCTGCAAAGACGCCTGCTCGGCGCGCGCGGCCAGCTCAATCGCTTCATCCGGCGTGACTTCAGCCGGGTGGAAAAGATCGAGATCCGGCGCGTCAAACGCCAGCAGATCTTTATCCGCCACGCCTGCGTAAGGATCCGGAGAGGTGTAACGGGCGATATCCAGCGCCGCCTGCACCGTACGGGCGATGGCATCCGGGCTGAGATCGGTGGACGACGCGCTGCCTTTGCGGTTCTGGTGATACACCGTGATCCCAAGCGCGCCATCGCTGTTAAATTCTACATTCTCCACTTCGCCATAGCGGGTGCTCACGCTAATGCCGGTGGTTTTGCTGACCGCCACTTCGGCGCCATCTGATTTACCTGAAGCGAGCGTCAGCGCGGTGGAGACGGCTTCTTCCAGAATCTTACGCTGCGCTTCAACTTGTGAGGTTACTTTCATCGCAAATGCCATACTGTAAGAGAGAGTTAAGTGAAGTCTAACAGAGAACCGTTTTTCAGTGCGCGTCTTAACTGGTAACATTAGCCTCTTTTTTTAAGGAGCCTGACATGACTAAGCAGCCCGAAGACTGGCTCGACGACGTTCCCGGTGATGACATCGAAGACGAAGATGATGAGATCATCTGGGTCAGTAAAAGTGAAATTAAACGTGACGCCGAAGAGTTAAAACAGCTTGGCGCAGAAATGGTAGAACTGGGTAAAAACGCGCTGGATAAGATCCCGCTCGACCAGGATCTGCGTGATGCCATTGAACTGGCACAGAAAATCAAGAAAGAAGGCCGTCGTCGCCAGCTTCAGCTTATCGGTAAAATGCTGCGTCAGCGCGACGTGGATCCGATCCGTCAGGCGCTGGACAAGCTGAAAAACCGCCACAACCAGCAGGTTGCGCTGTTCCATAAGCTGGAGCAGATCCGCGATCGTCTGATTGAACAGGGTGATGATGCGGTACCGGAAGTGCTGAACCTGTGGCCGGATGCCGACCGCCAGCAGCTGCGTTCTTTGATCCGCAACGCGAAGAAAGAGAAAGAGGGGAATAAGCCGCCGAAATCCGCGCGTCTGATTTTCCAGTATCTGCGCGAGCTGTCTGAGAACGCAGATTAATTCCCTTTCCCCAAAGGGGAGAGGGAGAAGAGATAATGTAGGCCCGGTAAGCGCTAGCGCCACCGGGCTTTTTTTACTCTGCGGCCGCGGCTTTCTTCGCCAGACCGTCCAGCAGCTTCTGATGGATCCCACCGAACCCGCCGTTGCTCATCACCAGAATGTGGTCGCCAGGCTGTGCGGCTTTGACCACCATATCCGCTAAGACATCCACGTCCGCGCTCCAGTGCGCAGGCTGAATGCAGGCGTCGGCCACTTCAGCCACCTGCCACGGAATATGCTGCGGCTGCAGCAGGAAGACTTCGTCGGCACGTCCCAGGGACGGCGCGAGGTCGTCTTTGCAGATGCCCATTTTCATGGTGTTCGAGCGCGGTTCCAGCACCGCCAGAATGCGCGCGGTGCCGCCAACCTTGCCACGCAGGGCGGCAAGCGTCGCCAGAATGGCCGTTGGGTGGTGCGCGAAATCGTCATACACCGTCACGCCGTTCGCTTCGCCGCGCAGCTCCAGGCGGCGGCGGGCGTTGATAAACGTCCCCAGCGCATTGGCCGCATCCGCAGGCAGCACGCCCACATGGCGCGCCGCGGCGATCGCCATCAGGCCGTTGTGCATGTTGTGCTCGCCCACCAGGCCCCACTTCACCTCGCCCACTTTCTCACCGTCGAGCAGTACTTCCCACTCGGAGGCATCCGCGTTGAGTTTTTTCGCCTGCCAGTGGCCCTGCTCGCCCACCAGTTCCTGCTCGCTCCAGCAGCCCATCGCCATGGTCTGCTTCAGGTTGATGTCGTTCTCCGGCAGGATAATGCGGCCCTGGCCCGGAACAATGCGCACCAGGTGGTGGAACTGTTTCTGAATGGCTTTCAGGTCGTCAAAGATATCCGCGTGGTCAAACTCAAGGTTGTTGAGGATCAGCGTGCGCGGGCAGTAGTGCACGAATTTGGAACGCTTGTCGAAGAATGCGCAGTCGTATTCATCCGCTTCAATCACAAAGAACGGGCTGTCGCCGAGACGCGCAGAGACGTCGAAGTTACCCGGCACGCCGCCGATCACGAAGCCCGGCTTGTAGCCGCAGGCTTCGAGGATCCAGGTCGCCATGCCGGCGGTGGTGGTTTTGCCGTGGGTACCGGCTACGGCAACCACCCAGCGGTCGCGCAGCACGAAATCATGCAGCCACTGCGGGCCGGACATGAACGGAATATTGCGTTCCAGCACCGCTTCAACGCACGGGTTACCGCGGGTCATGGCGTTGCCAATGATGACCAGATCCGGCTCGGGATCCAGCTGGCTGGCATCGTAGCCCTGAATTAAAGAGATGCCCTGTTTCTCCAGAAGCGTGCTCATCGGCGGATACACATTGGCGTCCGAACCTGTCACTTCATGGCCCAGCGAGCGCGCCAGCATTGCCAGTCCGCCCATGAAAGTGCCACAAATCCCCAATATATGAATGCGCATACGTCACTATCCTTCTTTAATGTGGCGCACATTTTACTCACATGTTAGCGGCTGTGAAACGCATTTCAGGTAAATCCGTATGTTGCTGGCGCGATTCACCTCTGCGCTACTATTTGAATATTTGTTAAGATTGTTGGGCTTTAGTCGTTTTAGTGAACATACAATCGCTCTACTCACAAAGATGCAGGGAAAGTGTTATGAAAACGTTAGGTGAATTTATTGTCGAAAAGCAGCACGAGTTCTCTCATGCTACGGGTGAACTCACTGCTTTGCTGTCGGCAATAAAGCTGGGCGCTAAGATCATCCACCGTGATATCAACAAGGCCGGTCTGGTCGATATCCTGGGTGCCAGCGGTGCCGAGAACGTTCAGGGCGAGGTTCAGCAGAAACTCGATCTGTTCGCAAATGAAAAACTGAAAGCTGCACTGCGCGCGCGCGACATCGTTGCGGGTATCGCCTCCGAAGAAGAAGATGAAATTGTTGTATTCGAAGGGTGTGAACACGCGAAATACGTCGTACTGATGGATCCGCTCGACGGCTCCTCCAACATCGACGTTAACGTTTCTGTCGGTACCATTTTCTCCATCTACCGCCGCGTCACGCCTGTTGGTACGCCGGTAACCGAGGAAGATTTCCTGCAGCCGGGCAGTAACCAGGTTGCGGCCGGTTACGTCGTTTATGGCTCGTCCACCATGCTGGTCTACACCACCGGATGCGGGGTTCACGCCTTTACCTACGATCCGTCGCTGGGCGTCTTCTGCCTGTGTCAGGAACGTATGCGCTTCCCGGAGAAAGGCAGCACTTACTCCATCAACGAAGGCAACTACATCAAGTTCCCGAACGGCGTGAAGAAGTACATCAAATTCTGCCAGGAAGAAGATAAAGCGACCCAGCGCCCTTACACGTCCCGCTACATTGGCTCTCTGGTCGCGGATTTCCACCGTAACCTGCTGAAGGGCGGTATCTACCTCTACCCAAGCACCGCCAGCCACCCGGACGGGAAGCTGCGCCTGCTGTACGAATGCAACCCGATGGCGTTCCTGGCCGAACAGGCGGGCGGCAAGGCGAGCGACGGTAAACAGCGTATTCTGGACATCGTGCCGGAAAGCCTTCACCAGCGTCGTTCGTTCTTCGTTGGCAACAACCATATGGTTGAAGACGTTGAACGTTTTATCCGTGAGTACCCGGACGCGTAATATCTCTCCCGGGGAGCCAGTCTGGCTCCCCAACACATTTATATATTTTACCGTATAAGTGTTTATAAAAATCACGCTTTAATCTTCACCCCTGCTCCTGCATTATTTCCATAACAGTTTGACATTTATTTCCTGGAGCAGAATTGCAATGAAAAATTATTCCCGGGCTAATACCGGCATTGATTTAAATCTTATCCCTGTATTTATTGAAGTCGTCCGCTGCGGCAGTATGGCAAAAGCCTCTTTGCGCCTGGAGATGTCCCGTCCTGCGGTGAGCCTGGCGTTGAAGCGTTTTAATCAACTGTTTGATGAGCCGTTATTTTTCCGCAAAGGTTTATATCTCGAGCCGACTGAAAAAGCGTTAGCGTTAACCAGCTCGCTGGAATTATTAATGGGTGATATTCACGATAATATTGCGGCGATAAATTCCGCGAGAAATAAAGCCCCGGCACAGAACGCACCGGGGCTGGGAAATATTATGCCGCAGTCTGAGCCGTCACTTTAAATGATGACATGGCTTCCATCAGCTGACGCGACTGCTCCTCAAGGGAGCGGGTCGCGGCGGAGGATTGCTGCACCAGCGCCGCATTCTGCTGCGCGGTTTCATCCATCTGGTTCACCGCAATATTCACCTGCTCGATGCCGCGGCTCTGCTCCTGAGACGCGGTGGCAATTTCACGCATCAGTTTGGTCATCCGCAGCACTTCGGTGGCAATCTCATCCATCGTTTCACCCGCCTGCTGGGCCAGCTCGCTGCCCTCGTTAACGTGGGCCTGCGAATCGCCGATCAGAGAGCGGATCTCTTTCGCCGCGTCGGCGCTGCGGCTGGCAAGGTTGCGGACTTCACCCGCGACCACGGCAAACCCGCGCCCCTGCTCGCCCGCGCGCGCCGCTTCCACGGAGGCGTTAAGCGCCAGAATGTTGGTCTGGAAGGCAATACCGTCAATCACGCTCAGGATGTCGGCGATGCGCGCCGAACTGCCGGAGATATCGCGCATTTTTTCAATCACGTAGCAGACCATTTCGCTGCCGTGATCGGCGGTGTCGGAAACAGACTTCGCCAGCTGGTGCGCCTGCTCGGCGTTGTCGGCGTTAAGCTTCACCGTGGCGGTGATCTGCTCCATGCTGGCGGCGGTCTGCTCCAGCGACGTGGCGGTGGATTCGGTGCGCTCGGCAAGATCCCGGTTCCCCGCCGTCAGCTCGCGGCTGCCGGTATCAATTTGCGAGCTGGCATCGCGAACCCGCAGAACCGAGCTCATCAGCGACTGACGCATCTCCTCTATCGCCGCGTTGAGGCGGTTAAACTCCTGGCTCGCCGGGGCATTCAGCGTGTGGGTTAAATCGCCCGCTGCCACGTTCTCCAGCTGAGCAATCGACGCCGAGAGCGGCTTGAGCAGCATATGGCGCAGCGCCAGCCAGGCGAGCACGATAATGCCCGCCGTCAGCAGCGCAGCGACAATAATCAGGATCAGCACGCGGGTTTTACTCGCCTGTACGGCACGCACTTCCGCCTGACCTCGCGCTTCGCTCCATTTCTGAAACGCCTGCATGTCGTTATCGAACTGCTTCGCCACCGGAATCAGCGTGTTCTCCAGCAGATCGTAATAGCTGTCTGCGCTCTGGTCATTCAGGGTTTTCAGCATCGGGCCGATCCCCTGCTGGTTATACGTCGCCAGGCTGGCCGCGACTTTGTCGAGGAGCTGCTGCCCCTGTTCGTCAGCCACGCCGCCGTCAATCACGCCTTTTAACGTTTTCCGGGCCAGGGCGACTTCCTGATTGATGTTTTTTACCGCTTTGGCCGCATCGTCCAGCATGCCGATTTCCATCATGCGGACGGCCTGACCCGCCTCATTGCGTGCGCGCAGGATCAGCGTATAGCCGGTGTTCAGCTGCACCATCTGCTCACCCTGAAGGTGATTAATGCGCTGCAGTGAGGAAGAACTCTGTGTGAGGGCATAAATGCCGATGCCGCTGACAATCAGCAGCAGAAGGGTCATAACGGCCAGTAA
Source organism: Enterobacter cloacae complex sp. I3 (assembly GCF_014896175.1). Taxonomy (NCBI): domain Bacteria; kingdom Pseudomonadati; phylum Pseudomonadota; class Gammaproteobacteria; order Enterobacterales; family Enterobacteriaceae; genus Enterobacter; species Enterobacter cloacae complex sp. I3. The sequence goes on from NZ_JADBQZ010000012.1 coordinate 60,589, forward strand.
AGAGAGCAAGCCGGTACGAATCGATAGCGTTTTAAGCATGATATTATTTCCGGTAGCGAGATATTTCTGGGCATAAAAGAAGAGTATCGGCCGCTACCGGAAAATGTTTAGACTTTAAGCAAATTCAGGGTGTTATCGCTCTGTTACCGATGTGTTTACGCGGGTAACAGGCGAGCTTTGACGGTTCTCCCAGAGCACCGTCAGCCCCCGCTGCAGGGCAATAAAAATAAACAGCAGAATGCCAATGGCGATCTTCGTCCACCACGAGCTGAGCGTGCCGTCAAAGTTGATATAGGTTTGTATCAGCCCCTGAATCGCCACGCCGAACAGCGTTCCCAGCACCGTCCCTACCCCGCCGCTGAGCAGCGTGCCGCCGATAACCACCGAGGCAATCGCATCCAGTTCCACGCCGACGCCTGCAAGGGCATAGCCCGCCTGGGTATACACCGAGAAGACAATACCCGCCAGCGTTGCCAGGCCGGTCGAAAGCATATAGATGCGGATGGTGGTGCTGCGGGTTGAGATCCCCATCAGGTTGGCCGACGTGGCGTTGCCGCCAATGGCATATACCTGATTGCCGAACCGGGTGCGGTGGGCGAGGAAAATGCCAATCACCACCACGCCCAGCATCAGCAGCCCCATCGCGCTCAGGCGACCGCCGCCGGGAATTTTCCACGCCAGGCTGGAGAGCGTGTCATACACCGGATGGTTAATCGGAATCGACTCCTCAGAAACCAGATAACTTACGCCGCGCAGGAAAAACATCCCGGCCAGCGTGATGATAAAGGCCGGAATTTTCAGCGCGTCGATCAGAAGCCCCATAAAGGCGCCAAACGCGCAGCCCATCACCAGCACCAGCGGAAACGCCACCAGCGGCGAGATGCCCCAAAAGCCGATCGCCTTCGCAAGGAATACCCCCGTGAACGCGATCACCGAGCCAACTGAGAGATCGATCCCGCCGGAGAGGATCACAAAGGTCATGCCGACGGCGATAATGCCTAAAAAGGCGTTGTCCGTCAGAATGTTGCAGATCACGCGCGTTGAGGCAAAACCGGGGAACTGCGTGAGGCAGTAGAGATACCCCAGCACAAACACGCCCAGCGTGATCATTAACGGTAAATTACGTTTTATCATGGCCACGGATCCCCTTAATGATGCTGACAAAGCGCGGCGACTGGACGATCAGCACGCAGAGTACAACTACCGCTTTTACCACCTGGTTGAGTTCCGGCTGGAATCCCGACAGCAGGATCCCGGTGTTCATGCCCTGAATGATCAGCGCGCCGATCACCGAGAGCAGCAGGTTAAAGCGCCCGCCCATCAGCGACCCGCCGCCGATCACCACCGCGAGGATCGCATCCAGCTCCAGCCAGAGCCCGGCGTTATTGGCATCGGCCCCGCGAATATCGGCGGCGACGATGACACCGGCAATGGCGGCGCAGAAGCCGCTCAGCACGTAGGTCAGCATCACCATCAGGCGGGTGTTGACCCCGGCGTTGCGCGCGGCGCGAATGTTGATCCCCACCGCCTCAATAAACATGCCGAGTGCCGTTTTGCGGGTGAAGAGCCAAAAGACAATAAGCGTGACCAGGGCAATAATCACTGGCGTCGGGAAGAACAGAAGGTTGCCGCTGCCAAGCCATGCCAGGCTCGGAGAGTTGAAGGTAACAATCTGCCCCGAGGTGATCAGCTGTGCGACCCCGCGCCCGGCCACCATCAGGATCAGCGTAGCGACAAAGGGCTGAATTTTCAGCACCGCCACCAGAATGCCGTTCCATAGTCCGGCCAGCACGCCGGTGCCTAAGGCCGCCAGCAGTACCACCGGCAGGCTGTGACCGGCCACGGTCATTGAGGCTGCCGTGGCCCCGGCGATAGCCATCACCGCGCCGACGGAGAGATCTATTCCGCCGGTGGCGATCACCAGCGTCATCCCAATCGCCAGCAGCGCCACGGGCGCGGCGCGGTTTAAAATATCGATCGGGCTGCCAAACAGGCGGCCATCCTGAACAATAATCTGGAAGAAATGCGGTGCGACAAGGCTATCTACCAGCAGCACCACCAGCAGCGCTGCAATTTGCGGCGTGCCGGTTGGCCAGCTAAAGCGGCGCTTTGACTCACCGGTTTGCGAAAGCGAACGGGACATCACGATTCACTCCTTACGCCGCGATGGCATTCATGATTGCCGGAACGGACAGTTTATCCAGCGGGATCTCTGCCACCTGTTTGCGATCGCGCATGATGATGACGCGATCGGCATAGCCCACCAGCTCCTCCAGCTCGGATGAGATAACCAGCAGGGCCAGCCCGTCCGCACAGAGCGTTTCGATAAGCCGGATAATTTCGGCGTGCGCGCCCACGTCGATACCGCGCGTCGGCTCGTCAAGGATCAGGAACTGCGGTTTGGTCAGCAGCCAGCGGGAGAGCAGCACCTTCTGCTGGTTACCGCCGGAGAGAAATTCAATCGGCTGTTCCGCGCTCGGGGTGCGGATGCCGAGCTGGCGGATAAAGCGCTCGGCGATGGCGTTTTGCTCTTTACGAGGGATCGGGCGTAGCCAGCCGCGCTGGGCCTGCAGGGCCAGGATGATATTTTCCCGCACCGAGGCGGCGGCAATGATGCCGTCCGTTTTCCGGTCTTCCGGGCAGAAGCCAACGCCCAGACAGGAGGCCTGATGCGGCGATCGCAGGGTTTGCGGTTTGCCCTTGATCAGCGCGGTGCCGCTGTCGGCAGGCTTGATCCCGAAGATCACCTCGGCGGTTTCGGTTCGGCCCGAGCCCAGCAGGCCCGCCAGCCCGACAATTTCGCCGGGACGCACCTCAAGGTTAAACGGCGATATCACGCCTTTCTTGCCGTAATCGCTGAACGCGGCAACCGGTTTTTCGCTCAGCAACGTGCGGCCCGCACGCTGGAGCGCGTTGGTTTCCAGTTCGCGGCCCAGCATCATTTTCACCAGCTCGATCTGCGGCAGCTCGCGGGTTTCGCGGCAGCCGACAAAGCTGCCGTTGCGCAGCACCGTAATGCGGTCGCTCACCTCATACACCTGATCGAGAAAGTGCGTGACGAAGATCAGGCTCACGCCCTGATCGCGCAGCTGGCGCATCAGGGTGAAGAGCATCTCCACTTCCTGGGTATCGAGGCTGGCGGTGGGTTCATCGAGGATCAGCACCTTCGCAGAGAGATCGATCGCGCGACAGATGGCGACGATCTGCTGCATCGCCACGGAAAAGCGGTTCAGCGGCTCGCGAACGTCGAGGGAGAAGCCGTAGGACTCCATCAGCTTCGTGGCGCGCGCCTCCATCTCTTTGCGGCGCAGCAGGCCAAAGCGGCGTGGCTCGCGGCCAATAAACAGGTTGTCCGCCACCGACATATTCGGCAGCAGGTTCACTTCCTGGTAAACCGTCCCGATCCCCAGCTGCTGGGCGTGGGCGGTATTTTTTGGCGAAATGGCGTTGCCTTCCAGCCAGATGGTGCCGCGATCGGCGTGATAAACGCCGGTCAGCGATTTAATCAGCGTCGATTTTCCCGCGCCGTTCTCGCCCAGCAGCGCCATGATCTCACCGCGCCGCAGGCTGAAATCAACGCTATCCAGCGCCTTCACGCCGGGGAAGAATTTACTCAAGCCCTCTGTGCGGAGGATTTCCTGGTGTTGTTCAGTTTTCATATTCATGTCCCCGGCACGTTCCCGTAGGCCGGGTAAGCGCAGCGCCACCCGGCAATTTCACTGGATCAGTAGCCCATATTTTTCTTCTTCTCTAACTCTTCTTTCGCTGTATCAGGCAGGTAGAGCGTGGACTTGGTGACGGTCACCTTCTCAGGCATCGTGCCGTCTTTCTTGAATTTCTCCAGCGCGTCGAATGCCGGGCCCGCCATGTTCGGCGTCAGCTCGACGCTGGCATTGGCTTCACCGTCGATCATCGCTTTGTAGATGTCCGGCACGCCGTCGATAGAGCCGGTGAGGATATCTTTGCCCGGCTTCAGGCCCGCTTCTTTAATCGCCTGAATCGCCCCGATCGCCATGTCATCGTTGTGGGCGTAAACCATGCAGATATTCTTGCCGTTGTTTTCAGCCTTGATAAAGCTCTCCATAACCTCTTTACCCTTACTGCGGGTAAAGTCGCCGGACTGGGAGCGGATAATCTTGATGTTTGGCGCTTTGGCAATAGCCTCAGCAAACCCTTTCTTACGGTCGATGGCCACGCTCGCGCCGACGGTGCCCTGCAGTTCAACGACGTTACACGGCTTGCCGTCGACCTGTTTAATCAGCCAGTCGCCAATTAACTGCCCTTCAAGCACGTTATTCGCGGTGACGGTGGTCATATAGAGAGATTTGTCTTTAACATCGATGGAACGGTCGAGCAGGAAGACCGGAATTTCAGCGTCTTTCGCTTCCTTCAGAACCGGTTCCCAGCCGGTCGCCACCACTGGCGCAATAAAGATGGCATCCACGCCCTGGGCGATAAACGAGCGCACGGCTTTGATCTGGTTTTCCTGCTTTTGCTGACCATCGGCGATTTTCAGGGTGATGCCGCGTTTCTGGGCCTCGCTTTTCGCAACGTTGGTTTCCGCCGCACGCCAGCCGGATTCAGAGCCAACTTGCGAAAAACCTACGGTTAAGGGAGCGGCCATCGCCATAGACGACATGGCTGCCGAAACTGCTGTGACAAGAAGTAAGCGCTTCCACATATGAGCGTCCTCGTAGGGGTGTTTATTGTTGGTTAAAAGATGTTCTGCGAAATGACTATAGCCAATGAAATATGTAACGAATTGCGTTACATCACACTTCAGGAAAGTGAATAAAATGTTAATCACAAGTTTGTAATCGCTTTCATTTCACCATTAAAAATGCGGCTGAGTTTATGGATTTTCCTGTCATGGAAACGGTCTGAAAAGTGGGACTTGCGGGGAGAGAAAGCGAAAAGAGGCGGAGACATTCAGCGTGAGTTGGCTATAATACCTGCCACTTGTTTACCATCCATTTTAAAGGACACCGACATGAGCTTACTCAACGTCCCAGCGGGTAAAGAACTGCCAGAAGACATCTACGTTGTTATTGAAATCCCGGCCAACGCAGATCCAATCAAATACGAAATCGACAAAGACACCGGTGCGCTGTTCGTTGACCGTTTCATGTCTACCGCCATGTTCTATCCGTGCAACTACGGCTACATCAACCACACCCTGTCTCTGGACGGTGACCCGGTTGACGTGCTGGTTCCAACGCCATACCCACTGCAGCCAGGCTCCGTCATTCGCTGCCGTCCTGTTGGCGTGCTGAAGATGACTGACGAAGCGGGTGAAGATGCGAAGCTGGTTGCGGTACCGCACACCAAGCTGAGCAAAGAGTACGATCACATTAAAGATGTGAATGACCTGCCAGAGCTGCTGAAAGCGCAGATCGCCCACTTCTTCGAGCACTACAAAGACCTCGAAAAAGGTAAATGGGTTAAGGTTGACGGCTGGGACAACGCAGAAGCGGCGAAAGCAGAAATCATCGCCTCTTTCGAACGCGCTGCTAAGAAGTAATTCTTACTGTCGATTGATGAAAGCCCCGCATACTGGGGCTTTTTTTATCTTTGTTAAAAGCAGCATACATTAGCTTTTAAGATAAATCCCATTCCCTTTGGCTTTCATGTTAATACAACAAAGACACCCTCTCATTTATGGTGGGAGTGGTTGAATAGGCTGTCAATTAATCACATACTGTCATAATGAGCATTAATCCCCATTGATTACAGGATTCATATGTCATCCATTAACATTGATGTTGCCCGCCCAACTGGAATTTACTTTATTATTGAAAGGCTATATTCCCGCGATGGACTTATGCCTTCCGTTGGGGAAATCAGCCCCTCTTTGACACAGGTACACCGCACTGTCATTCAGCTAAAACGCAAGCAAGATATGTTTATGGATGGTGTTAAGGTTACCCCAAAAGATATTACACTTTGGCAACAGATAAAATATCTTACGGGCTCGAAAGTAACGACCAAAGATACAGATACGTTAGTGTATACGACTGATTTTATCGGCTCTCTTGTAGCCACTACACCTTTAGGCAATATTGAGCATGAAAATATTCCTCGCTTCCTCACGACAGAGTCTATTCACTCCCTTCCTCAGGCGGTGAGCTATGGGCGTGATCCCATCCCACAGGTCCTTCTTTATGGTCGTAAGGATATTGTCTTCTTTATGGACAATGGTGGTAAAGGAACGCCAACCGCTATTGCAAAATATAATCACAACAATCGTGACCTTGCCATAATCAAAGATCAGCTGGAGGCCAGTAAAACGATGAAGGAACTGCTTTCTAAGGGAGCAAAATTATGAGTAAGAAAATCCATATCGTAAGTCTACTCGTCATTATTATTGCCTCCTTTATCTTTGGCAGAAGTACGTATACTCAATATCTGGCATGGTATTATGGAAGCGATAATTTAATATTCAGCGAAATAAACAGCTCCTTACTATCCAGTTTATTTAACGGGCTTTACTTCGCTCTTTCAGCAAGTATTATTTATACGTTACTCACTCTATTAAAAAGAATTCCAGCGAATATTGTCACTTCTTGTCTGCTTCAGTTCTTTATTAACATCGGGCTATATACGCTTTTTGTTGCAGTAGATAGAGGATATAGTAAATTACATACTTTAAGCTCGGGTGCTACTGATATCACCCACAGCTATTTTTTAGGAGCGTTGCTGACGAGCACGCTTCTGACCGTCGCGATCGTGAGCGTTATACATGCTAAGTTTCTTTCTTCAAAGCATAAAGATGGGCTACATAAAGGCGTTTGACTGTTACGGCAAAGACAGCAAATGGCAGTATCTCTGCATCCTGACATTCCAACTTGCCTGGTTTTTGTTTTACTTATGGATCCCTTATCGAAGCGATTATGCGATTTTGCTGTTTTTACTGTTTTTCCTGCCCGTCATATCAAGCAATACGCGATGCATAAACTACTATGGCCGTTCACGCGCCTTGTGTTTTTTATGGCTTATTGCCCCATACATCATGCTGTTCGTTCCTCTTTTTTTAACCCGACGCAGGGATACAGAAGAGAATTGAAAGTGAAAAAAACAACGCCACCTCACGGTGGCGTTGTCGTTTTTCAGTACTGGTCTCTGTCTAACCAGTTACCGCTTACAATCCGCGTTAACCCGTCGACCGGACGCTGGTAGACATACATCCACGCGCTTCCGTACGGTGTCTGGATCAACTGGCGAGCGTATTCACCGCCCCTGGTGCGCAAGGCATCAAGTTCGGCAAGTGTAGCATTATCAATACGATAAACTTCACCCTGTACTGTTCCTTCGCCGGGAACCGCGCCTGGATAGTGGCCCAGGCTGTACAACTGGTAGTTCTCGATATTGTAATTCCCCAGTAGCTGGGCATTGGTCATCCAGTGACTGTTGCCTTGCCTGGTTCGTAAACTGCCGTAGACAAATATTCGCATTGCTAAAACTCAAACTGATAGAGCAGATCAAGTGCCTGGTCTACGCCGGACACTGCTTCCAGATATAGCTTAGGCATCAGGCGATAGCGTAACGTGAGTGTTGCCAGTGAGTCAAAGATCCCCACACCATATTTTACCTGCAGACCCGGCAGTACATAGCCGCTGACCACCACCTGCGAGGAGTCACCCACGCCCTGGGTGTCCAGCGCCAGATTGCTTACGCCGAACGTCTCGCCGATTTTACCCACAACCTGCCCACTTTGTGCAACCCCCAGACCGACCAACATTGAGGTCATCGCCGCACTGTCGCTTTGTCCGCTGTCCAGACCTTGTCCGCGCAGCAGATAAGAGAGGGCTTCCTGCTGCGACATCGCCGGGTCGGAGAAGATCTCCGCCTTCGGTTCGTCGGCAGAGCCGGTGACGCGTACGCCAGCAATGACGTCGTTTTCCGTCGCTTCCGGGTTACGAATCGCTTCGATGTTCAACAATGGTTGATCCGGTGGGCCGGAGAACAGCAGCTCGCCTTTACGGACAATCAGATCCTGACCATAGGCATGAAAACGCCCTTCAGGAATATTGATCTGCCCGTTGAGGCCAAGCCCTTGTTTATCCTGCGCCACTTTCAGGTCGCCCGTGAGCCTCGCCTTCAGCCCAAACGCATCCAACCGCACGTTATTTCCCACGTGCACGATAAGGTTACTATTAATCGGTATGCCAGCGCTCTTCTCTTCGGCAGGTTTCAGATTTTCATTGAGCATAACTTCATCACTGGAGACGCCGACCGCGCTTTCCGGCACCTCGTGAACCACGATGCGCGCCCACGGCACGTCCACGCGGCCATCCAGGGTGAAGAGGCTTGGCGTCGCCTCAAAGACCACGTCCGGCGAGACGTCCAGGCGCACCATTGGCGGTACGGTGATGCGCACCTTACTGCCTTTCGCGGCAATACGGGCGCGCCAGTTGTCGAGCTGGCTCCAGTCCGCGTCGCCGCTCAGGTTGATTTGCCCCTGCTGAGTTAATACCGAGCCGTTCAGCGTCGAGCTCATGCCGTTGAAGTTCATCGCAATCTGGCTGGGCTGCATATCGAACGGCATAAAGTTACCGTCGATATCCACACCGCTGAGCCGCAACTGACCGAACAGCTGAGGGCTTTGCGCGTTGCCCGCCAGGCGCAGGTTGGCATTTACCATACCCTCGGCTTTTTCCCCGCGGGCGAAGATTGGGTTGACCATCGCCAGGTTGAAGTTACGAATATTGACGTTGCCGCCCAGATTGCGCCGCCCCTGCGGATCGGTAATCTGTATCTGCCCGTCCATCTGGCCGTTGTTGGTCAGACGGATAAGCCACCCCAGCTCCGCACGGTTGTTATGCAGGTCTGCACTCACATTCAGGGTGTCGAAGGCCACCGGCAGCGGCGCGTCGTTGACTTCCTGCGTTACCTTCACGTTGCGCCCGGAAAGCGTGACGCTGCCCTGTGGAAGCCCCTCTTTGGTGGTGTCCCAGGCGACATCGGCTTTCCCGCTGAAGACGCCGCTGGCCTGCGTGGTGTCCGGCATAAACGGTTTCAACATCGCCAGATCGAAGCGGTTCAGGTTGATCTGCGCGCGCCCTTCCGCCCCCGCATCAATGGTCTGCGGCACGCACAGCTCCGCGTTCGGGTTGGTCCAGCAGTGAGGCCCGATGCTGATCTTCTGCTCGGCGTTGCGGTAGTCCAGCGCAATGGAGCGCGACAGCGACAGCGGCCCCACCGGGGTGTTGAAGCGGGTGTTGTCCAGCGTTCCTTTCCAGCGCGTTTCCTTCCGGTCGAAGCTGCCGGTCAGGTGAAGCTGGCCGGAGACGGGCTCGCCCTGCACGCGCAGCTGGAGGTCGTGCTGCTTCTCGTTCCCTTTGGCGTCCAGAGTCACCAGGCTGATGTTCACGTCCGGCTGGGAAATGCGCTCCACGCGCAGGTTCAGGTTGCCGCCGATCTGATCGGTGGATTTCACATCCCCTTCCACGCGGACGCGGGCAACGCTCAGCTCCTGCCAGCGCAGATTGTTGGCGGTGATATCTGCCAGCAGCTGCGGCGCGTCCACGGTGCCGCGCACTTTCACGAGTCCTTTCGCCGTACCGCCCAGACCCGGCAGGGCGTTATCCAGATTTGGCGCGTCGATGGTGGCGTCAAGATTGAGATCTTTTACCCCCAGCTCGCCTTTGATATCCGCCGTGTTGCGGCCCAGCGCCACGTGCAGTCCCGGGATAATCCACTGCAGGTAGCTGTTGCCCTTCACCGAGCCTTCAACGTTCACCTTGTTCTGCTTCACGTTCCCGGTGAGCTTGATTTCCGGCACGTCCATCTGCCACGTGCCGCCGTAGAGGCTGCCGCGGGTTTTGATCAGCCCGTCCAGCTTCGACGGCCAGTCCGGCACCTCTTTGGCGGTGTTAATTCCCGTCAGCTTCAGCTCGCCGCGCCAGCTGATCGCCTGCTGCCAGTCGAGCAGCGCGGTCAGTTCCGTTTTGCCTTCCAGCGCCGCGACGGTCAGCTTGTCGAGGTTAACCTGCTGTTCGTTGCCTTTTGCATCCAGCGTGATGGTCGCGGGCGGCACGCCCTGCCCCTTCACCGCAGTGCGGAACGAGAGCGTATAGTCGGTCATCTTGCCGCTCAGCTTCAGCTTCAGATCGTCGGCCTGATACTGTTTTTCGCCGGTAAACGGCCAGTAAAGCTGCTTGCTGACAACCTCCAGATTGAGCGGCAGCCCGGCTTCCGCCAGCTGGGTTTGCGCGCGCAGGGCCATGTCTACCGGGCCGGAGAGATTCACCCCGATATCCAGCTTCTCGCGCAGCGCCCCGCCCACTTTAACCTTCACTTTTTCGCCCTTCAGCGGGTCGATATTCAGGGCGCTATTGAGGGTGATATCCACCGGCCAGCTGTCGCGCAGCAGGGCGTTGCCTGACGCGTTCACCGAGCCCTGGTTGGTATCGATATCCAGCGCGTCGAGCTTCATGTTGCCGTCAATGCTGCTGACTTTCAGCAGCATGTTAAAGACCGTCAGATCGGTGTCGCCGGTCAGGCGCAGCTGTTCGCCTTTGAACTCCTCAATGTTGAGGTTCAGCGGCAGATGCACGTCGGTCATTTCAGGCAGGACAGGCTTCGAGAAGAGTTCTTTCAGCGTTTCGCCCAGCGGCTTCTCTTCCGGCTGCGGGTTCTGGATCTTCGGTTCGACGATCTCTTCCTGCGCCACGTCCGCCACTTTCGGCAGCGCGATCAGCAACCCTTGCAGCGAGGTTGGCGTCAGGGTGAGGTTTTTCTCCTGCCAGCGCAGACCGGAGGTGAAATCCATCACCGAAACGGTGGTGTCGTCGATTTTGATATTGACGTTATCGAGCGCCACCCGATAGAGCGCAATCGGGTACGGCGTGGAGAGATTCAGCGGGCCGCTGTCCTCTTCCTCAACCGGCGCAGACTTCGGCATTTTCTTTGAGTCTATCGCCACGTTGACGTCTTTTAGCGACAGATCGTTCACGCAGAGTTTGCTGTCCCGCAGGCAGCCCAGCTTCACCGCGAGATGGAATTCCCCGGCGTTGACCGCCACGCCCGGCTGCTCGTAGCGGATGTTCTTCAGACGCAGGTCTCGCCAGCCGCCCGTTACCTGACCAATTTCCAGCCCCGGCACCCAACGGTTAGCGGCGTTAAACAGCAGATGCAGCCCGGTCGTCGTTCCCACCAGAAACGCCACCGTACCGAGCAGCAGCACGATAAAAATCAGCACCCCGAGGCTTATTTTCTTCCATAAACTCATAATTCAGGCCCCAGACCGATGTAAAACTGTAATCCGTGTTCATCTTTGTCGCCCACCGGCACGGCGAAGTCGAGCTTGATGGGTCCGACGGGTGACTGCCAGCGTACGCCCACGCCTGCACCGGTTTTGAAATCGCTGCGGCGGATATCGTTCACCGCTTCACCACCGTCAACAAACATGGCACCCCACCACTTGCCGCTGACGTTGTACTGATACTCCAGCGATCCGGTCGCCAGTTTGGATGCCCCGGTCAGCTGGCCTTTTTCGTTTTCAGGTGAGATCGATTTGTACTTATACCCGCGAATGCTGCGGTCGCCCCCGGCGAAGAAGCGCAGGTCCGGCGGAACGCGCTCGAAATCACCCGTCTCAATCCAGCCGAGATTGCCGCGCATCACAAAGCGGTGTTTGTCATACAGCGTGCGGATCCAGACGTTTTGCGCCTGCACCACCGTGAAGTCGACGTCAGAGCCCCACATCGTATTGGAGTAGTCGATAGAGTAACGCTGTGAATCACCCCAGGTTGGCATCAGGCCGCCGCGCGAGCGGGTGCGGCTGATCATCACGCCCGGATAAAGCAGCATAGTGGTGTTGGTGACGTTTGCCTGGGTAAAGTGATCAAGGCTCCAGCGCAGGTTAATGGCGCGCTGCCAGCCGCTGGAGAGATCCCAGAAGCGTGAAACCGCAAGCGTTGTCGAGTCCTGCTCGGTATCGTTCAAATCGGTACGCTTAAAGCCGCCCTGCACCAGGTAATATTGCTCAAGCGGGTTTTTCAGCAGCGGTATTTTATAGCTGAAATCAAGCTGCTGTTCCGGTGCGGAAATGCTGGCGCTGGTGGTCAGGCTGTGGCCGTAGGAGTTCATCCACGGTTTTTTCCAGGAGGTCTTCACGCGCGGACCGACGTCTGTCGAGTAGCCAACACCGGTCTCAATGGTGTTCTCGGTGCGCGGCGAGACAACGCCATGCAGCGGCAACACCTTGGTTTTGCGAGACTTATCAAATTCCGGTGCGACAACCACGGAGTTAAACCAGCCGGTAGCGGAGAGGCGACGGTTCAGCTCCGCCAGATCGCTCGACTGGTAGTAATCGCCTTTTTTAAACGGCACGAGGTTTTGCAGATACTCTTCACGAATTTGCGAACCTTCAAACGTTACATCGCCAAAGCGGTAGCGCTCACCGCTGTCGTAGTCAATATCCCAGAAGGCCTGACGTCGCTCCAGCGCGATGCCCAGCTGGCTTTTATTGAACTGGCTGTCGAAGTAGCCCTTGCGCAGAGAGACGCTCGTCAGCTCTTTTTTGAAGTGATCGTAGTCACCGTGGTTGAGCACGGTGCCGATTTTCGGCCGCGTGCTGAGCAGGTCCAGGTAGTCGCGGTCGGTACGCGCGCCGCCGCGCAGGATGACGTTCGTGCCGCCAATCAGCACCGGCTCGCCCGGCGAGACGCGGGCAATAAGCACCTGACGCCCCTTCTTTGGCGGCGGGCGGAGATCGAAATCAATGGTGGGTTCGTAATACCCCAGCGCTTTTAGCCCTTCACGGATCGCGTCATCCACGCGCGCGCGAAAACGCCGGTCCGGCGTCACCTCATCGCTCTGGATGGTCGACAGCTGCGCACGCACGTTTTTTTCCAGCGTCCCGGATAACCCCTCAACCTGCAAACGGACATTCGCCGCGCTGGCAACCCCGCTTGTCAGCAATACACTGACTAAACATAACTGGCGGATTTTTGTCACGTTTTCTCCTGAATATCCCTTTTCCACCCTGGAAGCAAATGAAGCGCCGCCGTGCGGCAAAATACGGCCTGGAAGCCAAAAACCCAAATCGTGGGTTGAAAACGGGTGTAACACCCAAATATTTCTTATGATTAAATCTAGTCTCATTCAGCGCATTTATTGTGTTCAATTAAACGCTTCGTGACAACCTTAACCGAAACATCGCACCCCGGGAGGCCCCATCGTGAGTTTATTCGACAAGAAGCATCTGGTTTCACAAGCTGATGCATTACCGGGACGCAACACCCCTATGCCTGTGGCGACCTTACACGCCGTCAATAACCATTCAATGACCAACGTTCCTGATGGAATGGAAATCGCCCTGTTCGCCATGGGCTGCTTCTGGGGCGTTGAGCGCCTCTTCTGGCAGCTGCCCGGCGTTTACAGCACCGCGGCCGGCTACACGGGCGGCTACACGCCAAACCCAACCTACCGCGAAGTCTGCTCCGGCGAAACCGGCCATGCGGAAGCGGTACGCGTGGTATATGACCCGACGGTCATCAGCTACGAACAGCTCCTGCAGGTCTTCTGGGAAAACCACGACCCGGCGCAGGGCATGCGTCAGGGCAACGACCACGGCACACAGTATCGCTCGGCCATTTATCCGCTCACGCCTGAGCAGGACGCCGCCGCGCGCGCCAGCCTTGAGCGTTTCCAGCAGGCCATGCGTGAAGCAGGCGATACGCGCGAGGTGACCACGGAAATCGCCACCGCGAAGCCGTTCTACTATGCCGAGGACGATCATCAGCAGTATCTGCACAAAAACCCGTACGGCTACTGCGGCATCGGGGGTATCGGCGTCTGCCTGCCACCACAGCTGGCCTGATTATTAACCGTTAAATCGTCACCCGTACCGGACAGCGCACGCTGTCCGGTCTGTTTTATGCCAAAAATGTGACCTCTGGCAGATTTACATCTCTTTACGCTATACTACCGCTGAAATAATCGGCTCAACGCTACGAGCTGACGTTCTACGTGTTTTCACACAAATGGTATCAACTCCCCTTCTGAGGATCTGGCGAGAAGCCGGATAAACTATGTTAAACAGTATTTTAGTAATACTTTGTCTTATTGCCGTCAGTGCATTTTTCTCGATATCTGAGATTTCGCTGGCCGCGTCCCGCAAAATCAAACTTAAGCTGCTTGCCGACGAGGGCAACATCAATGCCACCCGCATCCTGAAAATGCAGGAAAACCCCGGCATGTTCTTCACCGTGGTGCAGATTGGCCTTAACGCGGTCGCCATTCTCGGCGGTATCGTGGGCGATGCGGCCTTTTCTCCAGCGTTTTATAGCCTCTTTGTGAAGTACATGTCCGCTGAGCTTGCCGAACAGCTGAGCTTTATTCTCTCCTTCTCGCTGGTAACCGGCCTGTTCATCCTCTTTGCAGACCTGACCCCGAAACGCATCGGTATGATTGCGCCAGAAGCTGTAGCTTTGCGTATCATCAACCCGATGCGCTTCTGTCTGTACGTGTTTCGTCCGCTGGTGTGGTTCTTCAACGGCCTGGCGAACGTGATTTTCCGCATCTTTAAGCTGCCAATGGTGCGTAAAGACGACATCACCTCTGACGACATTTATGCGGTGGTGGAAGCCGGCGCGCTGGCCGGGGTGCTGCGTAAGCAGGAACACGAGCTGATTGAGAACGTATTTGAACTGGAATCCCGTACCGTGCCCTCTTCCATGACGGGCCGTGAAAACATTATCTGGTTCGATTTACATGAAGATGAGCAGAGCCTGAAGAACAAAGTAGCGCAGCATCCTCACTCCAAGTTCCTGGTCTGTAATGAAGATATCGACCACATCATCGGTTACGTCGACTCCAAAGACCTGCTGAACCGCGTGCTGGCAAACCAGAGCCTGGCGCTGAACAGCGGCGTGCAGATCCGCAATACCCTGATTGTGCCGGACACCCTGACGCTCTCCGAAGCGCTGGAAAGTTTCAAAACCGCCGGGGAAGACTTCGCGGTGATCATGAACGAATACGCGCTGGTGGTGGGTATCATCACGCTGAACGACGTGATGACCACGCTGATGGGAGACCTGGTTGGCCAGGGACTGGAAGAGCAGATTGTTCAGCGTGACGATAATTCATGGCTGATCGACGGCGGTACGCCGATTGAAGACGTCATGCGCGTGCTGGATATCGACGAGTTCCCGCAGTCCGGTAACTACGAAACCATCGGCGGCTTTATGATGTTTATGCTGCGTAAAATCCCGAAACGCACCGACTCGGTGAAGTTCTCCGGCTACAAGTTTGAGGTGGTGGATATTGATAACTATCGCATCGACCAGCTGCTGGTGACGCGTATCGACAACAAGCCGACCGTACTGGTGCCGAAGCTGCCGGACGCGGAAGAGAAGGTGTCGGCGTAACGTTCCTGCCCCCACAAACATCAACGGCTCCCATCGGGAGCCGTCTTTTTAACTACCTACTGCATAGCACGTTGGTTAAGCCATCTCAGTTTGCAGACGCATAACCTGACGGTTGACTTCGGACATCACAGACAGGTGCTGTTTGTCCTTCACTTTTGGGACAAGGATCTTGCCCTTATCAAACTCAAAAGCGCCAACATCCTTGATGTACAACCGTCCACGGAACAGGATCTTCACGTACTTCGCCACCTGAAGCGGGTTGTAGCGTTGGAAAATTTTCATTCTTGTATCTCCTGCGAATCATACGCTCTTGCGGTGCCACAATCGGCCCGACTGTCCTGAGCGCAAATTTTGATGCCCAATGACTATAGACCAGAACTACGGTGTTACCCAGTGTGCATAAGTTTATTTACCGTTTGATTACAATTATTCAGAATAATCTTTGCAAAGCGTGATAGAGAGCAGTATAAGCCGTCGTTTTTTCATGGATATGTGCGTTCACCCGCAAACTGGCACTCGGATTGCGGGAAAACCACATTGATCGCACTTATGATTAAAAGCGTATGACCAAGTGGTCGGATCACCTGCAAACAATAAGGAAACGCCATGACCCTACGTAACATCCTTGCGGCAGCCTGCCTGCTGCTGCCCCTGTGGGCTTCCGCTCACAGCATTGAAAAAGGACAACGTGTACCGCCAGTCGGCATTGCTGACCGGGGAGAATTGATTCTCGACAATGATAAGTTTAGCTATAAAGCCTGGAATAGCGCGCAGCTCGCGGGCAAAGTGAGAGTTGTACAACATATTGCCGGTCGTACATCCGCAAAAGAGAAGAATGCCAGCCTGGTGGAGGCGATCAAGGCCGCAAAATTCCCCCATGACCGCTACCAGACCACCACGATTGTGAACACCGATGATGCCATTCCTGGCTCCGGGATGTTTGTGCGCTCAAGCCTTGAGAGCAATAAAAAGCTCTACCCGTGGTCGCAGTTTATCGTCGACAGCAACGGCGTGACGCGTAAGGCCTGGCAGCTTGAGGAAGAGAGTTCCGCGATTGTCGTGCTGGATAAGGACGGCCGCGTGCAGTGGGTGAAAGACGGCGCGTTAACTCAGGAAGAGGTGCAGCAGGTTGTCGCCCTGCTGCACAAACTGCTGGCTCAGTAAAGAGAGACGCGGAAGCCGGGGTTGAGGAATGATTCGCGCGGGGTATAGTCCAGCGGCTTGCCCTGCCAGTCATGGACATGCGCCCCGGCGGCCGCGGCAACGGCATGGCCTGCCGCGGTATCCCAGACGTTGGTTGGCCCAAAGCGCGGATACAGCTGCGCCTGACCTTCCGCCACCAAGCAGAATTTCAGCGACGAGCCAATCGAGGTGGTCTGGTGTTCACCCAGCTGTTGCAGGTATTCCTCCAGCTCGCTGTCGCTGTGCGAGCGGCTAATCACCACCAGCGGTGGACGGGCATCGCGCACCTGGATCTGCTTGCGTACGCCGCACTCCTCCTTCCAGGCCTTCCCTTCTGCAGCGCTGTACATCACCTTCATTACCGGCGCGTAGACCACGCCGAGCACCGCTTTACCCTTCTCAATCAGGGCAATATTGACGGTGAACTCACCGTTGCGCTTGATGAACTCTTTTGTCCCGTCCAGCGGATCGACCAGCCAGTAGCGCTGCCAGTGCTGGCGCTCGTCCCAGCTTTGCGGCGCTTCTTCAGACAGAACGGGGACATCCGGTGTTAAGGCCTGTAGACCTTGCAGGATCACCTTATGCGCCGCGATATCGGCCGCCGTGACCGGGGAGTCGTCCGCCTTGCTGACGACCTCCATCGGTTTAACACCGTTATACACCTGCATGATGGCATCTCCCGCATCCCGTGCGAGCTGACAAATCTTATCTAGCATTTTCCACCTCTTTGTTAACGCAGTGAGGTTAACTCTTTGTTTTAGTTATATCGTAATGTGAACAATTCCGCTATCTGTGAAGCAATTCCGGTTTCAGGTCGCTTTTTTCTGTCAGGATTCACATTTCTGTAAGCAACAAACGATAGATACATACTCTTTTGTGGAACGGATCGAAAAAAGGACTCCTCTGATGATTAAGTTTAGTGCAACGCTTCTGGCGACGCTGATTGCAGCGAGCGTGCAGGCGGCGACGGTAGATCTGCGTATTCTGGAAACGACCGATCTGCACAGCAATATGATGGACTTCGATTACTACAAAGATACCCCTACGGAAAAATTCGGACTGGTACGTACAGCAAGTTTGATCAACGCCGCGCGGGATGAAGTCAAAAATAGCGTGCTGGTGGACAACGGCGATCTCATTCAGGGCAGCCCGCTCGGCGACTACATGGCGGCGAAAGGTCTGAAGAAAGGCGAGATCCATCCCGTTTATAAAGCGATGAACACGCTGGACTATGCCGTCGGCAACCTGGGCAACCATGAATTTAACTACGGCCTGAAATACCTGCACGATGCGCTGGCCGGCGCGAAGTTCCCGTACGTTAACGCCAATATCATCGACGTTAAGACGCAAAAGCCGCTCTTTACCCCTTACCTGATTAAAGAGAGTGAAGTTGTCGATCGGGACGGTAAAAAGCAGACGCTGAAAATCGGCTATATCGGCTTCGTACCGCCGCAGATCATCACCTGGGATAAAGCCAACCTCGACGGCAAAGTGACCGTTAATGACATTACCGAAACCGCGCGCAAGTACGTGCCGGAAATGCGCGCGAAAGGCGCGGATGTCGTTGTCGTGGTGGCTCACTCAGGCCTGTCAGCCGACCCGTACCAGGCCATGGCGGAGAACTCCGTTTATTATCTGAGCGAAGTCCCGGGCGTTGACGCGATCCTGTTCGGCCACGCTCACGCCGTTTTCCCGGGTAAAGATTTTGCCAGCATTAAAGGGGCGGATATCGAGAAAGGGACGCTCAACGGCGTGCCGTCGGTGATGCCGGGCATGTGGGGCGACCACCTTGGCGTGGTGGATCTGGTGCTAAATAACGACAGCGGCAGCTGGAAGGTGACGCAGTCAAAAGCCGAAGCGCGCCCGATTTACGACGCGGCGGCTAAAAAATCCCTGGCTGGTGAAGATAAAAAGCTGGTTGACGTGCTGAAGCACGACCACGACGCCACCCGCGAATTCGTCAGCAAGCCGATCGGCAAATCCGCCGACAACATGTACAGCTTCCTGGCGCTGGTGCAGGACGATCCGACCGTTCAGGTGGTCAACATGGCCCAGAAAGCCTATGCCGAACACTTTGTTCAGGGCGATCCGGATCTGGCAAAACTGCCGGTGCTGTCTGCCGCTGCGCCATTCAAAGTGGGCGGACGCAAGAACGACCCGGCAAGCTATGTTGAGGTCGAAAAAGGCCAGCTCACCTTCCGTAACGCCGCCGATCTCTATCTCTACCCGAATACCCTGGTGGTGGTTAAAGCCACGGGGAAAGAGGTGAAGGAGTGGCTGGAGTGTTCTGCCGGACAGTTTAACCAGATTGACCCGCACAACAGCAAGCCGCAGTCGCTGATTAACTGGGACGGCTTCCGCACCTACAACTTCGACGTGATCGACGGCGTAAATTACCAGATTGACGTCACCCAGCCGGCGAAATATGACGGCGAGTGCCAGGCGATTAACCCGCAGGCCGAACGCATCAAAAACCTGACCTTCAACGGCAAGGCGATCGACCCGAATGCCGCCTTCCTGGTGGTGACCAATAACTACCGCGCCTACGGCGGTAAGTTTGCCGGTACGGGCGATAGCCACATCGCTTTTGCGTCACCGGACGAAAACCGCTCGGTGCTGGCGGCGTGGATCGGCGCGGAGTCGAAGAAGGCGGGCGAAATTCACCCGGCGGTGGATAACAACTGGCGTCTTGCGCCAATCCACAGCGATGCGAAACTGGATATCCGCTTTGAAACGTCACCGTCCGATAAGGCAGCCGCGTTTATTAAGGATAAGGCGCAGTATCCGATGAAGAAGGTTGCGACGGATGATATCGGGTTCGCGATTTATCAGGTGGATTTGAGCAGGTAGCGGTGATTGTGCCGGGTAAGGCGAAACCGCCACCCGGCTTTTACGCCGCACGCTCATCCCGATTCGCCATCACCTTCGGCGTATTGACTTCAATCCAGTCCGCCAGCGCGGCGACTTTCTCGCTCACCTCAATGCCCATCGGTGTCAGGCTATACTCGACGTGCGGCGGCACGACCGGATACGACACGCGATCGACAAACCCGTCCTGCTCCAGCGCCTGAAGCGACTGGGACAGCATCTTTTCGCTCACCCCGCCCATTTTATGGCGCAGCTCGCTAAAACGGTGCGTTCCTCCGCGCAGAGCCAGCAGGATCAGCACGCCCCAGCGGCTGGTAACGTGTTTAAGCACCTCCCGTGAAGGGCACTGTTCCGCGAAGAGATTGCCATCGCGCATTTGCTCACTGAGCGTTGGGATCGTTTTTTTCATACTTACCTTTTTGTACGTACTTACTAAAAGTTAGCTATGGTGATAGTGTGCCACAACACCAGACAAACACGAAGGAGATTTATCATGATCGCGATTACCGGCGCTACCGGCCAGCTTGGCCAGCACGTTATTGAAGAACTGCTGAAAACCGTTCCAGCAAACCAGATTGTTGCCATTGTTCGTAACCCGGCGAAAGCTGAAGCGTTAAGCAACCAGGGTATTGTGGTTCGTCAGGCGGATTACACCGATAAGGCCGCCTTTACTGCCGCGCTGAGCGGCGTGGAAAAGCTGCTGCTCATCTCCTCCAGCGAAGTGGGCCAGCGCGCGACCCAGCACCAGAACGTAATCAACGCCGCCAAAGCGGCAGGCGTGAAATTTATCGCCTACACCAGCCTGCTGCACGCGGATAAATCACCGCTGGGTCTGCACGTTGAACATGTCGAAACCGAGAAAGCGCTGGCAGAATCTGGCGTGCCATACGCCCTGCTGCGCAACGGCTGGTACACCGAAAACTACCTGGCGAGCGCGCCGCCTGCGCTGGAACACGGCGTATTCATTGGTGCCGCAGGCGAAGGCAAAATTGCCTCTGCCACCCGCGCAGACTATGCCGCGGCGGCAGCCAAAGTGATCGCTGAAGAGGGTCATGCGGGCAAGGTATACGAACTGGCAGGCGACCACGGCTGGACATTGAGCGAGCTGGCGGCGGAACTGAGCAAGCAGAGCGGTAAACCTGTGGCGTATCAAAACCTGAGCGAAGCGGACTTTGCAGCCGCATTGAAGAGCGTGGGTTTACCCGCCGGGCTGGCGGATATGCTGGCGGACTCCGACGTGGGCGCGTCCAAAGGCGGCCTGTTTGACGACAGCCGTACCCTGAGCAAGCTGATTGGCCGCCCGACTACACCGCTGGCGGAGAGCGTCAAAGCCATTCTGTAATTGTTACGGATTGGTTATTTTTTGTGGCATCCCCTCGGGTCATCTCTGATAATGTAGTGATGACCCATGAGGAGGCTCATCGTGCAAGGCGTACCGGAACAGTTTACTGACGAGAGAGACAGCGCGCGCTTTCGCCATCTGGCGCAGCTGCCGGGCCTTGAACTCTATCACGCGCATATCTCTGACTACGCCTTTGAGCCCCACACCCATGAAGCCTTCGGCATCGGTACCATCGAAACCGGCGCCGAACGCTTTCGCTATCGCGGCACCCAGCATCTCGCACCTGAAAAATCCGTTGTTACCATGAACCCGGACGAGATCCATACCGGGGAGTCCGCGACCGAAGACGGCTGGCGCTACCGGATGGTCTACATCGAACCCGATCTTCTGGAAGAGGTAACCGGCCTGCGCCACTGGTGGTTCAGCGACGTAACCCGTTACGACCCGCAGCGCTCTCAGCAGATCGGCAGGCTAATTTACGGCCTGTGGCATACGGACGATCCGCTGGCGCAAAAAGGCTTATTGCTGGATCTGATCGAGACCTTTCAGCCGCTAGCCCATCACGCGCCGGTGGTTCAGGAAGGCGCACACCGTTTCGAGCGCGTGCGCGAGTATTTGCACGACAACTATATGCACGCCCTGACGCTGGACGAACTGGCGAACGTTGTCTCGCTCAGCCCGTACCATTTCCAGCGCCAGTTCAAAGCCCATTTTCACGTTACGCCGCACCAGATGTTGATGGCTATCCGCCTGTGGCGCGCCAAGGCGTTTCTCACCCACGGTATGCCCGCCGCCGAAGTCGCCGCCGCAACGGGGCTGACCGACCAGTCGCATTTAACCCGCGCCTTCACCCGCCGCTACGGCATTACGCCCGTGCGCTACCAGAAACAGGTCACCCGGCGCTAATGCGCAATCTCATACAATACGCGCGCGTTTCCCCCTTCTAGACTGAGTGCAGAGTAAATCAATGTGGATGGAAAAATGATTAGCGGCGTGTTGTATGCCCTGCTTGCAGGTTTGATGTGGGGGCTGATCTTTGTCGGCCCTCTGATCGTGCCGGAATACCCGGCGATATTGCAGTCTACCGGACGTTATCTGGCGCTCGGGCTGATTGCCCTTCCTCTGGCATGGCTGGGGCGTACACGCTTGCGACAGCTCAGCCGTCAGGACTGGGGCACCGCGCTGGCGCTGACCATGATGGGCAATCTCATCTATTACGTCTGCCTGGCAAGCGCCATTCAGCGAACCGGAGCGCCGGTGTCGACCATGATTATCGGCACGCTGCCGGTGGTCATCCCCATCTTCGCGAATCTGCTTTATAGTCATCGGGACGGCAAGCTGGCGTGGTCGAAAATGATACCCGCCCTGGCCTGCACCGCCGTGGGGCTGGTGTGCGTCAATATCGCCGAGCTGCGCCACGGCCTGGCAGACTTCAGCTTATGGCGTTACGGTTCGGGGATCGTTTTAGCGTTCATCTCGGTCGCGTGCTGGGCCTGGTACGCCCTGCGCAATGCGCGCTGGCTGCGGGAGAACCCGGACAAACACCCGATGATGTGGGCAACGGCGCAGGCGCTGGTCACGCTCCCCGTCTCGTTAGTGGGGTATGCCGGCGCATGCCTCTGGCTGGGTCATCAGCAGCCGGAATTTGCCCAGCCCTTCGGGCCAAGACCCTGGGTCTTTATTGGCTTAATGGTTGCGATTGCGGTGCTGTGCTCCTGGGTGGGCGCGCTGTGCTGGAACATTGCCAGCCAGAAGCTGCCGACGGTGATCTTAGGGCCGCTGATTGTGTTCGAAACCCTGGCCGGGCTGCTGTACACCTTCCTGATGCGCCAGAGCGTGCCGCCGCTGTTAACGGCCTGCGGGATCGCGCTGCTGGTGGTGGGGGTGGTGATGGCGGTAAGAGCGAAGCCGGAAAAACCGAGGGTCGTTCCGGCTTCGGAGATGTAAGTAATGCCCAGCGGCGCTACGCTTGCAGGGCCTACAAAACAGTAGGTCTGGTAAGGCGTAGCCGCCACCGGGCAAGCCCTTAAAACGTTTCCCAGTTCGCTTCAGACGCCGTCGCTGCTGGCTGCGCTTTTGGCACATAGGTTTTCACCGGTGCCGCTTTGACCGCCTGATTACGCGTTATTTTGAACACCGCTACCGCTTCGTTCAGGCGTGCGGCCTGATCTTCCAGCGCCGCCGCTGCCGCCGCAGACTCCTCCACCAGCGAGGCGTTCTGCTGGGTCACGCGGTCCATCTCGGCTACCGCCTGACCAACCTGGTCGATACCGCGGCTCTGCTCGTCAGAGGCAGAGGCAATTTCGCCCATGATGTCGGTCACGCGGGTAACCGCGTTAACGATTTCCGCCATCGTCGCGCCCGCTTCGTTCACCAGCTGAGAACCCGCGTTCACGCGTTCGCCGGAATCATCGATCAGCGCCTTAATCTCTTTCGCCGCCTGGGCGCTGCGCTGGGCAAGCGTGCGTACTTCTCCTGCAACCACCGCAAAGCCACGGCCCTGCTCGCCCGCACGCGCCGCTTCCACCGCCGCGTTCAGCGCCAGAATGTTGGTCTGGAAGGCAATGCCGTCGATAACGTTAGTAATTTGCGCGATTTTGCTGGAGCTGGTGGCGATCTCATCCATGGTGCGCACCACGCCTTCCACCACGTTACCGCCCTTCTTCGCGGTTGAGGAGGCATCCAGCGCCAGACGAGACGCCTGACGCGCGTTATCCGCGTTCTGCTTCACGGTGGCGGTCAGCTGTTCCATGCTGGCTGCCGTCTCTTCCAGAGACGCGGCCTGCTGCTCGGTACGGGAAGAGAGGTCGTTGCTGCCCGCCGAGATTTCACCCGCACCGGTATAGATGGTATCTGCGCCTTCACGCACCACGCCCACGGTGTTCGCCAGCGAGGTTTGCATCTCCTGCACGTTGCGCGCCAGGATAGCCATTTCGTTCCTGCCTTCAGCCTGAATCGGCTGGGTTAAATCCCCTGCCGCGATGGCGCGGATATGGTTGATCACCTCTTCCAGCGGCAGCAGCAGCACCCGGCGCATGGCGATCCAGCTGGAGATAATCACCGCAATGACGAGTATCATGACGGCAGAGAGGATCCACAGGATGCGCTTGTAGTCGCTTTCGTTATCCTGAATGCCTTTACTGGTGAGCGCAGCCTGCGCCTCGCGCCACTCGCGATAGACCTTTTGCATTGCCGTCTGCTTCTGTTCTGCATTCTGCTTGAACATATCTTCCAGGTTGCCCTGGCCCAGCAGAACGTTCATTTGCGTCAACGTGGCGGAGTAGATGCGGTACTGCTCTTCCAGCCGATCGGCCAGGTTCTCATCCAGACCCGGGGTATTCGGCAGGGCGTAGTATTTGTCGTAATGGACCTGCGCATTGGCCAGCAGATTTTTCGCGGTGTTAACCAGCTCGTTCAACTGTCCGCCGTTAATCTGAGAGGCCATGCTGCTTTGCAGACGCAGCATCCCGCGGTTTAGCGTGACGCGCGCCTGGTTCAGGCTGATCCAGGCGTCGGTAAATTCCGCCACGTTCTGGCTGGAAAGCTGCGACACGGTGAAGTTGTCTTTATCGTTATTCAGCGCGTTGATAAAGATACCCGCGGAAATCACTTGCATGATGCCGAGCACAAGCAGCACCGAAATAAGAAGAGTAATGACTTTTATACGTTTAAACATGCGTTGCCTTTGTTATATGCAGGTTTGTCTGACGTGTATCTATCGGCACGCGCGGCGGGTTGTTTACTGTTTCTCCACCTTTAAAAACTTTCTAAACCACTTTCCTAAATCCATTCAGGGAGTTAAACGGGACATTTTTTTGTGATCCGTGTCGCACTTTCTCCCTTCCCTCTAAAGGGTTATAGCGCCACCTTAAAGATGCATTTAATATGCATCTTATATTTTTAATGACGAGGTAACTGCTATGGCCTTTCGCGACCACCCCCTCGGCGAGCTGGCGCTCTCCATCCCTCGCGCTTCCGCGCTGTTCCGTAAATACGATATGGATTACTGCTGCGGCGGTAAGCAAACGCTGGCGCGAGCGGCCTCGCGCAAGGAACTGGACGTGGAGGCTATCGAAGCGGAACTGGCGCTGCTGGCTGAACAGCCTGTTGAAAAAGACTGGCGCACCGCCCCGCTCACGGAAATCATCGACCATATCATCGTGCGTTACCACGACCGCCACCGTGAACAGCTGCCTGAGCTGATCCTGCAGGCAACGAAAGTTGAGCGCGTACATGCCGACAAGCCTTCCGTGCCGCGCGGTCTGGCAAAATACCTGACCATGCTGCATGAAGAGCTTTCCAGCCACATGATGAAAGAAGAGCAGATCCTCTTCCCGATGATTAAACAGGGAATGGGAAGCCAGGCGATGGGACCTATCAGCGTAATGGAAAGCGAGCACGATGACGCGGGCGAACTGCTGGACGTGATCAAACACACCACTAACAACGTCACACCGCCGCCGGAAGCGTGCACCACCTGGAAAGCGATGTACAACGGCATTAACGAGATGATTGACGATCTGATGGAGCACATCAGTCTTGAGAATAACGTGCTGTTCCCGCGGGCATTGGCGGGGGAATAAAAAAGCCCGGTGGCGCTAGCGCTTACCGGGCCTACAACGTCCTCGAACATAGGCCGGGTAAGCGTCAGCGCCACCCGGCAACATGCTTAACGCATTCCTGCCATCCGTTTCTTACCGATAAACAGCCAGCCCAGCCCCAGCGCGATAAACCACAGCGGCGTGACGACCAGCGCCTGACGGGTGTCATCTTCGAGCGTCAGCAGCACCAGCACGAACACGAAGAACGCCATGCACACCCAGCACATCAGCTTGCCCAGCGGCATCTTGTAGATCGACTTCTCATGCAGGTGCGGACGCTGTTTGCGGTACACGAGGTACGAGCACAGGATAATGGTCCAGACGAACATGAACAGGATCGCCGACACCGTGGTGATCATGGTAAACGCGCCAATTACGCTTGGGTTCACGTAGAGCATCACCACGCCACCCAGCAGGCACATGCAGGAGAAGGTCAGCCCTTTCGCCGGTACAGCACGTTTAGAGAGTTTCGCAAAGGCGCTCGGCGCCACGCCCTCCTGCGCCAGACCAAACAGCATACGGCTGGTTGAGAACACGCCGCTGTTCGCAGACGATGCCGCAGAGGTCAGCACCACGAAGTTAATCAGGCTCGCCGCAGCAGGCAGCCCTACCAGCACGAACAGCTCAACGAACGGGCTCTTGCTGGGCACCACGGAGCTCCACGGCGTCACGGACATAATGATGATCAGCGCGAAGACGTAGAACATGATGATACGCACCGGTATGGAGTTGATGGCGCGCGGCAGGGACTTCTCCGGATCTTTGGTTTCCGCAGCAGTCGTTCCGACAAGCTCAATCCCCACAAACGCAAACACCGCAATCTGGAAGCCCGCAAAGAAGCCGCTGATGCCTTTCGGGAACCAGCCGCCGTCATTCCACAGATGGGTGAAGGACGCCTGAACGCCCGTTGGCGACTGGAAGTGCGTCAGGACCATCACCAGGCCCACCACAATCAGCCCCACGATAGCGACAATCTTGATCATCGCGAACCAGAACTCCATCTCACCGAACATTTTCACGGTGGCAAGGTTCAGGCTCAGCAGCAGAATAATCACCGCCAGCGAGGCGACCCAGTCCGACAGCCCCGGGAACCAGAACTGCGCGTAAGCGGTAATCGCCACGACGTCCGCCATGCCGGTGACCACCCAGCAGAACCAGTAGGTCCAGCCGGTAAAGTAGCCCGCCCACGGGCCGAGCAGGTCCGACGCGAAGTCGCTGAAGGATTTGTATTCGAGGTTCGAGAGCAGCAATTCACCCATTGCGCGCATAACGAAGAAGAGCATAAAACCGATGATCATATAAACGAAGATGATCGACGGCCCGGCAAGACTGATGGTTTTGCCGGACCCCATAAACAGCCCGGTGCCGATGGCTCCACCAATGGCGATAAGCTGTATATGACGGTTTGTGAGATTGCGCCGTAGCGACTGTTCAGACGTCGCCTCTTCTGCAGCGGCGACTTTGACCTGATCTACCATGTAATTTTTCCTGTTTATGCCTGTCTGTGTTGTTAAGGCTCTTCTGGCCTTTAAAAACGTCAAATAAATGACGGTCCCTTCGTAAGGGTTTATCGATATTAGGTAAGAATCGGCGGGATGAATACTATGATTTAGATATTATGTTAATAATATGTTGAAAGTGAGTGTCATATCACTCATACAGCGCGAAACAGCTCACAAAAATACACGCAACAGTTTCGTTTGCAAGATAAAATGTTGATTCCGTCGTAACTATGGGTTTTATCACTATTTTCCTCTCCCCGGGCGGAGAGAGGAAATAAGAAAAGTCGATTACAGAATTTCCAGCAGCTCGACTTCAAATACCAGGGTGCTGAATGGCGGGATGGACGCGCCAGCGCCACGCTCGCCGTAAGCCAGGTTGTGCGGGATGGTCAGTTCCCATTTGGAACCCACTGGCATCAGGGTCAGGGCTTCGATCCAGCCCGCGATAACGCCGTTGACCGGGAACTCAGCCGGTTCGCCGCGCGCCACGGAGCTGTCGAACACGGTTCCGTCGATCAGCTTACCGGTGTAGTGCACGCGAACGTGGTCGGTACGCGCCGGGATAGCGCCGTCGCCCTGGTTGATCACGCGGAACTGCAGGCCGGATTCGGTGCTGTTCACGCCTTCGCGCTCGCGGTTCTCTTCCAGATATTTCACGCCTTCGGCTGCCATCTCTTCGAAGCGCGCGCGACGCACGGCGTCAGCACGTTCGTGGATTTCACGCAGCGCACGATGCACAACGTCAACCGGAACGGCAGGCTGTTTGCCTTCCAGCGCATCAGCGATACCCGCCACCAGCGCTTCAGGTAACAGACCTTCCAGGCCGGATTCGCTCAGCTGCTGTCCTACCTGCAAGCCGATACCGTAACTTGCCTGCGCTTCGATAGTGTCAAAAGTCGGGGTGGTCATGGGTTTTCCTTCCATCACATTTAAAGTAGCGGGCAGCATATCAGCCATGCCCTTATGGGTAAAACTTTGTCTGAAGTTAAGGTGACAAACCGCGACGAAACAGAAACAATAGAGACAACCAGGATTAATCCCGAACTGATGTCACGGATGTCCGGTTTGCTACGTCGTTCAGGCAGTTAGCGAACTATACTTCGAAGCACAGGATATAAAAGACGCGGAGCAGGAGGAGAGCCATGCCCGGGCGATTTGAACTGAAACCTACCCTGGCGAAAATCTGGCAGGCGCCGGACAATTTTCGCATTATGGACCCGCTGCCTCCTCTGCACCGCAGGGGGATCATCATTGGTGCGCTGATGGTGATCGTGGGCTTCCTGCTTCCTTCCGGCGGTGATGATGTTGATACCGCGCCGGTCACCCGCAATGCGCAGCTGGATCTTCAGTCGCAAACGCGGCCGCAGCCTGACGCGCAGCCGATGCAGACGCAGCTGGTAACCCCGTCTAACGATCCAGGTCAGGTCGCGCCTGTTGAACCCGAACCCGTTCAGGATGAACAGGAGCAGGCTGCAGCGCCGTCTGAGCCGCAAACCCAGCAGCCGACCGGCATCGAGCAACAGTGGCGTTCCTATCGCGTGGAGCCGGGCAAAACCCTGGCACAGCTTTTCCGCGACCACAACCTGCCGCCGACCGACGTGTATGCCATGGCAAAAGTGGAAGGCGCAGGTAAACCGCTGAGCAACTTACAGAACGGCCAGATGGTGCAGATTCGCCAGAACGCCAGCGGGGTGGTCACCGGGCTGACCATTGATACCGGAAATGGGCAGCAGGTGCTGTTTACCCGCCAGCCGGACGGCAGTTTCATCAGAGCACGTTAATGGCGTATGCCGGGTAAGGCGAAGCCGCCACCCGGCACTTTTGTTCTCAGGCACTCCGTTTATTCACCCACCAGATCCCCGAGCAGACCAGCACCAGCGCAATCGCGTATTTGATATCCAGAATGTTTTCGCCGAGGAAAATGGCGGAAAGCACCGTCCCTGCAACAGGAATGACAAAGTTGAACGGAGCAATCATGCTTACCCGGTTCACTTTCAGCAGCGCGCTCCACAGGGCGAACGCCACCGATGAGAGCAGCGTCAGATACCCCAGCACCGCAACGGCCTTCATGCTGTGCACTTCCAGCGTTCCGCCCGTGGCATAACCTCCCGCAACCAGCGCAGCCCCGCCTATCGCCAGCTGCCAGCCGGTCATCACCGTTGGGTCGACGGTCTGGGAAATACGTTTCCCATAAAGCGTGGCGGCAGAGAGAATAAAAGCCGCCAGCACCACAAAGCCGTCGCCTTTCCAGATAAACTGGAAATCGCTTAACCCACTGTGAAAGTTCACCAGCATCACCCCGGCAAACCCAAGAATACAGCCCAGCGTTTTGTTATAGCTGAGTTTGTCATTGTGGTAGATAAAGTGCGCCAGCAGTACGCTGAAGAAAGTCCCGGTGGCGTTCATGATTGAGCCGTTTACCCCCGTCGTGTAGGCCAGTCCTATATAGAAGAAAGTGTACTGAATGGTGGTCTGGGTCAGCCCGAGGATCGTGAGCTGGCCAAACTGCGTGGGTGTGAGCCTGCCAATCGGTTTGCGCTGGGCCAGCGCAAACAGCAGCAGCAAGGCACCGGCAAACAGAAAACGGTATCCGGCAAAAACGACTTTGGACGGAATATCATCGGTCGCGATCTGAAAGAGTTCGTAGCCATTTTTAATGGCCGGGTACGAGCTCCCCCAAAGCAGGCAGCAGAGCGTGGCGCAGACGTAGGCCACATGTCGACGGGCAAAGACGGGCGTGGGCAGAGCGGTATCCATGACAAATCTCATAAATAAAATTGCGTTTCAATTTATTATCAGAGAATGCGTCAGGAATAGCTACCATACGAGATAAAAAGAGAATTTCCGGTAGCTTTAAATAGCAAAACGCCGGCACAAGGCCGGCGCTTCGACGCGAGCAGAGTAAAAAATTACTCAGCTACAACGTTAACAACCAGTTTAGCGAACACTTCGCTGTGAACCTGGAAGTCAACTTCGTGCTCACCAGTGGTACGCAGAACGCCGTTCGGCATGCGAACTTCGCTCTTAGCCACTTTAACGCCTGCTGCAGTAACTGCATCAGCGATATCGCGGGTACCGATGGAACCGAACAGTTTACCTTCGTCGCCAGCTTTGGAAGCGATGGTAACAGTGCCCAGTGCGTTGATTGCTTCAGCGCGAGCGTTAGCAGCCGCCAGAACGTCAGCCAGTTTGGCTTCCAGTTCAGCGCGACGTGCTTCGAAAAACTCTACGTTTTTCTTAGTAGCTGGAACAGCTTTACCCTGTGGAACCAGGAAGTTACGAGCGTAGCCCGCTTTAACGTTAACCTGATCACCCAGGCTGCCCAGGTTTGCTACTTTATCAAGCAGAATAACTTGCATTACCTTATCCTCTTAAAGTCGTATTAATGGACCGTGCCCGATTACTGATGACGATCAGTGTACGGCAGCAGGGACAGGTAGCGAGCGCGTTTGATAGCGCGAGCCAGCTGACGCTGATATTTTGCACGAGTACCGGTGATACGGCTTGGGACAATCTTACCGCTTTCGGTGATGTAGTTTTTCAGCGTTGCGATATCTTTATAGTCGATCTCTTGAACGCCTTCCGCGGTGAAACGGCAGAACTTGCGACGACGGAAATAACGTGCCATATGGCTAGTCTCCAGTATCTATCAAATCAATCTGCTCGGCATGCAGAACCATTTTGCTCAGGCCGTTCTTTGCCTTGTGGCAAGAGATGAACCCCTGAACGATTACTGCGCTACCGACCGTTAAACTGTGAGTAATGGCCTGGTTTTCGTGTCCGCTAATAATAACGGGCATTTGGCACCACGCCTGCCGGTGAAACCCGGCTTCCTCTTGCACAGAACGATGCTCAAGCACGAACTGGCAATGCGGAATTCCTGATGGACTGACCTTTCGAAGGGGAGCCCTGCATACGATGCCGGACAACGCCAGACGGTTGGTCATCAGAAATTACTCTTCAGAATCCCCAGCATCAGAATCATCTGCGGTTTCGTTTGCGAAATCATCGCGACGCTCACGGCGCTCGTCTTTCGCTTTAACCATCGGAGATGCTTCGGTAACTGCGTTTTTGGTACGCATAACCATGCTGCGGATAACGGCATCGTTGAAGCGGAAGGTAGTTTCCAGCTCATCGATCACTTCCTGCGGCGCTTCAACGTTCATCAGAACGTAGTGTGCTTTGTGCAGTTTGTTGATCGGGTAAGCCAGCTGACGGCGGCCCCAGTCTTCCAGACGGTGGATCGTACCTTCTGCACCAGTGATGGCAGCAGAGTAACGCTCGATCATACCCGGAACCTGTTCGCTCTGGTCAGGATGGACCATAAAAACGATTTCGTAATGACGCATCGAATTGCTCCTTACGGATTATTCAGCCTCCTGTCTGGGTCAGCCGAGGCCCGGGGAGGCAAGGAACGTGTTAAAGGTCGGCTGAAAAATTGACGCGTCATAATACTTGCCCCCCCCAGGAAACTCAAGCTGATTGCACAAATAATTCGCACAAAGCGTAAAGCTGGTCTAAGTGGGTGATTTAAAATTAATCGCATCAGGAAGCGTTGTTTTTTTGAACAACTGCATCAGAAATGGTCACGCATCCCCGCCGGAGGAATGATTACACTTTAATCAGAGATCAGCTCAATTAAAGAAGGAGTATTCCCCTCACACAGCACGCAGTCGTGGAGCGCATATCATGAAAAAAATCGCAGTAGCCATAATGGCGGCGCTTTTGCTCAGTGCAAACGCGATGGCAGCCATCAAAATAGACGGCCGGCAGGCCAGAAACATGGATGATGTGCACAGCTTGGGCGTAATCTATATCAATCATAATTTCGCCACTGAAAGCGAAGCAGATCGGGCACTAAATGAAGAGACCGATGCCCAGGGCGCAACCTATTACCACGTGATGTTAACCCGTGAGCCCGGCAGCAACGGCAACATGCACGCCAGTGCAGATATCTACCGGTAACCTTTAACGCTAGCACCAGGAAAGCCAACAACGAGAACATAGCCATAGTTGACGTTGCCCCCTGTCCGGGGGCTTTTTTTGTGAATGGCTCCGGAATACCACCGGTTACAACTGTTTTTCGGTATTCCAGAGCACTTATTCACTTCTGCCCGTAGTAGGCATTCGGGCCGTGCTTGCGCATGAAATGCTTGTTCATCAGGTAATCGTCAATGCCCTGAAGCTGTGGATTAATGTCGCGGGCAATCCACGCCATTTTAGCTACCTCCTCCATCACGACAGCATTATGTACCGCGTCGTGAGCATCTTTACCCCAGGAGAACGGACCGTGCTGATACACCACAATACCCGGCGTATGCAGCGGTTCGCTTTCACCCAACGTTTCGATGATGACCTTCCCGGTGTTGAGCTCGTATTCGCCTTCCACTTCAGCCTGCGTTAATGCGCGCGTGCAGGGGATGTCGCCAAAGAAGTAGTCCGCATGCGTTGTTCCCAGCGCCGGAATCGCCAGCCCCGCCTGTGCCCAGGCGGTGGCATGCGTGGAGTGGGTATGCACAACGCCACCCAGCGATGGATAACGCTGGTACAGCGCCAGATGGGTCGCCGTATCAGAAGAAGGACGCCATTTGCCCTCAACGACGTTTCCTTCGAGGTCGACCACAACCATATCGTCCGCTTTCATGATTTCATACGCCACGCCGCTCGGCTTGATCACCACCAGACCTTGTTCACGGTCGATGGCGCTCACGTTGCCCCAGGTGAACGTTACCAGGCCATAGCGCGGCAGATCCATATTGGCCTCAAAGACCTGCGGTTTCAGCTTAAGCATGTTCAGCCTCCAGTAACCCCGCGCGCGCCATACGCTCGCGCACCCAGTCCCGCGCTTTTGCCACTTCCGCAGCCGGATCGTCTGACGTTTCGCTCCACATCTCAATCAGATAAGGCCCGCAATACCCTGTCTGTTTGAGCGTCTCGAAGCACCGTTCGAAATCCACCACCCCGGTGCCGAACGGTACGTTTTTAAACACGCCAGGGCGGGTATCTTTGACGTGCACCGCCACGATATGCCCGATGCCCGCCTGCAGCTCCATCTGCACGTCGTTATCCCAGGCCGACAGATTGCCGATATCCGGATAAAGCTGGAACCAGGGGTTATTCAGATAGTGCGCATAGCCCAGCGCCTTGCTGATGGAGTTCATCAACGGGTAGTCCATGATCTCCATCGCCAGCGTGACCTGCGTGCGGCTTGCCATCTCAACGCTCTCTTTCAGGCCGTCACGGAAACGACGGCGCGTTTCGTCGTTGGCTTCCTGATAGTAGACGTCGTAACCCGCCAGCTGGATCACGCGGATGCCGACATCCTGCGCAAAACGAATGGCTTTGCGCATGATCTCCAGCCCTTCAGCGCGCACGGCATCGTCTTCACTGCCGAGCGGAAAACGGCGGTGGGCGCTCAGACACATGGACGGCACGCGCACGCCGGTTTCGGCAATGGCGCGCACCAGCGCCAGGCGCTGCTCGCGACGCCAATCCAGGCGAGAAAGGCGCACATCCGTCTCATCCACGGACATTTCGACAAAATCGAAACCCAGCTGTTTTGCCAGCCGTAACCGCTCCAGCCAGCACTCCCCTGCAGGGAGTGCCTTTTCATAAATGCCAAGCGGGACCTGTTTTGACAACATACCCGCTCCTTAACCCCAAAGCTGAGCGATTGAGCGTTTGAACTGACGCGCCGCTTCCACCGGAGATGCCGCGTCGCGAATGCTGCGGCCAGCGATAAAGACGTGAATAGGGATGCCCTGGAACAGCGGCAGATCTTCCAGCGCCAGGCCACCGGTGACGGTGACTTTGAAGCCCATATCCGCCAGACGCTTAATCGCGCTGATATCCGCTTCGCCCCACGCCACGCCTGCGGCTTGCGCATCGCGGCTGCGGTGATACACCACCTGCTGGATGCCCGCATCGCGCCACTCCTGCGCCTGCTCCCAGGTCCAGAAGCCGGTCAGTTCAATCTGAACGTCGCCGTTAAACTCTTTTGCCACGTCCAGCGCGCCTTTGGCGGTGTTGATATCCGCACAGCAGATCACGGTGACCCAGTCGGCGTTGGCTTCAAAGCACATGCGGGAAAGGATTTTGCCTGCGTCAGCAATCTTGGCATCCGCCAGCACGATTTTGTGCGGATAGAGCGCTTTCAGGTCACGAACGGCGCGCACGCCTTCGCCCACGCACAGAATGGTCCCCACTTCGATGATATCCACCTCTTCCGCAATCAGGCGGGTGGTTTCGTAAGCGTGAGACAGCGTCTGGTTATCCAGCGCAACTTGCAACATTGGTAATGACATGTTCAATTCCTCTTAAACGGCCGCCGCAGTGGCGTTATCAATTAAATCCAGCACTTCCTGCGCGGTGCGGCAGGCGCGTAAACGGTCAAAATTGGCTTCGTCATCAAACAGGTTGACGATCTGCATGATGCCCACCTCCTGGTGGGTGTTGGCATCAACGGCCGCCATGGTGATGAGAATGTCGACCGGGTCGTTATCTTCGTGGTTGAACACCAGCGGCGTTTTCAGCGTCACCAGTGCAAAACCGGTTTTCTTGACGCCCTCTTCCGGGCGGCCGTGCGGCATGGCCAGGCCCGGCGCAATCACGAAATAGGGGCCGTGCTGCGCCACGCCATCCAGAATGGCCTGGTAATAGCGCGGCTCGACAACGTCCGCCTTAACCAGCAGATCCACACTCAGCTTCACCGCTTCCTGCCAGGTGCTGGCGTCGGCCTGTAAAAGGATGGAGTTATTCTCTGCCAGCGAATCACGTAGCTTCATGTGGCATCCTTACTTCACGTCTTGTGGGAAGTGTTCTTTGATTACTTCCAGCAGTTTTGGCCCGAAATCCGCAGGCGACAGCATGTTGCGCACGCCTACCACATATTTGTTGCCCGACACGCTAATCTCACCGGCAATATGAGTTGAAGCGATGATGATGTCCGCGCCGTTCAGTTCACTTTTGTATTCACCCACTGCGCAGCTGTTCACCGTGTGGTCGATGTTTGACTGGGTCAAAAACTGGTCCACTTTCATCTTCATGATCATGGAGCTACCTTGCCCATTGCCACACACAGCCAGGATACGTACGGTCATAATCGAAACTCCTTAATGAGCAGACACTTCTGCTGTTTGTTTTTCCGCATCTTCTTCAGCTCGCAGCGAACGGCCAGCGAAGAACATATAAGCCAGAGCAATCAGGATGATGACGGCCATAAAGGCCAGACCGACGGAGGCAAAGCCCTGCATCATCGGCGGTGCCAGAATTGACCAGTCCGCCATGCCCATCCAGGCGCTCATACCAGTGAGCTTGACCGCCCACACGCAACCGAAGATTTCCACCATGCCCATCACCAGACAGATCTTGAGCGCCGCGCGCCAGCCGCCGAAGTGGTTCGCAAACACGCCAATGGTGGCGTTGGAGAAGAACATCGGGATAAAGCCAGGAATGATCAGGATTGAGGAGCCGCAGCCCACCAGGATGCCCACCGCAATCAGCTGGCCGATGGTGCCCCACATAAAGCCCCAGACGACGGCGTTTGGCGCAAAGCTATAGATAGCCGCACAGTCAATCGCCAGTACCGCACCAGGGATCAGGCGCTGAGAGATGCCGTTAAAGGCTTCCGACAGCTCGGCGACGAACATACGCACGCCCTGAGTGATGATGAAAATCGCTACCGCGAAGGAGAAACCGGTCTGCAGGATATAGACCGTCCAGTGGGTTTTACCCGCCATCGCCTGCACGACGTCAATGCCGAAAGAGAGCAGAATGGCGCCGAAAAATAGGGTCATCACAATCGCCGTTGAGACGATGTTGTCGTGGAAGATATTCAACCAGCCAGGCAGTTTGAGGTCTTCGACACTCTCCTCTTTTTTGCCCAGGTACGGCGCAACTTTATAGGCAATCCAGGCGGCAAACTGCTGCTGGTGACCGATGGAGAAGCCACAGCCGTCGGTCACGATCTGCGTTGGCTTGTACATCATGTTGGAGGTGATACCCCAGTAGAGCGAGACCAGCACCGCGGTGCAGATAATCGTGGTCCACATTGGGTAACCGAAGATATAGAGAGAAACCGCGATCAGCCCCGCCTGCTGGAACATGATGTGCCCGGTGAGCATGATGGTGCGAATGCCGGTAATGCGGCGCAGGAGCACGTATATGATGTTCAGCGCCAGTGCGAGCAGCACCGCATACCCCACCCAGCTATAGGCATCACCCATGCGATCGATGGTCGCCATCATTGAGGCGTAGGTATCAGAGATAGCGCCGTTGATGCCATACACTTCCGACATTTTGGCGACGACCGGCTTAAACGTGCTGGTCAGAATGCCTGACCCCGCCTGCAACAGCATGAAACCGATAATGGTTTTGATGGTGCCTTTAATAATCACGCTGACGCTTTTGCGCAGCAGGATGTAGCCCAGGCACGTCACGATACCCAGCAACAGCGGGGCGTTGGTCATTACCTGATTAAAGAAAACGGTAAAGACGTTGTAGAGGATCTCCATAACTCTCTCCAGAAATGAGAACACGAGGGGCAATCCCTGTGCGGTTGGTGCCATCACTCTATTAATCACAAATAATCACCACAAGATTGCATTTGATTATTTGTGACGCATCACGCAATTTATTTCCACGCTGTTAGTAATGATTTTCACTACCGCACCACAAAAATAAATTAATCCTTACAATTCATCAAATTAATGTTTAATGCAGGATAATCTAACAAGTAAAGAGTGGAGAGTCCGTGAAGTCGCGCAGATAAAATTCCGCATTTTGACCATTGCAAAGCACGTCAAATAGTGCCAGCATTAATCATAACAAATCACCATGTGATTACTTTTGATTAAACCAGGAGTCAAAACGATGAGTAAAGTGAAAACCATTACCCGTGAATCATGGATTCTGAGCACCTTTCCGGAGTGGGGTAGCTGGCTGAACGAAGAGATCGAGCAGGAACAGGTTGCTCCTGGCACGTTTGCAATGTGGTGGCTGGGCTGCACCGGTATCTGGCTGAAATCTGAAAGCGGCGCCAATATCTGCGTCGATTTCTGGTGCGGCACCGGCAAACAGAGCCACGGTAACCCGCTGATGAAAAAAGGCCACCAGATGCAGCGTATGGCCGGCGTGGAAAAGCTCCAGCCGAACCTGCGCACCACGCCGTTTGTGCTTGATCCTTTTGCCATTCGCCAGATCGATGCCGTGCTTTCTACTCACGATCACAACGACCATATCGACGTGAACGTGGCGGCAGCGGTGATGCAAAACTGCGCGGACGACGTACCGTTTATCGGGCCGCAAACCTGCGTAGATCTCTGGATTGGCTGGGGCGTGCCGAAAGAGCGCTGCATCGTGATGAAGCCTGGCGACGTGGTGAAAATTAAAGACATTGAAATCCACGCGCTGGATGCCTTTGACCGTACCGCGCTGATTACCCTGCCGGCCGACCAGAAGGCTGCTGGGGTACTGCCAGACGGCATGGACGAGCGTGCGGTGAATTACCTGTTCAAGACGCCGGGCGGCTCCCTGTATCACAGCGGTGATTCCCACTACTCTAACTATTACGCGAAGCACGGCAACGAACATCAGATTGACGTGGCGCTGGGCTCGTACGGGGAAAACCCGCGCGGTATTACGGACAAAATGACCAGCGCCGATATGCTGCGCATGGCGGAAGCGCTCAACACCAAAGTTGTGATCCCGTTCCACCACGATATCTGGTCAAACTTCCAGGCCGATCCGCAAGAGATCCGCGTGCTGTGGGAGATGAAAAAAGACCGCCTGAAGTACGGCTTCAAGCCCTTTATCTGGCAGGTAGGCGGCAAGTTCACCTGGCCGCTGGACAAAGACAATCTCGAGTATCACTACCCGCGCGGCTTCGATGATTGCTTCACCATTGAGCCAGATCTCCCGTTCAAATCCTTCCTCTGACTGTGAGGCCACATCGCCAGACCCTGTGTCTGGCGATTTCATATTTATTTTAGTAATTTCACGCTATTTCAAATATCATCTTTTCAAATCAATTCTTATCGGAATAGCTCATGACGGAAGCGCAACGGCATCAAATTTTACTGGAACTCCTGGCGCAAACAGGGTTTATCACCGTCGAGAAAGTGATCGAACGTTTAGGGATCTCCCCCGCCACCGCGCGGCGAGACATCAACAAGCTGGATGAGAGCGGCAAGCTGAAAAAAGTCCGCAACGGCGCAGAAGCCATCAGCCAGCAGCGTCCACGCTGGTCGCCGATGAATATTCATCAGGCGCAGAATCACGATGAAAAAGTACGGATTGCCAGAGCGGCGTCGCAGCTGGTGAACCCCGGTGAGAGCGTCGTCATCAACTGCGGCTCCACGGCGTTTTTGCTGGGCCGTGAGATGTGCGGCAAGCCGGTGCAAATCATTACCAACTATTTGCCGCTGGCTAACTACCTGATCGATCAGGAACATGAAAGCGTGGTGATCATGGGCGGCCAGTACAACAAAAGCCAGTCCATCACGCTCAGCCCGCAGGACAGCGAAAACAGTCTCTACGCCGGGCACTGGATGTTTACCAGCGGCAAAGGCCTGACCGCTGACGGCCTGTATAAAACCGATATGCTGACCGCGATGGCGGAACAAAACATGCTCAACGTGGTGGGCAAGCTCGTTGTGCTGGTCGACAGCAGCAAAGTCGGTGAACGCGCAGGCATGCTGTTCAGCCGCGCAGAACAGATCGACATGGTGATCACCGGCAAAGGGGCGAACCCCGAGATCCTCCAGAAGCTGGAAGATCAAGGGGTGAAAGTCCTGCGCGTTTAAAGATGCTTGCGGAAAAACGCCACCGTGGCGTCCAGCGCCGCTGGCGTGATGCGGTGGCGGACGCCTGATTCCCACAAACAGGTCAGATTAGCGTCCAGTCCTTCATTCTTTAACGCCTGCTGCAGGCGGAAGGTTCCATCGGGCGGGACAACATCGTCCGCGTCACCATGCCATAGCAGCAGCGGGCGATCGGCCAGGCGCGGCAATGCCCGGGTCACTTCCCACTCTGCCAGCCTCGGCGTAATTTCCGTTAAATCCTGAGGGGGGAAAAGCGTCTTCGCCAGCGAGGTAAAATAGCCCGAGCCCATCAGACAGGCGACAGACCGCACGTCAGGATGATGCGTCATAATCCCCAGCGCCGTCATGCCGCCCATCGACGCCCCGGCCACCGCCAGCCGATTATCGGCCACCAGCCCTGCCTCATAGAGCGCATCGCGCAACCCGGCAAACTCGGTCAGGCTGCCGTGCAGAATGTGCCAGAACTGCCCCAGTCGCGCCCGCTCATTGCCCGTAAAGCGCGCGCCGTGGTCAGGCGCATCCGGCATTACCACGCGAAAACCTGCCTGAGCCAGCGCCACTGCAAAATAACTGTAAACCAGTTTCGATGAGGTAAACCCATGATAAAAAACCACAACAGGCAGCGATTTATCACGTTTCCCTGCCGGAACAGCGTGTAAAATTTCATGGTCGCCGAGATGGCGTATTTCAATTTCAATCATTGTCGACCCTGTACGAATGAATGATTCATAATGTTGAGAACTGGATTACGGTTTGACGCTATTTTCATTCGAAAATTACGTCCCAGATAACACTTCGGGAACATTCCCCCAAAACTAAATTCGCAGACAACTACACTATGGCTAACAGGAAACGAGATATGGTTATGCACAGGTTTGCTGCTTTATTGCTGGTGTTTCTGCTCAGCGGCTGTAGCGCACTGCAGGGTACACCGCAACCCGCTCCCCCGGTTGCCGATCATCCGCAGGAGATTCGTCGTAATCAGACGGAAGGATTACAGCGAATGGGCACCGTCTCCGCGCTCGTTCGCGGTTCGCCGGATGACGCAGAAGACGCAATAAAGGCACAAGCCGTCGCTGCCAAAGCAGATTATTAC
Organism: Enterobacter cloacae complex sp. I3; assembly: GCF_014896175.1. NCBI lineage: Bacteria > Pseudomonadati > Pseudomonadota > Gammaproteobacteria > Enterobacterales > Enterobacteriaceae > Enterobacter > Enterobacter cloacae complex sp. I3. The sequence continues at coordinate 100,373 of NZ_JADBQZ010000012.1, forward strand.
GTCATTATTATGATCGACGAAACCATCATAACGGGACAATGGTATTCACAAGCCATTTTGTACCGGAAATAATGGTTTACCTTTGAACGACATTTACACTGCTTTGCGTCCATAGACATTTTCCTGTCCACAATAAACTCCATGCCAGCGACAAGGAATGGGAGTTTATTCGCGAAGGATTGCCCGGCGGATACCGGAAATATGTGAAATGGAGCTGACGATGAAACGAACTCTTGCTTTGACCTCTCTGTTGCTCTCTGCAGGCCTGGTGAGCACCACCGCGCAGTCAGCAGAATTCGCCAGTGCGGATTGCGTAACAGGTCTGAATGAAATAGGCCAGATCTCCGTCAATAACATTCCGGGGAGCCCGCAAGACGTTGAACGTATCGTGGCATTAAAGGCCGATGAACAGGGCGCGTCATGGTATCGCATCATCCAGATGCAGGAAGATAACCATATCGACCAGTGGCGGGTACAGGCCATTCTCTACGTATAAATCCTTCCTGATAAAAGCCACTTATTTTTAGTGGCTTTTCGTTTTTGCAAATTTTTTATCTAATTTAAAACCACTCTAAAACAATAAAATAACATTTTGTTACATTAATTCAGTAAACGTAATCTCCGCTCTGCCGTTGAAGAACCATACCTTTTCAATGATGAGCAATTTATGATCAATGTTTTCCGCCGTGCGGGCCTTGGAACAAAGCTGTCGCTGCTGACGGGCGTCAGTGTCGCCACGCTGTTTCTGCTTTTCACTTTCCTGCTCAGCCAAAAAGCCAGCCAGCAGCTTGAAGCCCTCGCGGTCGAAGATCTGCATAATCAGTCCACCGGTATGGTCGACATGGTGCAGATGTTTAATACCAGCCTGAGCGAAGAAGTCGAAAGCTACACCAGACTGTTTACGACATTTCTGCCTCAGCCGTTTAGCGTCGATACTCAGCAGACCCGGACCATAAACGGGCTCGCCGTTCCCCTGCTGAAAGGGGGCGACGCTGAACTCCATGAAAATACAACGTTTTCTGATGATTTTCTGAGCCGTACGGGAGCGATCTCAACGCTGTTTGTTCGCAGCGGTAACGACTTCATTCGCGTTGCCACCTCCCTGCGCAAAGAGAATGGCGAACGCGCTATGGGGACGGTTCTGGACACGAGCAGCCCGGCGTTTGCCTCCGTCTCGAAAGGCGAGGTGTACCGCGGCCTGGCGCTCCTGTTTGGCAAGCGCTACATAACCCAGTACCAGCCCGTGAAGAACAGTGAAGGTCAGGTTATCGGGATCATCTTCGTTGGGGTGGATATCACTCACTCCTGGAATGTCATGCGCGAGAAAATCCTCAACCGCCGCCTGGGCGAGAGCGGGCACTTCTTCGTGCTGGACCGCAGCAACGGCAAAACGCGCGGTCAGTATCTGTTCCACGCCAGCGAAGAGGGAAAACAGCCGAAGTGGGATAGCGCCACCCAACAGCAGCTGATGAGCGATTCCTCAGGCACGCTGGAACGCGTAAGCGACGACGGTCGTACGCTGAAAATGGCCTATACGCCGCTGCCCGGCTGGAACTGGACCATCGTCGGTGAAGTGGATAAATCAGTCCTGCTCGCAAACGTTAACGCAATGCGCGACCGTTTCCTGCTGGCCGGCGTAGCGCTGTCCGTCCTCTTCGCGGGCCTGTTTGTGGTGCTTATTCGCCGGATGCTGACCCGTCCGCTGCGTAACGTGATTGACCTTGCCCGCCAGTATGCCGCGGGCGATCTACGCTCCAGCCTGCCCGTGACCCGCCAGGATGAGGTTGGCCAGCTGGTTGAAGCCATTAACGGTATCGGTGATGGGCTACAAAAAATTGTCCTGCAGGTCCGCGAGGCCGCGGGCGAGATCCATCTGGGCACCAATGCGCTGGCCTCCGATACCGGAGACATCTCCGAGCAGATCAACAAGCAGGCCAGCAGCGTTGAAGAGACCTCCGCCAGCATGGAGCAACTGGCCGCGACCGTGCAGCAAAATGCCGCCAACATGGAGCAAACGCAGCAGCTGGTAGGTGAAACCTCGCGCGCGGTTCATCAGGGTGGTGAAACGGTGACCCATGCGGTTGCCACCATGGACGACATTCGCGAAGCGTCAAAACGTATCGAAGACATCACCCGCGTGATCGAGTCCATCGCGTTCCAGACTAATATTCTGGCGCTGAATGCGGCGGTAGAAGCGGCACGCGCAGGCGAGCATGGAAAAGGTTTTGCCGTGGTCGCGCAAGAAGTTCGCGCCCTGGCAGGTCGAAGCGCCAACGCGGTGAAGGAGATTGAACATCTGATTGGCGATACCCTGCGAAAAGTGGGCGAAGGCCACGCGCTGTCTGAACAGACGCGTCTGGCGATGGATTCCATCATCGTTCATATCGACAACATCAGCCAGCTGGTCACGGAGATTAACCACGCGTCACGCGAGCAGTCCGCGGGAATCGGCCAGGTCAATCTTGCCATGACCCACATTGGCGAAGCGTCGCATATCAATGCCGATCGCATCTCACGCAGCGAGCAAACCGCACGCACGCTGCGCGAGAAAGGGTCACACCTTACCCAACTGGTCAGCCTGTTCCAGCTTAAACGCTAGCCAACCCTGCCCGTGGCGCGCAGCAGCAGATCGCTTTGCACCTGCTCATTCATGAGCGTACCGCCACGGGTATCCAGCATCATGCGGCACCACGCCTGCGCCACGGGCGGCGATGCGTGCCGCAGCATCTGACTGCCGGCCCCCAGCAAAAAGAGCTGCTGAGCGATCTCCTTCCCCTGCGCCTCCTGCGGTTTACGCAGCTTTTGCTGAAGCTGCCGCCAGCTGCGGTCAAAGTGTCTGTCCTGTCCTTTGACCTGGGCAAACTCGTCGGCAAGCAGGTCGTGGATACCTGACTGCTTCGCCAGCACCCGCAGCACGTCCAGGCACATGATATTGCCCGATCCTTCCCAGATGCTATTCACCGGCATCTCGCGATACAGGCGTGGAAGTTCATTCTCCTCGCAGTACCCGACGCCACCGAGTGCCTCCATCGCCTCCGCCACGAACGGAATGCCCGCTTTGCACACGCTGAATTTTGCGGCCGGGGTAAAAAGCCGCGCCCAGGCGGCCTCCTGCGGGTCGGTGCGGTTATCCCACGCCCGGGCCAGACGGAACAACAGCGCCGTGTGTCCCTCCAGCACCAGCGCCATACGGCTTAGCACTTCACGCATTAGCGGCTGATCGATAAGATTTTTGCCGAAGGTCTGACGCTGATGGGCGTGGTACAGCGCCACGGAAAGCGCCCGGCGCATTAGCCCGTGGCTGCCCAGCGCGCAGTCGAAGCGCGTCAGCCCGCCCATCTTCAGGATTTGCCGCACGCCTTCTCCCTCTTCACCCAGCAGCCAGCCGGAGGCATCGAGGAACTCCGCCTCGCTGCTGGCGTTCGAGCGGTTGCCGAGCTTATCTTTCAGACGTTCCAGCCGGACGGCGTTGCGCTGTCCGTCGGGTAAGAAACGCGGGACAAAGAAGCAGGACAAACCGCCTTTCGCCTGCGCCAGCACCAGATGCGCATCGCTCTGCGGCACGGAGAAAAACCACTTGTGGCCCACCAGACGGTAGCTGCCGTCGCTGCATTTTTCCGCTCTGGTGGTGTTGCTGAGCACGTCCGAGCCGCCCTGCTTTTCCGTCATTCCCATGCCGATCAGCAGGCCGCGCTTTTGCCCACCCGGCGCGAGATGGGGATCGTAACGGTCGCTCATCAGCGGCGTTAACCATTCATGAAACGGTTTTGGCAGCGACTGCTGCAACAGCGGCGTGGCGGCGAAGGTCATGGTCACCGGGCATAACGTCCCCGCTTCTACCTGAGCATGGAGCACGAAGCGCGCGGCCCTGGCGACGAAAGAACCTTTTCGTGCCTCTTCCTCCCATGCCAGATTATGTACCCGGTTAGCGCAGAGCCCCTGCATCAGCAGGTGCCATGCCGGATGAAAGCGGACGTCATCCAGCCGCTCTCCCGTGGGGTCGTAGCGTAATAGCTCCGGCGGATTCACGTTCGCCAGCCTGCCCAGCTCCAGCGACTCCGCCGTGCCTAACTGCTGTCCAATGCTGGCAAGAAGATCCATATCCCACTCGGCACCCTCGCGCGCAACCGCGTCGCGCAGGGCGCAGTCAGAGAGGAAAAGGTTGCTGTTAGAGAGTGGGGCTGGTTGATTAAAAACGGTATGGGTCTGCCAGTGCATGCTGTCTCCCTCCTTCAGTGGCAATGAAGGTAAGTATGGACAGACCGTATGAACGCTGCATGGGAGTGAGGTCACACGATGGCGATCCCGCTGATATCATTCGTGAAATAGCTCACAGAACATAAGAATAAACTATTTCATTACTCCGCTTATGTTGAATAATTTATTCTTAACCCGTCTTTGTGAGGATCGTTATGCAACAGGATGCGCACAAGCGAGCATTAATTGCAGGCTCCATTGGTAACTTTATCGAGTGGTATGAGTTTGCGGTCTACGGTTTTCTGGCGACCGTGATTGCGAAGAACTTCTTCCAGCTTGAGGGAGAGGCGGGACTGACCAGTCTGATCCTCACCTGGGCCTCGTTTGCCATTGCCTTCTTCTTCCGTCCGCTGGGTGCGGTGGTATTTGGCCGCATTGGTGACAGGATAGGCCGAAAACCGACGCTGATTATTGTGCTGGTGCTAATGACGCTCGCCACCACGGCCATCGGCATCGTGCCCGTCTACGCCAGCATCGGCATTGCTGCACCGCTGATCGTTACGCTGCTGCGCATCCTGCAGGGCCTGTTCGCGGGCGGCGAGTACGGCGGTGCGGTCTCACTGATGACGGAGTTCGCCCCGCGCGGCAAGCGCGGTCTGTACGGCGCGTGGCAGTCCTTTACCGTGGCGCTCGGGCTGTTAGCGGGCGCAGGTATTGTCGCGCTGCTCTCTGCCCTCCTCACGCCTGAAGCCCTGCACGACTGGGGCTGGCGCATTCCTTTCTTCCTTGCCCTGCCGATGGGCGCGGTCGCGCTATGGCTGCGGGTGAGCATGGAAGAGACGCCGAGCTTTGTGCAGCAGAAGGAAAAAGCGGTCATTGCTCAGGCCAGTACTTCCGCCACGCTCAAAACCATCCTGATGGGCATTGGCCGCGTGATGGTCTGGTCCGCGGCGGGGTATACCTACCTCGTGATCATGCCGGCCTATCTGCAGTCTGCGCTGCACACCGGGTTTAATCAGGCGCTGCTGATAGCGGTGATTTCTAACATTGGGTTTGCGCTCACCATCATTCCGTCGGGAATGCTGAGCGACAGGATCGGGCGGCGAACGGTGATGATTATCGCCACCGTGCTCCTGCTTATCCTTGCACTGCCGCTGCTGAAAATTTTGCAGGCGGAGTCCAGTACGATGGCGGTCAAAGCGATTGTGGTGCTGATTGCGGGCGGTCTGGTGGGCATGCTGGCGGGGCCGGGCCCGGCGATGCTGTCTGAGATGTTCCCGACGCGCGTGCGCTATACGGGACTGGGGCTGGCCTATTCGTTATCGAACGCGATTTTTTCGGGCTGTGCGGGGTTAATCATTACCGGGCTGATTAAGCAGACGGGTAACCTGGACATTCCGGCCTATTACGTGATGGCAACGGCGGTGGTGAGTATTTTCGCGCTGATGACGCTCAGGAAGGATGACCATTTACGGTCGTTAGAGGAGTGAGGTTGTCACCGTCTGGTGCCCTCACCCCGGCCCTCTCCTACGGGGAGAGGGAGAAAACACTAAAGGCCGTCCTTTGGACGGCCTTGCTGTTTATTCTCCGCGCTGACGCACCGCTTCAAACAGGCAGATACCCGTTGCAACGGAAACGTTCAGAGACGACACGCTGCCCGCCATCGGGATGCTGATCAGCTCGTCGCAGTGCTCGCGCGTCAGACGACGCATGCCTTCACCTTCCGCCCCCATCACCAGCGCCAGACGGCCGGTCATTTTGCTCTGATACAGAGTATGATCCGCTTCGCCCGCGGTACCGACGATCCAGATATTCTCTTCCTGCAGCAGACGCATGGTGCGCGCCAGGTTGGTCACGCGGATCAGCGGAACGTTTTCCGCCGCGCCGCAGGCCACTTTCTTCGCCGTCGCGTTAAGTTGGGCAGAGCGATCTTTCGGTACGATCACCGCGTGCACGCCCGCCGCATCCGCGCTGCGCAAGCACGCGCCGAGGTTATGTGGGTCGGTGACGCCATCGAGGATCAGGAAGAACGGATTCTCCAGCTCAGCAATCAGATCCGGCAGATCGTTTTCCTGATACTGACGGCCCGGCTTCACGCGGGCAATGATCCCCTGGTGCACCGCGCCTTCGCTTTTCTCATCCAGGAACTGGCGGTTCGCCAGCTGGATCACCACGCCCTGCGCTTCCAGCGCGTGGATCAGCGGCATCAGACGTTTGTCTTCACGCCCTTTCAGAATAAACACTTCCTGAAAACGCTCCGGTGCGCGCTCGAGAAGGGCCTGCACCGCGTGGATGCCGTAAATCATTTCACTCATTGATGGTTCTCGTAATAAATATTTCCCCTCTCCCGGTTGGGGAGAGGGTCAGGGTGAGGGTGAGGGGAGAATTATTCCGCCTGCTTTTTCTTGGCTGCGCGCTTCGCTTTTGTCGCGGCAGCGATTTTCTGCGTCTTCGCGGAAGGCTTTTTCGCTGAGCGAGCCTCTTTCTTCGCCGCCTTTGGCTTCTGTTTCTTCTCGCCGCGGAACGCGCTGTCCGGCTCGAAGTTTACCTTTTTGCCCGCCTGGCGACGTTTACCGCTCGCTTTGCCGTTTCCGCCTTTTTTCGCCCTTTCACGCTCGGTTTTACCGACGTTACGCGGCGCGCGCTCGCTGGAGATCAGGCTGAAGTCGATTTTACGGTCGTCCATATTCACGGCTTCGACCTTCACTTCCACGCGATCGCCCAGACGGTAGGTCTGGCCGCCTGATTCGCCAATCAGACGCTGGCCGACCTGGTCGAAGCGGTAGTAGTCGTTATCCAGGCTGGAGACGTGCACCAGACCGTCGATAAACAGCTCATCCAGACGAACGAAGAAACCAAAGCCGGTCACGCTGGCAATCACGCCCTTAAAGACGTTGCCCACCTGATCCAGCATAAAGTCACACTTCAGCCAGTCCGCCACGTCGCGCGTCGCTTCATCCGCACGGCGCTCGGTCATGGAACAGTGCTGACCCAGTTGCAGCACTTCGTCCATGGAGTAGTGATAGCCGCCGGTTTCGGTGGTGTTCCCTTTATGGCCCTGCTCGTGCGCCAGCAGATACTTGATCGCACGGTGCAGTGACAGATCCGGATAGCGACGGATCGGCGAGGTAAAGTGCGCGTAAGACTGCAGCGCCAGGCCGAAGTGCCCCCGGTTTTCCGGATCGTAAATCGCCTGCTTCATGGAACGCAGCAGCATCGTCTGCAGCATTTCTGCGTCAGGACGGTCGCTAATGGATTCCAGCAATTCAGCGTAATCGCGTGGCTCAGGCTTATTACCGCCAGGCAGCTCCAGGCCGAGCTCAGCCAGCACGGAGCGGAACGACGTAATGGCTTCCGTGGTCGGCTTATCGTGAATACGGAACAGCGCAGGCTCTTTGGCTTTCTCAACGAAGCGTGCCGCCGAGATATTCGCCAGAATCATACACTCCTCGATCAGCTTGTGCGCATCGTTACGCTGGGTCTGTTCGATACGCTCAATGCGGCGCTCGGCGTTGAAGATAAACTTCGCTTCTTCGCTCTCAAAGGAGATACCGCCGCGCTCTTCGCGCGCCTGCTCCAGCGTTTTGTAGAGGTTATGCAGCTCTTCAATGTGTTTAACCAGCGGCGCGTACTGCTCGCGAAGGTCCTGGTCGCCCTGCAGCATATGCCAGACCTTGGTATAGGTCAGACGCGCGTGCGAGCTCATTACCGCTTCGTAGAATTTGTAGCCCGTTAAGCGCCCTTTGGTGGAGATGGTCATCTCACATACCATACAGAGACGGTCAACCTGCGGGTTCAGGGAGCACAGGCCATTGGAGAGCACTTCCGGCAGCATCGGTACAACCTGCGACGGGAAGTAGACCGACGTACCACGGCTGCGCGCTTCGTTATCCAGCGGCGTGTGCGGACGAACGTAGTAGCTTACGTCAGCAATGGCCACCCACAGACGCCAGCCGCCGCCGCGTTTTTTCTCGCAGTAGACCGCGTCATCGAAGTCGCGAGCGTCTTCACCGTCGATCGTGACCAGCGGCAGACTGCGGAGATCCACACGGCCCGCTTTGGACTCTTCCGGTACTTCTTCGCGCAGGTTTTCGATCTGCTCTTCGACCGCTTTCGGCCAGACGTACGGAATTTCATGGGTACGCAGCGCCATATCGACGGCCATGCCGGTGCCCATGTTATCGCCCAGCACTTCGACGATTTTACCGACCGCTTTGGTGCGACGGGTCGGACGCTGGGTGAGTTCAACCACCACCACAAAGCCCATACGCGCGCCCATCACCTCTTCAGGTGGGATCAGAATATCGAAGCTCAGACGGCTGTCGTCCGGCACCACGAAGCCTACGCCCGCATCGGTAAAGTAGCGGCCCACAATCTGGCTGGTTTTTGGCACCAGCACGCGAACCACGCGCGCTTCGCGGCGGCCTTTACGGTCTGCACCCAGCGGCTGCGCCAGGATCTGGTCGCCGTGAATGCACATTTTCATCTGTTCGGATGAGAGGTAAAGGTCGTCCTTACGGCCTTCCACGCGCAGGAAGCCAAAGCCATCGCGGTGACCAATGACGGTCCCTTTCAGCAGATCGAGGCGTTCCGGCAGCGCGTAGCACTGGCGGCGGGTAAAGACCAGTTGCCCGTCACGCTCCATCGCGCGCAGGCGGCGGCGAAGGGCTTCAATTTGCTCTTCACCTTCAATATTTAATTCAACGGCAAGTTCTTCACGATTGGCGGGTTTTTCGCGTTTTGTTAAGTGTTCAATGATGAACTCGCGGCTGGGGATAGGATTCGCGTATTTTTCGGCTTCGCGTTCCTGGAAAGGATCTTGTGACATGTCGGTTCCTCCGTTGTCAGCTCCGGTGGAAATTTTCTTCATTCCACCAGCAATAATTTATAAAGCGGTTGATTCTCTTCAACCAAATCGGCCAGCGTGTAGTTATCCAGTTCCTTGAGAAAACTTTGCACGGCCTTAGAAAGCGCCTGTTTCAGGCGGCAAGCGGGCGTAATGTGGCAGAACGCGCTGCTGCAGTTCACCAGAGACAAGGGCTCCAGCTCGCGTACCACATCCCCGATACGAATACTCTGTGCCGGTTTACCAAGACGGATCCCTCCATTCTTCCCGCGGACGGCAGCAACGTATCCGGCACGGCTAAGTTGATTGATTATTTTGACCATATGATTACGGGATACACCGTATACCTCTGTGACTTCAGAGATACTGGTCATCTTCCCTTCGGGTAACGACGCCATGTAAATCAGCGCGCGTAAGCCGTAATCGGTGAAACTTGTTAACTGCACATCAACCTCAGGAAAAAGGGAAAACGCGGTCAAACCGCAGAGATATTCATTAATGATGATAAACCAGCCAGATAGTTAGCGGCTAATTTATTTGACAGACGGGGCGAAAAAGCGGAGATCCAGGAGCGGTCGCCGGTTGGCGCTACGCTTATCCGGCCTACGGGTCTCCCCGCAGGCCAGCAGTCACGAAGATTATGCGTCGAACGGGTCGCGCAGGATCATCGTTTCAGTACGATCCGGGCCGGTAGAAATAATATCGATCGGCACTTCGGTCAGTTCTTCAATGCGCTTGATGTAATCCAGCGCCGCCTGCGGCAGGCCGCTACGCTCTTTCACACCGAAGGTGGTCTCAGACCAGCCCGGCATGGTTTCGTAGATTGGCTCAATACCTTCCCAGTCGTCAGCAGCCAGCGGAGTGGTGGTCACTTCGCGGCCATCTGGCATACGGTAGCCTACGCAGATTTTCACTTCTTTCAGGCCGTCCAGTACGTCCAACTTGGTCAGGCAGAAGCCAGACAGGGAGTTGATCTGCACTGCGCGACGCACGGCAACCGCATCCAGCCAGCCGGTACGACGACGACGACCGGTGGTCGCGCCAAACTCGTTACCCTGCTTGCACAGGAACTCGCCGGTTTCATCAAACAGTTCGGTCGGGAATGGACCCGCACCTACGCGAGTAGAGTACGCTTTGATGATGCCCAGAACGTAATCCACATAACGTGGACCCAGGCCGGAGCCGGTCGCTACGCCACCCGCAGTGGTGTTCGAGGAGGTGACGTACGGATAGGTACCGTGGTCGATGTCCAGCAGCGTACCCTGCGCACCTTCGAACATGACGAAATCGCCACGCTTGCGCGCCTGGTCCAGCAGATCGGATACATCAACAACCATACCGGTCAGAATGTCTGCAATCGCCATGACGTCATCCAGCACTTTCTGGTAGTCAACAGCGTCAGCTTTGTAGAAGTTCACCAGCTGGAAGTTGTGATATTCCATCACTTCTTTCAGTTTTTCAGCGAAGGTCGCTTTGTCGAAGAGGTCACCCACGCGCAGACCGCGACGTGCAACTTTATCTTCGTAAGCCGGGCCGATACCACGACCGGTGGTGCCGATCGCTTTCGCGCCACGCGCTTTTTCACGCGCCACGTCCAGCGCCACGTGATAGTCCAGGATCAGCGGGCAGGCTTCGGAGAGCAGCAGACGCTCACGAACAGGGATACCACGGTCTTCCAGACCTTTCATCTCTTTCATCAGCGCAGCAGGAGACAGCACAACGCCGTTACCGATGATGCTGGTGACGTTTTCGCGAAGAATGCCTGATGGAATAAGATGGAGGACGGTTTTTTCACCGTTGATTACGAGAGTATGGCCTGCGTTGTGACCGCCCTGGTAGCGTACAACATATTTAGCCCGTTCAGTCAGAAGATCGACAATCTTCCCTTTACCTTCGTCACCCCATTGGGTGCCCAGTACGACGACGTTGTTACCCATTTTTTCAAAATCACCGTTTGCTTAAAAATGGATTCTACCATCGCTTTTTCAGATATACAGCACTTTTTGACCTTAAAATACGCCAATTGCGGCTAGTTTTTGATCAGCTAATCGTTTTCCTCAACATGTAGTAGATAACGATACCGGCAACCACAAGACCGCCGCCGAAACGACGCAAAATATTATCCGGTAGCTGGCTCATGGTCGCGATCATACGACGCCACGCGCGCGGATAGAGCATCGGGCCGAGACCTTCCAGCACCAGAACCAGGGCCAGCGCGAGCCAGATCGTTGAATTCATTTTTCATCCTTATAAAAGAAAACCACCGCTCCGTTGGGAGCGGTGGTTTGAATACTCAAACGAGCCTGAGTTTATCGCGTTGCGTTGGTCGGCGTCTTCATATAACGGAAGAAATCGCTGTCCGGGCTGAGCACCATCACGTCCTGGTTGCTCTTAAAGCTATTCTCGTAAGCGCGCAGGCTACGGATAAAGGCGTAGAAGTCTGGATCCTGGCTGAATGCATCGGCAAACAGCTTCGCCGCTTCCGCATCGCCTTCACCGCGCAGGATACGGCCCTGACGTTCAGATTCCGCCAGCGTCTTGGTCACTTCATAGTCCGCTGCCGCACGCAGTTTTTCAGCCTCTTCCTGACCCTGTGAACGGTGACGACGGGCTACCGCTTCACGCTCGGCGCGCATACGGTTGTAGATCGCCTCGGACACTTCCGCTGGCAGGTTGATCTGCTTGATACGCACGTCAACCACTTCGATACCCAGCGCTGCCATACTGTTCGGGTTGATCACCGGCACTTTACCGTTGGTTTCAGCCTGAACTCGTTCGGCCGCTTTAGCAATCGCGTCATCCGCTGCTGGCGTTGCCACTTCGTCTTCGGTGCCCGCTGTACCGGAGTTCAGCGCATCGCGCACTTCCAGGGTCAGACGACCGCGGGAGTCGGTCACGATGTCTTTCACATCAAGACGACCAATTTCAGAACGCAGACGGTCAGAGAACTTACGTTTCAGCAGCACTTCTGCCTGAGAAACGTCACCGCCGCCCGTTGCCAGGAAGTAGCGGCTGAAATCGCTGATGCGCCATTTGATGTAAGAATCAACGATCAGGTCTTTCTTCTCTTTAGTCACGAAACGGTCAGCCTGGTTATCCATGGTCTGGATACGAGCATCAAGCGTTTTCACAGACTGAATGAACGGCACCTTGAAGTGCAGGCCCGGCTCGTAAATCACCGGACGTTTGTCGCCATCACGCACGACGCTGCTGAACTGGAACTTGATCCCACGCTCGCCCTCTTTCACCACAAAGATCGAGGTATACAGCACGACCAGTACGATGACGATGATCGCAATAACTGACTTACGCATCCTTATTCCCCCTGACGCTGGTAGTCGTTACGCTGCGCGTTAGCACGGCGTTGGTCCATAATGTCACCATCGTTCGAAGAAGGCGTTGTGTTCGCGCTGGAGCTGCCTGATGAGGCTGGCGGCAGACGCAGCAGGTTGTTCGCTCCGCTGGTGTCTTTCGCTGCCGGTGCAGAACCGCCTTTCAGCATCTGATCCAGCGGCAGAACCATCAGGTTTCCGCCTTTGCTGTCGTTAACCAGCACTTTGCGGGTGTGGCTCAGCACTTTTTCCATAGTCTCGATATACAGACGCTCGCGGGTAATTTCCGGGGCGGCTTTGTATTCCGGCAGGATGCGCGCGAAGCGAGCCACTTCACCCTGAGCTTCCAGGATGGTCTGGGTCTTATACGCACGCGCCTCTTCCAGAATACGCTGCGCCTGACCGTTAGCGCGCGGCTGAACTTCGTTGGTGTACGCTTCTGCTTCGCGGATGTACTGCTGTTCGTTTTCACGGGCAGCAATCGCATCGTCAAACGCGGCCTTCACCTCTTCCGGCGGACGTGCAGCCTGGAAGTTGACGTCCAGCAGGGTGATACCCATGTTGTACGGACGAATCGTCTCTTCCAGCTCGCGCTGGGTATCGCTACGAATAACGGTACGACCTTCGGTCAGGATGCGGTCCATGGTGTATTTGCCGATCACACCACGCAGGGCGCTGTCGGTCGCCTGACGCAGGCTGTCATCGGCGCTGGTCACGCTAAACAGATAACGCTCAGGATCGGTCACGCGGTACTGCACGTTCATCTCAACGCGCACCACGTTTTCGTCCGAGGTCAGCATCACGCCAGAAGCGGCCAGTTCACGGACGGATTCCACGTTTACCGCAGTCACGTCGTCAATGAAGGTCGGTTTCCAGTTCAGGCCCGGCTCAACCAGGTGGCTGAACTTACCGAAACGGGTAACCACGCCGCGTTCTGCTTCTTTAATGGTGTAGAACCCGCTGGCTGCCCAGACGATCACCAGCCCGGCAGCAACGATGCCCACCAGGCGGCCACCTAATTGCGGGCGCGGTCCCTGGCTGGAACTGCCACCCGAGCCAGAACCTTTTCCTCCGCCAAGGCCACCAAGCTTTTTGCTCAGCTTGCGGAAGATATCATCCAGATCCGGCGGCCCCTGCTCGCGACCACCTTTGTTGCCATTTCCCCCAGAGTTGCCGCCTTGATTATTGCTGCTTCCCCACGGGTCGCGGTCTTGTCCGTTATTACCGGGCTGATTCCACGCCATGTATATGCTCCATATTTGTTATGCAAGGGCGAATTTTTCAGGCTTCCCCTTTCTGATCAGACGATATAGTCCGCCAGCGCAGGTTCTTGTTTACAGAGGCGACGCCAGTCAACGATCGGCATACGCACCTGCATCCCCACGCTGCCGTCATCCTCCATCCACTCTTTTTCTATCGCCTGAAGCTGATAAAACCGGCTGCGCAGCCTGCCTTCCTGTGGCGGCAGTCGCAGCGTGTGCTGAGCTACCTCACCGGAAAGACGTTCTGTCAAAGCCTGGAAAAGCAGTGGCACACCGATTCCGGCCTGAGCAGAAAGCCAGACCCGAATCGGTTTGTTCTCTTCATCACGGTCGATACGCGGTTCGAAATCCTCCAGCATATCGATCTTATTCATCACCAACAGGGTGGGAATTTCGTGGGCGTCAATTTCTTCCAGCACCACGTTCACCGCGTCGATGTTCTCCTGCACGCGTACGTCAGCCGCATCAATCACGTGCAGCAGCAGGGTCGCCTGACGCGTCTCCTGCAACGTCGCCTTAAACGCCGCCACCAGATCGTGCGGCAGATGGCGGATAAACCCTACGGTATCCGCCAGCACTGTTTCACCCACGTCTGCAACGTCAATGCGGCGCAGCGTCGGGTCCAGGGTCGCAAACAGCTGGTCTGCGGCATACACCTGGGCCTCGGTTATCTGGTTAAACAGGGTGGATTTACCGGCGTTGGTATAGCCCACCAGCGACACCGTGGGGATGTCGGCTTTGGTTCGCGCCCGACGCCCCTGTTCACGCTGTTTCTCGACACGTTCCAGACGTGAGAGGATCTGGGTAATACGGCCACGCAGCAAACGGCGGTCGGTTTCGAGCTGGGTTTCACCCGGACCGCGCAAACCAATCCCGCCTTTTTGTCTTTCAAGGTGGGTCCAGCCACGCACCAGACGCGTCGCCAGATGGCGCAACTGCGCCAGCTCAACCTGCAGTTTCCCCTCGTGGGTACGGGCACGCTGAGCAAAAATGTCTAAAATCAATCCCGTGCGATCGATAACACGGCATTCGCAGAGAGCTTCCAGGTTGCGCTCCTGGGCTGGAGACAGCGCATGATCAAACAACACGACTGACGCGCCGGTTGCTTTTACGGCATCCGCAATTTCTACTGCTTTACCTTCACCAACAAAATACTTTGGGTGCGGCGCTTTACGGCTACCGGTAATCACCTGCATTGCTTCGACACCGGCGGAAGAGACCAGAGATTCAAACTCCTGGAGGTCTTCCATATCTTTGTCTTGCGAAAAATAGATGTGTACCAGCACCGCCTGCTCACCGGCATCATAACGGTCAAACAAGCGTAAACCTCTCTAAAAAGATCAGCGGGGAACGCAGGATCCCTGGCTCCCCGTGTGGATAACAGCTAAAACCTTATTCGGTCTCGTCGCTGTCCTGCGCAGGAGCAGAAGAACCCTGCGCGTTGCTGCCATGATGGTAGTTACTGCCTGTGCCGCCGCCAGCGTTATTGCTGTGATGAGAGACCGGACGGGACGGAACAACAGTAGAGATAGCATGCTTGTAGACCATCTGGCTGACCGTGTTTTTCAACAGGATCACGAACTGATCGAAAGACTCAATCTGACCTTGCAGCTTAATACCATTCACCAAATAAATAGAAACTGGAACACGTTCCCGACGCAATGCGTTCAGGAACGGATCTTGTAAAGATTGCCCCTTAGCCATTCTATCTTTTCCTTATATGCTTGTTTTGTACTTAGAACCTTGCGATTCTGAAAAATTGCGCACGATACGTCTCAATTGTACACATTCAGTGGGCGATATCACCAACAACCTCAATCACATCGTTTAACGCCTGTTGCGGTTTTTCACTGTCTAACCAGTGAACCCCCTCCCAACCGCGCAACCAGGTGATCTGGCGCTTCGCTAACTGTCTCGTGGCGCAAACACCTCGATAAACCATTTCATCGTATGAAATCTCACCTTCAAGATACGACCACATCTGGCGGTATCCCACACAACGAACGGAAGGCATATCCGTATGCAAATCTCCACGGGCAAATAGCGCCCGCACTTCTGCTTCAAAATCTGAAGCCAACATCTGATGAAAACGCTGCTCAATTCGTTGATGGAGCAGTTCACGGCTCGCCGGGGCGATGGCGAACTGATGCACCTGATAGGGCAGAGCGTCTCCTGACGTTTGCGTCAGTTCCGTTAAAGTTTTACCCGAAATGAAAAAAACTTCCAGTGCCCGGGAAAGCCTTTGCGGATCGTTTGGATGGATTCGCGCCGCCGCAACCGGGTCAATCTCTGCCAGTTGCTTATGCAATGCGTCCCACCCCTGCTCTGCCGCCTGCTGCTCAATCTTTGCTCTGATTTCAGGATCTGCAGAAGGTAAGGGTGACAAACCTTCGAGCAGCGCCTTGAAGTAGAGCATGGTTCCGCCAACCAACAGCGGTATACGCCCCGCCGCCGTTATCTCGGCCATCTCAGCCAGGGCGTCCCGGCGGAAATCCGCTGCGGAGTAAGCCTCTGCCGGGTCGAGAATATCCAGCAAACGGTGCGGTGCCGCACGCAGTTCGTCTGCGCCGGGCTTCGCCGTGCCGATGTCCATCCCTCGATAGATGAGGGCGGAATCAACGCTAATCAACTCTACAGGCAAAACTTTACGTAACTCAATGGCTAACGCTGTTTTGCCAGAGGCCGTTGGGCCCATTAAAAAAATTGCCTTTGGCAGGCTCGCCTTGCTTACGTCAGTCATGTTTCAGGGCGGTCATCGCCGTTTTTAAATCAACAGGTTGTAATAACCCACCCGGCGGCGCTTTCACCAGCTGTGGGCAGAGGCGTTCCACCTCCGCCAGCACGGTAATCGCCTGCGCCATACTCCACGGTGAATGTTCGCTGGCCAGATGGCGGGCGATCCACTGCGCGGTGTTGGCAGCCTCCAAAGATGTTTGCTGCGCCAGGTAGCCTATCAGTTCAGGAATCAAGTTTTGTAAATTTTGTTGGCGTAAGGGTAAAGGCACTGCGCGAATTGTCACATGTTGTGGTTCGAGCACAATTTCAATGCCCATTTGCGCCAACTGGGCCTCTGCACGCTGCAATACCCTTGTTTCTTCAGCGGATATTTTCAGGCGAACCGGGATCAATAACGGCTGCGCACAGGCCGCATTTTCCCCCGGCGTCAGTTGCGCCTGCTTGAGCCAGCGTTCGGCAACCGGCAGCGCCAGAAGCAGCAATTTGCCGTCGCGCTCAAGCAGGGCCATATCCGGTGCGATAATCGTCAACACCCGGCCAAAACTCTGGCTATGGCCTTCAAGTGAAGGTGTCGCCACCGAAACGTGCTCTTTGCGCTCGACTGCGGGCGTTTCCAGCAGTTTACGGTACAGCGCCCCCTGCTGCTTCTGATAGCCGGGCTGAGCGTTCGGGTAGTTCACGCCCGTCGGACGCGGCGCGGCTCCTGCAGAGGAGAAACGCGGGGCGTCTGGTTCACGCGCGACGGCAGGCTCCGCAAAATGGTTGCGGCCTGCCGCGACACGGTTTTCCGGAATGGGGCGCGGTGCGGAGTCTTCTTTTTCCAGCGGCAGCGTGGGTTCAAGCTGCTGTTGCAGCACGCTCAGCACGCCCTGGTAGATAAAATCATGCACCAGACGCGACTGATGGAAACGCACTTCATGCTTGGCAGGATGGACGTTGACATCCACCTGATGCGGGTCGATCTCCAGATAAAGCACAAAGGCCGGTTGCT
Source organism: Enterobacter cloacae complex sp. I3 (assembly GCF_014896175.1). NCBI lineage: Bacteria > Pseudomonadati > Pseudomonadota > Gammaproteobacteria > Enterobacterales > Enterobacteriaceae > Enterobacter > Enterobacter cloacae complex sp. I3. Next base: position 117,737 of record NZ_JADBQZ010000012.1, read on the forward strand.
GATCGGCCCCGAGCTTGTCTTCGCAGGCCTGGCGAATGGCGTGGTTAATGAGGCGGTCGCGCATCATGCGGCCGTTCACGTAGCAATACTGAATTTCAGAATACGCCGCGCTACTGGCGTTCGGATCGGCCACCCAGCCGCGTAAAGCCAGATCGCCGTGCTGCCACTCGATAGCCAACGCCTGCTCCAGGAACGGCGTCCCGCAGATAGCGCCTAACCGTCGCTCTTTCTGACCACCTTCAGCCACCGCGCGGTACTGGCGCATCACCTTGCCGTTATGGCTGAGGTTGATGGTGACGTCGAAACGGGCGAGCGCAATTCGGCGGATGATCTCGTCGATATGACCGAACTCGGTTTTTTCGGTACGCATAAACTTGCGGCGGGCGGGAGTATTGTAGAACAGGTCCAGAACTTCCAGCGTAGTACCGACAGGGTGCGCCGCGGGTTTGACCGTGACGTCCATATCCCGCCCTTCAGCGTAGGCCTGCCAGGCTTCCTGCTGTTCAGCGGTGCGGGAGGTCAGCGTTAAACGAGAAACCGAGCTGATACTGGCCAGCGCTTCGCCGCGAAAACCGAGGCTGATAATCGCTTCCAGGTCATCCAGAGAGGCAATTTTACTGGTGGCATGACGCGCCAGCGCCAGCGCCAGCTCCTCTTTTTTGATGCCGCAGCCGTTGTCGCGAATGCGGATAAGCTTTGCGCCGCCGCGTTCGATATCAATATCAATGCGGGTGGCGCCCGCATCGAGGCTATTTTCAACCAGCTCCTTCACCACCGACGCAGGGCGTTCCACCACCTCACCGGCGGCGATTTGGTTCGCGAGCTGCGGCGGCAGAACCTGAATCGGCATGAATTCTCCTTAATTTGTGGCGGTCAACCCACCCGGCTGCGCGGCGCTGGCCGTCTGGGCTGCTCCGCCCTGTGGCGCGGACTGCAGAGGATGCGCCTCAAAATATTTACGTAAACCGTTATAAATCGCTTCGGCAATTTGCTGCTGATAGCTGTCGCTGCCCAGCAGGCGCTCTTCACTGTTATTGCTGATAAAGCCCGTCTCTACCAGAATTGACGGAATATCCGGCGAGCGCAGAACGCCCAGGCTCGCATGTTCAGGGCGGCGCTTATGCAATGCCCCGATGCCCTGCAACTGGTTCAATACGTTAGTGGCGACATCATACCCGACGCGCTGAGAATGACCGAACTGTAAATCCAGCACCGCCTGGCTGAGGTATGGGTCAGACTGGCTGTTTGCCAGCACATCACCCGCGCCGCCTAACAGTTCAGACTGTTTCTCATGCTCTTCCAGCCAGTTGGCCATTTCGCTGTTTGCCCGGCGGTTCGACAGGACCCATACCGAGGCACCCGTCGCGTTTCGGTTCGGCGCGGCATCCGCGTGAATGGAGACCAGGAAATTGGCGTTTTGCTTACGCGCCACGTCTGAGCGGCCCATCACAGAGATAAAATAGTCGCCGTCGCGGGTTAGTACGCCTTTAAACATCGGATCATCGTTTAACAGCGTCCGCAGCTTGCGGGCCACCGCAATAGTGACATTTTTCTCTCGCGTGCCGCCCGGGCCAATCGCTCCAGGATCCTGTCCACCGTGCCCGGCATCAATGGCGATAATCACTTTGTCACCGCTGACCGTACGCCGTGCGCTGACCGCCGGACGCGTTACCGTGTTACTGCTGGTTGCCGCGGTGATGCGATCGTTCTGCGATTTAAACGGATTACGCGCAGGTTCCGATGGGCGAGGCGTATACACCGGCTCTTCCACGCGTTTCGCGACAACCGGTGGCGGCGGAGGCGGCGGAACATCGGCATTGATGGTGAAGACCACCGTATAGTTCGCCCCGTTTTGCTGCTTCACCGCCTTCGTTTTGCCCTTTTCGGTCAGGTCGACCACCAGGCGCAGCGACTGGCTGTCCTGAGGGGTACCCGAGCGGATACTTTTCACCAGGTTGTTACCGCTGAACCGCAGCGGTAGCCCCTGGATCACGCCTGTCTGTTTGATATCCAGCGCCACGCTGTGGCTGTCTGGCTGTGAAAACGCGTATTCAGGGTCGCCCATAAAGCTGAACGTAATCCGGGCCTGGCTTTCGCCGTTTGACACCTGAATATCCGAAAGGCTTGCCGCCCCGGCCTGCGCGCACAGCAGCACCGTCGCAGCCAACACCCAACCTTTAACGCGACTAATCATCCCGTCATCCCTACTCTTAACCGGCGAGACGCGCCAGTAAGGAACACCCTGATGAGGAAACCGCACTGATGCGAGCCTCACGCCCTTGAGCCTGGTAATCTAAGTGAATTTCGACATCCGGGTCAGGCAGCACACCCGCACCTTGTTGCGGCCACTCCACCAGGCAGATGGCGTCGTTGGCAAAATAATCACGGATCCCCATAAATTCCAGCTCCTCAGGATCCGCAAGGCGGTATAAATCAAAGTGGTACACCATAAGATTGTCGAGGGTGTACGGCTCGACCAGCGTGTAGGTAGGGCTTTTCACGTTCCCGTTATGCCCTAACGCCTGCAAAAAACCCCGGCTGAAGGTGGTTTTACCCGCACCTAAATCGCCATACAGATAAATGACGGTTGCCCCCTGACAGGCCTGCGCCATGCGCTTGCCGAGATCTAAAGTGGCTTGTTCATCAGGTAAAGGAATCGCTCGATTAGTCATTTTCTACGTCAATCACATCCGGGTTAACAACACGCCGCAGCGTGCAAAAGAGATCGGTGGCCAGCATACCGCGTGTCCCCTCCCGCGCAGCAAGCCTGTCAGCTGCCGCGCCGTGGGCCACGCAGCCCGCACAGGCTGCATCATAAAGGGGAAGTTTCTGTCCAAGCAATGCGCCGATGATGCCTGAAAGCACATCGCCCATACCGCCGCTAGCCATGCCCGCATTTCCGGCATCAATAATGCCCTGCGTCTCGTCACTGGCGACAACGGTGCCTGCCCCTTTCAAAACGGCAACACCTCCGTAACGTTTTACCAGACGCTGAGCAGAAAGTAAGCGATCGCTTTCAATTTCTGCCACGCTGCAGTTAAGCAGGCGCGCGGCTTCGCCGGGGTGTGGCGTCAGAATGCGATTGTGACGCTTATCCGGATTTATTGCCAGAAGGTTAAGCGCGTCGGCATCCCACAGCATCGGTTTACGAAAATTCTCGACCTTTTGCAGGGCCTGTTTACCCCATGTCTGTTGTCCAAGCCCGGGACCAATAACCACTACATCCGCCCATTCGAGGCTTTCTTCCAGCGTCTGGGGCGTAAGCTCATGGACCATCAGTTCCGGTCGGGCTGTGATGATTGGCGCAATATTTTCAATGCGAGTGAGTACTCGCACTAACCCGGCACCGCTGCGAAGTGCCGCCTCACCGGTCATGCGAACCGCTCCTGCCGTACCGCGATCGCCACCAATAATCACCAGCCTGCCGTTGTCGCCCTTGTGAGACGTTGGGCGGCGCGGCGGAAGCCACTCTTTTAGCTGCGAGGAATCAAAGCGCGACAGGAGCGTTTCCTGTCCAACGAGCCAGCTCTCCAGCCCCAGCGCGTTATGGTGCAATACGCCGACCACATCCCGCGCTTTTCCGGTTAACAGGCCCGGCTTTAGGGCGATAAAGGTCACGGTGTGCGCAGCCTGAATAACGGCGCCAGGCGTCGCGCCGGTCTGCGCGATCAGGCCCGACGGAATATCCAACGCTACTACCGGCGCAGAGTACCCGTTAGCGTGTTCAATAAGCGCGGCAATGTTTTCGCGAGGCGCGCTGCGTAGCCCGGTCCCCAGCAGACCATCAACAATCAGATCAACATCTTCCGGCCAGACAATATCAGGAGCATGAATCACGCCGCCTGCGTTCAGCCATGCCTCCCGCGCCGCGCAGGCCTCTTCCGGCAGGGGCTTATCACTCTCCAGCGCCAGCAGGGTAACGCGGAGACCGGCTGCAACGGCAAGACGCGCAACGACGTAACCGTCGCCGCCGTTATTGCCGTGCCCGCACAAAATCAGCCAGTGAGTGGACTGCGGGTACGCGCTGCGGGCAACGTTAAACGCCGCCTCTCCCGCGCGCTGCATCAGTTCATAAAGGGTAATGCCGAGACTGTCTGCGGCCTCTTTTTCGGCGCGCCGGAGGTCATCCGCATGCCAGATGGAATGTGGTATACTTGCGGGGTTTTTCTTCACCGTATGGTCCGTCATGTCACAGCCCCTCGATCTCAATGAATTAGCGCAAAAAATAAAACAGTGGGGTGCTGAGCTTGGCTTCCAGAAGGTAGGCATTGCCGATACCGACCTCTCTGCCAGCGAGCCAAAACTGCAGGCCTGGCTGGACAAACAATACCACGGCGAAATGGAGTGGATGGCGCGTCACGGCATGATGCGCGCCCGTCCACATGAACTTTTACCGGGTACACTACGCGTCATCAGCGTGCGCATGAACTACCTGCCTGCCAACGCGGCCTTTGCGCGCACGCTAAAAAATCCCTCCCTGGGTTACGTCAGCCGGTACGCTCTGGGGCGTGATTACCATAAGCTTCTGCGTAACCGCTTAAAAAAACTCGGGGAAACCATTCAGCAGCACTGTGATTCGCTGAATTTTAGACCCTTTGTCGATTCCGCGCCTGTTCTTGAGCGCCCGATCGCCGAAAAAGCCGGGCTTGGCTGGACAGGTAAGCACTCACTTATCCTGAGCCGCGACGCCGGCTCGTTCTTCTTCCTCGGTGAGCTGCTGATTGATTTACCCCTGCCGGTAGATGGCCCGGTGGAGGAAGGCTGTGGCCGCTGCGTGGCCTGCATGACCATCTGCCCGACGGGCGCCATCGTTGAGCCTTACACCGTTGATGCCCGCCGCTGCATCTCCTATCTCACGATAGAGCTTGAAGGGGCGATCCCGGAAGAATTCCGACCGCTTATCGGCAACCGGATCTACGGCTGCGACGACTGCCAGCTGATTTGCCCGTGGAACCGCTATTCACAGCTGACGGACGAAGAGGACTTCAGCCCGCGTAAAGCGCTGCATGCGCCACAGCTTATTGAGCTGTTCACCTGGACCGAAGCCTGGTTCCTGAAGGTGACGGAAGGTTCCGCTATTCGCCGTATCGGCCACCTGCGCTGGCTGCGAAACGTGGCCGTCGCGCTGGGCAATGCCCCGTGGGATGAAGCGAATATTCAGGCGCTCGAAAGCCGTAGAGGTGAGCACCCACTTCTTGATGAACACATAGAATGGGCGATTGCGCAGCAAATCGAGAAGCGAAATGCCTGCGTGGTCGAGGTGCAGCTTCTTAAGAAACAGCGGCTGGTTAGGGTGATTGAAAAAGGGCTTACGCGGGATGCGTGATATATTCACAGCCTGTGAATAAAAATAAAAACTCAAGCGCCATCTGGACTTGAGAAGAGGTCAAGTGATCTCAATAACATTTTGAAATGAAATTTTATCCAATTAATACAGCGGCTTGGGAAGATATTATTCACCCTGCTAACTTTCTGTACGGTTTGGGTAAAGCGCGAATTCTGTGGATAACTCTGTTTACAAGAGTATTTCAGATGCAATAGAAAACGTCCCCAGCGCGTCTTTTCGCTGTGGATATTTTAGAGATGAAGAAGAATTTGGAGCGGGAAACGAGACTCGAACTCGCGACCCCGACCTTGGCAAGGTCGTGCTCTACCAACTGAGCTATTCCCGCTTGGGTGGTCCGTGCTTTAGAAGCACTTTCAAATTTTGGAGCGGGAAACGAGACTCGAACTCGCGACCCCGACCTTGGCAAGGTCGTGCTCTACCAACTGAGCTATTCCCGCTTGGGCAGTCTGTGCTGTGGAAGCACCTTCAAATTTTGGAGCGGGAAACGAGACTCGAACTCGCGACCCCGACCTTGGCAAGGTCGTGCTCTACCAACTGAGCTATTCCCGCAAATCTGTACTGCTTTTGTTGCTGTCGTAACGTGTAATTCTCTGTCGTTACGGGAGGCGCATTATACGAGAAATCCTTTTAGCTGCAACCCCCCTTAAAGTGATTTTTTCGAAATTCAGTTCAAGTGCTTATTTAATCGGCAAGCTGAACAATTTAACGACAAAAACCCGGCCACGCAAGGTGCCGGATCTCAAAATCACAGCTTAATAAAGTTTTCGCGGTAGTACGCGAGTTCCGCCACAGACTCGCGGATATCGTCCATCGCCTGGTGCGTACCCTGTTTTTTAAAGCCGTCCAGAATTTCAGGTTTCCAGCGGCGCGCCAGCTCTTTCAGGGTGCTCACGTCCAGATAGCGGTAATGGAAGTAAGACTCCAGCTCCGGCATGTACCTGAAGAGGAAACGGCGATCCTGACCGATGCTGTTCCCGCAGATCGGCGATTTACCCGCTGGTACCCACTGCTTCAGAAATTCGAGCGTCGCCAGTTCCGCCTCGCGATCGCCCAGCGTGCTCGCCTTCACGCGCTCGACAAGACCGCTGCCGGTGTGGGTACGCACGTTCCACTCATCCATCAGCGCAAGCTGGTCGTCGGACTGATGCACCGCAATCGTTGGCCCTTCGGCAAGGATATTCAGGTTGGCATCGGTCACCAGAGTTGCAATCTCAATAATGCGATCGCGCTCGGGATCCAGCCCGGTCATTTCGAGATCGATCCAAATCAGGTTGTTTTCATCCGCGCTCATGTTATTTTCCACCCTTCTCGCATAACCGGCAGTAGCAGGTTAACTAGTATTAATTAGAGTGTATCATAGAGGTTTTGCCCCTTACGGGCGACCAGGAGCCAGTGCGATTGAGTAAAAATAAACTCTCCAAAGGGCAGCAGCGCCGCGTGAATGCCAATCATCAGCGCCGTCTTAAAACCACTTCGGAGAAGGTCGATTACGACGACAACCTGTTTGGCGAACCAACGGAAGGCGTAGTTATCAGCCGTTTCGGTATGCACGCCGACGTGGAATCCGCCGATGGCGAAATCCACCGCTGTAACATTCGCCGGACCATTCGTTCTCTGGTGACCGGCGACCGCGTCGTCTGGCGACCGGGCAAAGAGGCGGCAGAGGGCGTTACGGTAAAAGGTATCGTTGAAGCGGTCCATGAGCGCACGTCCGTGTTAACCCGTCCCGATTTTTACGACGGGGTGAAGCCGATTGCCGCCAACATTAACCAGATTGTCATCGTATCGGCGATTTTGCCCGAACTTTCGCTCAATATTATCGACCGATACCTTGTCGCCTGTGAAACGCTGCAGGTTGAACCGATTATCGTGCTGAACAAAATCGATCTGCTGGATGACGAAGGCATGGCTTTCGTTAATGAGCAGATGGATATCTACCGCAAGATTGGCTACCGCGTTCTGATGGTGTCCAGCTACACCAAAGACGGACTGAAACCGCTGGAAGAGGCGCTTACAGATCGCATCAGCATCTTTGCGGGTCAGTCCGGCGTGGGGAAATCGAGCCTGCTAAACAACCTTCTCGGCCTCCAGCAGGAGATCCTCACTAACGATGTGTCTGACGTCTCGGGCCTCGGCCAGCACACCACCACCGCCTCACGTCTCTATCATTTCCCTCACGGCGGCGATGTGATCGACTCACCGGGCGTGCGTGAATTCGGTTTATGGCATCTTGAGCCGGAACAAATCTTTAATGGATTTGTCGAATTCCATGATTATTTAGGCGCTTGCAAATACCGCGACTGCAAACACGATAACGATCCAGGCTGCGCTATCCGCGAAGCGGTTGAGAAAGGTGAAATCGCGGAGACCCGCTTCGAGAATTACCACCGCATTCTTGAGAGCATGGATCAGGTAAAAACGCGTAAAAACTTTTCTGATTCTGATAACTGACAACTAAGCTAAGCATCGCTAAAATCGTCCCCTTTTTTCAGGTTCCGGCGGCTTACTGCCGGATCAGGAACGACAAAACAATGGCCTGGAGGCTACCTTGTTAAACGCATTTAAACTTTCGCTTCAATACATTCTGCCAAAACTGTGGCTCACTCGCCTGGCGGGCTGGGGCGCAAGCAAACGCGCGGGCTGGCTGACCAAACTGGTCATCGACCTTTTCGTTAAGTATTACAAGGTCGACATGAAAGAAGCGCAGAAGCCGGACACCGCCAGCTACCGCACGTTCAACGAGTTTTTCGTGCGCCCGCTGCGCGACGAAGTGCGCCCGCTAAACACCGACCCTAACGTCCTGGTGATGCCAGCAGACGGCGTGATCAGCCAGTTGGGTAACATCGAAGACGACAAAATTCTGCAGGCGAAGGGCCACAACTACAGCCTGGAAGCGCTGCTGGCGGGCAATTACCTGATGGCGGACCTGTTCCGCAACGGCACCTTTGCCACCACCTATCTGTCACCGCGCGACTACCACCGCGTACACATGCCGTGTAACGGTATCCTGCGTGAGATGATCTACGTGCCGGGCGATCTATTCTCCGTGAACCACCTGACCGCGCAAAACGTACCGAACCTGTTTGCCCGTAACGAACGCGTCATCTGCCTGTTCGATACTGAATTCGGCCCTATGGCGCAGATTCTGGTTGGCGCGACCATTGTCGGCAGCATCGAAACCGTCTGGGCTGGCACCATTACCCCGCCGCGTGAAGGCGTGATCAAGCGCTGGACGTGGCCTGCCGGTGAAGAAGAAGGTTCTGTCGCCCTGCTGAAAGGCCAGGAGATGGGTCGCTTCAAGCTGGGCTCTACCGTCATCAACCTGTTTGCGCCGGGCAAAGTGAAGCTGGCTGAGCAGCTCCAAAGCCTGTCGGTCACCAAACTGGGTCAGCCGCTGGCGGTCTCTACCGAAACCTTCGTGACGCCGGATGCAGAACCTGCTCCGCTGCCGCAAGAAGAGATCGACGCCGAGCACGACGCCAGCCCGCTGGTTGACGACAAAAAAGACGAAGGCTAACAACAGAAGGATCGCTGACGTGCGCCCGATTATCGTTCTACTGATGGCCTGGTGCCTCAGCATGGGGGCGTACGCAGCGACAGCCCCCGACGCCAAACAGATAACCCAGGAGCTGGAGCAGGCGAAAGCGGCTAAACCCGCTCAGCCAGAGACCGTTGAGTCGCTCCAGTCCGCACTGAACGCGCTTGAAGAGCGGAAAGGCTCGCTTGAGCGCGCTCAGCAGTATCAGCAGGTTATCGACAACTTCCCTAAACTCTCGCAAACGCTGCGCGCGCAGCTCGCTAATCTGCGCGATGAGCCGCGCGAAGTGCCGGAAGGCATGACCACCGACGCCCTGAACCAGGAAATCCTGCAGGTCAGCAGCCAGCTCCTGGAAAAGAGCCGCCAGGCTCAGCAGGAGCAGGAGCGAGCGCGTGAAATTGCCGACTCCCTCAGCCAGCTTCCGCAGCAGCAAACCGACGCCCGCCGCCAGCTTAACGACGTTGAGCGCCGCGTGGGTACGCAAAGCGGCAACACGCCGCAGGCTCAGGCGCAAAATCTGGGTCTGCAGGCTGAATCTGCCCGTCTGAAGGCCCTTGTGGATGAGCTGGAGCTGGCGCAGCTTTCCGCCAACAACCGCCAGGAGCTGGCGCGGATGCGCTCTGAACTCGCTCAGAAGCAGAGCGAGCAGCTGGATGCGTACCTTCAGGCCCTGCGTAATTTGCTCAACAGCCAGCGCCAGCGCGAAGCCGAGCGAGCGCTTGAAAGCACCGAGCTGCTGGCGGAAAACAGCGCCAATCTGCCGGAAGGTATCGTCGATCAGTTTAAGGTCAACCGCGAGCTTTCTGCCGCCCTGAATCAGCAGGCGCAGCGTATGGATCTGGTTGCCTCCCAGCAGCGTCAGGCGACGAATCAAACCCTGCAGGTGCGCCAGGCGCTCAACACCCTGCGCGAGCAGTCCCAGTGGCTCGGGTCATCAAACCTGCTGGGCGAAGCGTTACGCGCCCAGGTCGCGCGCCTGCCGGAAATGCCGAAACCGCAGCAGCTGGATACCGAGATGGCCCAGCTGCGCGTGCAGCGACTGCACTTTGAAGATCTTCTCAATAAGCAGCCGCAAATACGCCAGATCCGTCAGGCTGACGGACAACCTCTGACCAGCGAGCAAAACCGTATTCTGGAAGCCCAGCTGCGCACCCAGCGCGAACTGCTGAACTCCCTGCTGCAGGGCGGGGATACGCTGATTCTGGAACTGACTAAGCTCAAGGTCTCTAACAGCCAGCTGGAAGACGCGCTGAAAGAGGTGAACGAGGCTACGCACCGTTATCTCTTCTGGACATCCGACGTACGTCCAATGACCTTCTCGTGGCCAATTGAGATCGTTCAGGATCTGCGCCGCCTGATTTCCCTCGACACCTTTAGCCAGCTCGGACAGGCCAGCGTGATGATGCTGACCAGTAAAGAGACGATTTTCCCGCTGCTGGGCGCGTTGGTTCTGGTGGGCTTCAGCATTTATTCGCGCAGACATTTCACCCGCTTCCTGGAGCGTTCCAGCGCGCGGGTGGGGAAAGTCACTCAGGATCACTTCTGGCTAACGCTGCGCACCGTGTTCTGGTCGATTCTCGTCGCGTCTCCGCTACCGGTGCTGTGGATGACGCTTGGCTATGGCCTGCGGGAAGCCTGGCCCTATCCGCTCGCGGTCGCCATTGGCGATGGTGTCACCGCCACGGTACCGTTGCTGTGGGTGGTGATGATTTGCGCGACGTTCGCGCGGCCTAACGGCCTGTTCATCGCCCACTTTGGCTGGCCTCGTAACCGCGTGGCGCGCGCCATGCGCTATTACCTGATGAGCATCGGGCTGATTGTGCCGCTGATTATGGCGCTGATCATGTTTGATAATCTCAACGACCGGGAATTCTCAGGCTCGCTGGGGCGCCTCTGCTTTATGCTGATCTGCGGCGCGCTGGCCATCGTCACGCTCAGCCTGAAACGCGCGGGGATACCGCTCTATCTGGATAAATCCGGCAGCGGCGACAACATGTTCAACCGGCTGCTCTGGAACCTGCTGCTGAGCGCTCCTCTGATTGCGATGCTGGCAGCGGCGGTAGGTTACCTGGCAACCTCGCAGGCGCTGCTGGCGCGACTGGAAACGTCGGTGGCGATCTGGTTCCTGCTGCTGGTGGTGTATCACGTGATCCGGCGCGGGATGCTGATCCAGCGCCGCCGTCTGGCCTTTGACCGCGCCAAGCATCGCCGGGCAGAGATCCTCGCTCAGCGTGCCCGTGGCGAGGAAGAGCCAACCCATGTCAACAGCACGGAAGGCACGATGGATGCGGACGAGGTCGAACTGGATCTGGATGCCATCAGTACCCAGTCTCTGCGCCTGGTGCGCTCCCTCCTGATGCTGATTGCCCTTCTGTCGGTGATCTTCCTGTGGTCGGAAATTCACTCCGCGTTTGGCTTCCTGGAGAACATCTCTCTGTGGGACGTGACGTCCACGGTGCAGGGCGTTGAAAGCCTGGAGCCGATCACCTTAGGCGCGGTGCTGATTGCCATTCTGGTGCTGATCATCACTACCCAACTGGTGCGTAACTTCCCGGCGTTGCTGGAGCTGGCGCTGCTGCAGCATCTGGATTTAACCCCCGGCACGGGATACGCCATTACGACCATTACGAAATACCTGATACTGCTGTTTGGCGGAATGGTCGGGTTCTCAATGATTGGTATTGAGTGGTCTAAACTGCAGTGGCTGGTGGCCGCGCTGACGTTTGGCCTTGGCTTTGGCATGCAGGAGATTTTCGCTAACTTTGTATCCGGCCTGATCATCCTGTTTGAAAAGCCGATTCGCATTGGCGATACGGTGACGATCCGCGATCTGACCGGGAGCGTAACGAAGATCAACACCCGCGCCACCACGATCAGCGACTGGGACCGTAAAGAGATCATCGTGCCGAACAAGGCATTTATTACCGAGCAGTTTATCAACTGGTCCCTGTCGGACTCCGTTACGCGCGTGGTGCTGACGGTACCGGCGCCGTCGGATGCCAACAGTGAAGAGGTCACGCAGATCCTCTACACCGCCGCTGAACGCTGTACGCTGGTGCTTGATAACCCTGCGCCGGAAGTATTCCTGGTTGATTTACAGCAAGGGATCCAGATTTTCGAACTGCGTATCTACGCCGCCGAAATGGGACACCGCATGCCGCTGCGCCATGAGATCCACCAGTTGATTCTGGCGGGCTTCCGCGAGCATGGTATTGATATGCCGTTCCCACCGTTCCAGATGCGTCTGGAAAGCATGGACGGACGCAAGATGGGTAAAACGCTCACGTCGGCGGGAAGATCGCGCCCGGCGGGAAGTCTGTAATCGTTCTCCCCTCCCTTTCGGGAGGGGCATTTTACCGCTACGCCACTTCCGTGACGTACGCCATTGAGCGCCGGCGGTAATTCTCATAAATTCCCATCGCCAGTAGCGAGAAGAAGACTGGCCCACCGACCATCCACAGCGCGCTGTTCCAGTCGTTCGCCTCAACCACGGGCTGAATAACGGTAAAGATGTTGGCAAACGCCACGACCAGCACCACCACCGTGGTCGCCAGCAGCGTTGCCGCGCGGGTTTTGAAGATCACAAACGGACGCTCAAGATCCCGCTTCGCCTTAAAGAACGGGAACGCCAGCGTCAGGAACAGGTACGGCAGCGTCATCGACACGTTCGCCATCAGGGTCAGCTTGTTATAGAACGCAGACGCGGTATCACCGCCAAATGACACCAGCAGAATGAACACGCACACCAGCAGACACTGCATCCACATGGCGTTGGCAGGCATGCCTGCGGTATTGAGCTGCGTCATGCGTGCCGGCCACAGCGCTTTTGGCGTACCCTGGATGATTGCTTTCAGCGGCGAATAGATTAGCGTGAAGAACGCGCCGGTATAGGCAAGGAACATCGACAGGCCGGTAATGCGCGCAAACCAGATCCCCAGGGTGGCCGATGCTTCCGGCGTCAGGTGCATGGCGTTACCCAGTGTCATTCCCAGGCTTTTCATCAGCACGTAGGTGATGTTCCCGAGGTTAGTGGTATTGTTACTCAACACTTGCTGCCAGTTAGTGCTAACGCCCCAGAGGAAAATCGCCAGCGAATAGCCGATGGAGATGACGATGGCGGCAAAAATAATCCCTTTGGCAAAGTTTTTTTCCGGGTTCTCGGTCTTATCGACCAGCCCACCTACCGCTTCAATACCGCCGTAGGCAAAAATGGCAAATACCACGAAGGAGAGCATGGCCAGCCCGGACTGATAGCCCGGATTAGGCGATGAAACGAAGTTCACCTCCTGCGCGAAGTGTCCGCCGTTCAGGCACAGAATGGCGATACTCACCAGCAGCAGCACCAGGTTCAGGCACATCACGGAAATACCGCCAACGGCAGTGATACGGGCAATTTTGTTGATGCCTTTTGACGCCACCAGCGTCACCACCACCATCCAGCACACCGCCAGAATCCCGACCACCTGCGTGGAGCTCAGCCCGGCTAAAGACCAGACCTGCGTTTTATCCGCGCCGAAAAGAAACGTGGAGAACGGCACCCAGACTTTGGCCGCCGTGCTGACCATCCAGACGACGTAGGAGGAGAACCACATAAACGTGCCGATAAACGCATAGCGCGGGCCGATGCTGTTGTTCATCCATGAATAGATACCGCCCTCTTCTTTCCGGTAAGCCGAGCCCATCTCCGCCATCATCAGCGCAAACGGGATAAAGAAGAACAGAGCAGAAACGATATAAAACGGCGTCGCGCTGTAGCCCATCAGATAGAAAGCCGACGGGCTGTTGGCAAAGCCAAAAACTGACGTAAAAATCATCAGGATGAGCCCGGTGAGGGTCATCTTTTTGAGTGACTGGGACATATAACCATCCGAAGAGGAATTAAACTGCGCGGATGGTAGCAGATGACCAGACTAATATTGTGGCTATACGAGGCAATTTAAGAAAAAGACCCGTGTACAGAGAAAATGGCAGTTTTTAATGTTGCGGAGAAGAAATGGAAAGGAAAATTGCCACAGATACTATACGCCGGGTAAGCGACAGCGCCACCCGGCCATGCTTTAGGCGCGATCGACCGTAAAGGCAATCACATCGCCCAGCTGCTCGGCGCCCAGCGCCAGCATCACCAGACGATCCACGCCCAGCGCCACGCCGGAGCAATCCGGCAGGCCTGCTTTTAACGCTTCCAGCAAGTTAACATCAATCGGCTGCTGCGGCAGACCGCGTGCGGCGCGCTTACGGTTATCCTGCTCGAAACGCTGCTGCTGTTCGCGCGCGTCGGTCAGCTCGTGGAAGCCGTTCGCCAGCTCGATGCCTTTGTAGTAAACCTCAAAACGCTCTGCTACGCGGTGATCTTCGGTGCTGATCTGCGCCAGAGACGCCTGGCTTGCCGGGAAGTGATAGACAAACGTCGGGCGATCTTTGCCAATCTGCGGTTCCACGCCGAAGGTGAACAGCAGCTGCAGCAGCGTGTCGCGATCCTCTTCGGTATCCGCCACGTTGCTCAGATCCAGTTTTGCCGCCACTTCACGCAGCTGGGCTTTGTCCGCCGACAGCGGATCGATTTCCAGATGGCGCTGGAAGGCCTGCTGATAGGAGAGCGTTTCGGCTTCTGAGCAGTCCAGTACCTGCTGCAGCAGATCGTCCACCTCATTCATCAGGCGGTACATATCATAGTGCGGGCGGTACCACTCCAGCATGGTGAATTCCGGGTTGTGGTGACGCCCCATCTCTTCATTACGGAAGCTGCGGCACAGCTGATACACCGGACCACACCCCGCCGCCAGCAGGCGCTTCATGTGGTATTCCGGGCTGGTCATCAGATACAGATTCATGCCCTGGGAGTGGCCTGGGCCAACAAAACGGGTTTCAAACGGGATCAGATGAATATCCGTTACCGTTGCCTGACTCATGCACGGGGTTTCCACCTCCAGGACGCCGCGGTCGGCAAAGAAACGGCGGATCTCCGTCATAATTGCGGCGCGTTTTAACAGATTTGGGATGGATGCGCTCGGCTGCCAGGTGGCCGTTTCGCTCATGAGTTTTTCTCCGATTTCAGACAAGGGCACGAAGTCTACTCGTTAGCAGTGGCAGAGACAAATTTTGCGCAGTAAAAACGCGTATTTCATTTATGTGGATTATTTTGTGATGCAATTCATCAATCACGATGATAAATCACCGCACAGAACAGCAAAAAAATCGAACACGTCAAATTTCCCTCACAACTACGCGGTTATACTGTTATACCCATAAAGGAGCAGTGGAATCGCTTCCGCAATCGCCCGTTCGGGCAGGTGAACTTCCTTTAGTTCATCGCATTGCGGGAAAACAAAAATCTGGAGGAATGTCGTGCAAACTTTTCAAGCCGATCTTGCCGTAATAGGCGCTGGCGGGGCTGGATTACGCGCTGCAATTGCTGCGGCACAAGCCAACCCGAACGCTAAAATCGCATTGATTTCAAAAGTCTATCCGATGCGTAGCCACACGGTGGCAGCAGAAGGAGGATCCGCCGCCGTCGCGCAGGATCATGACAGCTTCGAATACCATTTCCACGACACGGTTGCAGGGGGCGACTGGCTTTGCGAACAGGATGTCGTTGACTACTTCGTGCACCATTGCCCAACGGAGATGACCCAGCTCGAGCAGTGGGGATGTCCGTGGAGCCGCCGCCCGGACGGCAGCGTTAACGTCCGCCGCTTCGGTGGCATGAAGATCGAACGCACCTGGTTTGCCGCCGATAAGACCGGCTTCCACATGCTGCACACCCTCTTCCAGACCTCCCTTCAGTTCCCACAAATTCAGCGCTTCGATGAACATTTTGTCCTCGACATTCTGGTCGACGACGGTCATGCACGTGGCCTGGTGGCGATGAATATGATGGAAGGCACGCTCGTCCAGATCCGCGCCAATGCGGTGGTGATGGCAACGGGCGGTGCGGGACGCGTCTATCGCTACAACACCAACGGCGGCATCGTCACCGGCGACGGGATGGGCATGGCGCTGAGCCACGGCGTGCCGCTGCGCGATATGGAGTTTGTGCAGTATCACCCAACCGGCCTGCCGGGCTCCGGCATTTTGATGACGGAAGGCTGCCGCGGTGAAGGCGGTATTCTGGTCAACAAAAACGGCTACCGTTATCTGCAGGATTACGGCATGGGCCCGGAAACCCCGCTCGGCGAGCCGAAGAACAAATACATGGAGCTCGGCCCGCGCGACAAAGTTTCTCAGGCCTTCTGGCACGAGTGGCGCAAGGGCAACACCATCTCAACGCCGCGCGGCGACGTGGTCTATCTCGACCTGCGTCACCTGGGCGAGAAGAAACTGCTGGAGCGTCTGCCGTTTATCTGCGAACTGGCAAAAGCCTACGTGGGCGTCGACCCGGTGAAAGAGCCGATACCGGTACGCCCAACCGCGCACTACACCATGGGCGGGATTGAAACCGACCAGCAGTGTGAAACCCGCATTAAAGGGCTGTTCGCCGTGGGCGAGTGTTCCTCCGTCGGCCTGCACGGCGCAAACCGTCTGGGCTCTAACTCGCTGGCAGAGCTGGTCGTCTTTGGCCGCATGGCGGGCGAGCGCGCCATGGAGCGTGCGGCGACCGCAGGCGAAGCAAACGGTGCGGCGCTGGATGCGCAGGTCACAGACGTTGAAAAACGCCTGAAGGATCTGGTGAACCAGGAAGGCAACGAGAACTGGTCGAAGATCCGCGACGAGATGGGCCTGTCGATGGAAGAAGGCTGCGGTATCTACCGTACGCCGGAACTGATGCAGAAGACCGTCGACAAGCTGGCGGAGCTTCAGGAGCGCTTCAAGCGCGTGCGCATCACCGATACCTCCAGCGTCTTCAACACCGACCTGCTCTATACCATCGAGCTTGGCCACGGCCTGAACGTCGCGGAATGTATGGCGCACTCTGCGCTGGCGCGTAAAGAGTCTCGCGGCGCCCACCAGCGTCTGGACGAAGGCTGCACCGAACGTGACGACGTCAATTTCCTGAAACACACTCTCGCCTGGCGCGATGCGGATGGCACCACGCGTCTGGACTACAGCGACGTGAAAATCACCACGCTGCCACCAGCGAAACGCGTGTATGGCGCAGAAGCAGAAGCCGCCGAGAAGAAGGAGAAGGCGAATGGCTGAGATGCAAAAATTGAAAGTTGAAGTGGTGCGCTACAACCCGGAAGTGGATACCGCCCCCCACAGCGCTTTCTACGAAGTGCCTTATGACGAGCAAACCTCCCTCCTGGATGCGCTCGGCTATATCAAAGACAACCTGGCGCCGGACCTGAGCTACCGCTGGTCCTGCCGCATGGCGATCTGCGGCTCCTGCGGCATGATGGTCAACAAGGTACCGAAGCTGGCGTGTAAAACCTTCCTGCGTGATTACACCAGGGGCATTAAGGTTGAAGCGCTGGGCAACTTCCCGATTGAGCGCGATCTGGTGGTCGATATGACCCACTTTATCGAAAGCCTGGAAGCGATTAAGCCGTACATCATCGGCAACCCGCGCACGCCGGACCAGGGTCCGAACACCCAGACGCCGGCGCAGATGGCGAAATACCATCAATTCTCCGGCTGCATCAACTGCGGCCTGTGCTACGCCGCCTGTCCTCAGTTTGGCCTGAATCCGGAGTTCATCGGCCCGGCCGCCATTACCCTGGCGCACCGCTATAACGAAGACAGCCGCGACCACGGCAAAAAAGAACGTATGGCGCAGCTAAACGGCCAGAACGGCGTCTGGACCTGTACGTTTGTGGGCTACTGCTCCGAAGTCTGTCCGAAGCACGTCGACCCGGCCGCCGCAATTCAGCAGGGTAAAGTGGAAAGCTCGAAAGACTTTCTTATCGCTACCCTGAAACCACGCTAAGGAGTGCATGATGACGACTAAACGCAAAGCCTACGTGCGGCCTGTGCCGTCCACCTGGTGGAAAAACCTGCCGTTTTATCGCTTCTATATGCTGCGTGAAGGCACGGCGGTACCGGCGGTCTGGTTCAGCCTTGAGTTAATGTATGGCGTTTTTGCCCTTAAACACGGGCCGGAAACCTGGGCGAACTTTGTCGGTTTCCTGCAAAACCCAATCATCGTGGTTCTGAACCTGATCGCGCTCGCGGCGGCGCTACTTCATACCAAAACCTGGTTTGAACTGGCGCCAAAAGCGGCAAACATCATCATTAAAGACGAAAAAATGGGGCCGGAGCCAGTCATTAAAGGGCTATGGGCAGTGACGATCCTGGTCACGGTTGTCATTCTGTTTGTCGCACTGTTCTGGTAAGGAGACTACTGTGATCAATCCAAATCCAAAACGTTCAGACGAGCCGGTCTTCTGGGGCCTGTTTGGCGCAGGCGGCATGTGGAGTGCCATCATCGCCCCGGTGATCATCCTGCTGGTCGGCATTATGCTGCCGCTGGGGCTGTTTCCGGGCGATGCGCTGAGCTACGAGCGCGTGCTGGCGTTTGCGAGCAGCTTTATTGGCCGCGTGTTCATCTTCCTGATGATCGTCCTGCCACTGTGGTGCGGCCTGCACCGCATTCACCATGCGATGCATGACCTGAAAATCCATGTGCCGAGCGGTAAATGGGTGTTCTACGGGCTGGCAACCATCCTGACCGTGGTGACGCTGATTGCCGTTGTCACTATCTGACGCTTCTGGCCCGCCATCCGGCGGGCCTTTTATTTCTGCATCTTTGCCACCAGCCACTGGGCAAATTCACGCATTGCGGACGTTTCAGCCCGCGACTGCAGTCTCGTTAACCAATAACTGCCCAGATCAATTTGCGTTGTAAACGGCTGCACGATGCGCTCGCTGTTCAGCAAATGGGTAAACATATCGACAGGCGCAATGGCAATGCCCATACCTGCCTGTGCGGCTTCCAGCATGGTGACAGACGAATCAAACACCATTACCCGGTGCGTTGGCGACGGAGGATGCTCGCCTGCCGCCTGCATCCACGCCGACCATTCGTCGCGTCGGTAAGAACGCAGCAGGGTAAACTTCAGGATGTCGGCCGGAGACTGGAGCACGGCGGCGATTTCGGGCGAGCAAAGCGGCGCCAGCGGCGCAGGGCACAGGAATTGCGCCTCGGTGCCGTGCCACGCCCCTCCGCCGTAGCGGATCGTATAATCAAGCCCTTCAGCAGCCGGATCGACGCGGTTGTTATGGGTGGAAAGGTGAAGATCGATATGCGGATAACAGCGGCGAAAGTCCGCGAGATGAGAGAACAGGATACCCGTGGCGAAAGTCCCTACTACGCCAATTTTTAGCTTCTCCTGAGCGCGCTGGCTGGCAAAGCGATCCAGCATTCCGGCGATACGATCGAATGAATCATTCAGCACCGGCAGCAGATTTTCACCCTCCGTGGTCAGCATCAGGCCGCGCGAGACGCGGACAAACAGCTGGCAATTCAGATGCTGCTCCAGCGCCTTAACGTGCTGGCTGATGGCGGAATGGGTGACGTTCAGCTCTATCGCTGCATGCGTAAAACTGAGGTGCCGGGCGGCCGCTTCGAAGGCGCGAAGCGAATTAAGCGGAAGATAGCTGCGGGTCATTGTTCCATCCGTTAGAAAAATTAACAGCTCATGCTAAATTTAACCGTTTGTCAGCCATAGTCAAATCTAACAGACTACAGCGGTCTGCCGGGCCCGGACACTCCCTTGACCTGCTATTATGGAAGATAATTGATGATGAAAAAATTCCTTTGCTGCGCCCTGCTGCTCAGCACATCCTGCTCTGTACTCGCCGCGCCGATGTCGGAAAAACAGCTGGCTGACGTGGTAGAACGCAACGTTACGCCCCTGATGAAAGCGCAGGGTATTCCAGGCATGGCGGTGGCCGTGATTTATCAGGGCCAGCCACACTACTTTACCTTTGGAAAGGCCGATATCGCGGCGAACAAACCCGTCACCCCGCAAACCCTGTTCGAGCTGGGCTCTATAAGTAAAACCTTCACCGGCGTGCTGGGGGGCGATGCTATTGCCCGCGGCGAAATTTCGCTGGGCGATCCGGTAACCAAATATTGGCCTGATCTGACCGGCAAGCAGTGGCAAGGGATTCGCATGCTGGATCTGGCAACCTACACCGCCGGTGGCCTGCCTTTACAGGTGCCCGATGAGGTCACAGATAACGCTTCCCTGCTGCGCTTCTATCAAAACTGGCAGCCTCAGTGGAAGCCGGGCACAACGCGTCTTTACGCCAACTCCAGCATCGGTCTTTTTGGCGCGCTGGCGGTCAAACCTTCCGGCATGAGCTATGAGCAGGCCATGACGACGCGGGTCCTTAAGCCGCTCAAGCTGGATCATACCTGGATTAACGTTCCGAAAGCGGAGGAGACGCATTACGCCTGGGGATATCGTGACGGTAAAGCGGTCCACGTTTCACCGGGCATGCTGGACGCAGAGGCATATGGCGTGAAAACCAACGTGCAGGATATGGCGAGCTGGGTGATGGCCAATATGGCCCCTGACGCACTGCAGGATACGTCCCTGAAGCAAGGCATTACGCTGGCGCAGTCTCGCTACTGGCGCGTGGGTGCCATGTATCAGGGGTTAGGTTGGGAGATGCTTAACTGGCCGGTCGATGCCAAAACCGTCGTCGGAGGCAGTGATAACAAGGTGGCGCTGGCACCGTTGCCTGCGAGAGAAGTGAGTCCACCCGTTCCCCCGGTTAAGGCCTCATGGGTGCACAAAACGGGCTCAACCGGCGGGTTTGGCAGCTACGTGGCCTTTATTCCTGAAAAGCAGCTCGGCATTGTGATGCTGGCGAATAAAAGCTATCCGAATCCGGCGCGAGTTGAGGCGGCATACCGTATCCTCGACGCGCTGCAGTAAAACATTGCCGGGTAGCGCTGCGCTTACCCGGCGAAACACACCGCACAAAAACCACATTTTCCTTGCCGTCATCTACACTTAACAAAAAAACAGTAAGGAAACTCCTATGCGCATTTTGCCTGTTATCGCCGCGGTGACAGCCGCGTTTTTAGTGGTGGCCTGCAGTTCCCCTACCCCACCTCCTGGCGTTACCGTCGTCACGCCTTTTGATGCACAACGCTTCCTTGGAACATGGTATGAAATCGCGCGCCTCGACCATCGGTTTGAGCAGGGCTTAGAGAAGGTTACTGCTAATTACAGCCCAATGGATGATGGCGGTATTCAGGTGATCAACCGGGGCTATAATCCCGATCGTGAGATGTGGCAGCAGTCGGTCGGGAAAGCCTATTTCACTGGCGACCCGCGACGGGCCGCGCTCAAAGTCTCTTTCTTCGGCCCGTTTTATGGCGGCTATAACGTGATAGCGCTCGACAGAGAGTACCGTCATGCGCTGGTCTGCGGGCCGGATCGCGACTATCTGTGGATACTTTCCCGCACGCCAACTATTTCGTCAGAAATGAAACAGCAGATGCTGGACGTCGCGACCCGACAGGGGTTTGATGTGTCGAAACTTATTTGGGTAAAACAGCCCCGTTAATGGGTACTAAGCTTCAGCCCAATGATACCGGCAACAATCAGAGCGAGGCTGGCAATGCGCGCCAGGCTCGCTGACTCTCCCAGCAGCAGAATGCCGGTAATCGCCGCGCCTACGGCACCGATCCCCGTCCAGACGGCATAGGCCGTTCCCACGGGCAGAGAACGCATTGCCCACGATAGCAGAACAATGCTCACGATCATCGCCGTAACGGTAATAACGCTGGGCGTCAGGCGGGTAAATCCGTGGGTGTACTTGAGACCAATCGCCCATACCACTTCGAGCAGACCAGCAATAAAGAGAATAATCCAGGACATCTCGGGCTCCTTAACTTAAAAACAGTTGGGGCCGTCCCCGATGAAGGAAGCGCTTACGGGTCGTCCCGCAAGGCAGATAACACCCCATATTTTGGTTAGCGTGTGATTTTTTTTCAATCATTTTCTGATGAACGCGTTAAGCCCAGAAATAGCCGCAGTATGGCACGGAGTTCAGGCATTTATAGCTCATCGGACTTCTCTATGATGATGTGCTTTCTGATGGCAGGAAGCCAAACCACTAGCCGACTGCGAATAAAATATGTTCAAGATTCTTTTGATTGACCGTTGTCACTTCACCCGCACCGGGTTTGAAGCATGGCTCAATCATTCCGGTTTGTTCCCGGGGCACTACGTTGTGACCGGGCTGAACAATCTATTCCTCGCCAGGGAGCACATTCTGCAATGGAAACCTGAGCTGGTCATCGCTGACCTGCATGGTTTCAGGCAGGATATTCACCATTTCCAGCAACTCTCTTCTTTGCTGAATGCTAGCGAAAAATTACCTTTTATTATGCTGCAATCGGGAGAGGACAAGGACCTGGCGACCTGGCTCGGGAACTTCCCGGTCTGGTCTTCGCTAATGAAAAATGCCCCTCTTGAGGAAATCGCGACGGTTATCAATGACGCGTTAATTTCGCGCGCAAGCACGTACCGCCCGACGGTGGCCGCCCCCTTGCTGACACGACAGGAGGAGAAAGTGTTGACGTTATGGATGGACGGCGCGAGCAACCAAAAGATAGCCGCTCACCTGAGCATTAACGGAAAAACGGTTTATACCTATAAACGCAATATCCGCATGAAGCTGCATATGGATACACGCTTTTCACCGTTTTTATCCCTGCAGGAAGCAGAGAATTGACGGTACGGTGAAACTCACGTGCCGTACCGTCCATGCTTCATTAGTTCTGAGCTTTAGTTGCTGCACCAGAAATCGCGTTACCACCGTCGGAGATATCTTCCCCTACGCCGCGGGTGGTATTACATGCAGTCAACACGGAGGAAAGCACGAGGACAGAAAAGATCGCTGCAATTGTTTTCTTAACCATAATATCTTCCTTTTATAGCCAAAGTTGTTTTGTGTATAGCAACTTAAGAATAGACAAGATCCCGCCGATTGACGGAAAAGGAAGCAATTTTAGGAAAATTAGACGGACTTAGCTGGCTGCGTGAGAAATGATATGACCGAGGTCCTGGATATCTTCCCCCATGCCACGGGCGGTGTTACAGCCGGAAAGCAGTACGCTGGAGAGCGCTAACAGAAGCAGAATTTTAACGGTACGTTTCATCATCCCTGCCTGCAAAAATCAGGCGCAGCGGGCGCTGCGCCTTGAATCATGACGTAAATTACTTCACGCGGGATACGTATTCGCCGGAGCGAGTATCCACTTTGATCACTTCACCGATCTGTACGAACAGCGGTACTTTCACCACTGCGCCAGTGGAGAGCGTTGCTGGCTTGCCGCCAGTACCCGCGGTGTCACCTTTCAGACCTGGATCGGTTTCAACGATTTCCAGCTCAACAAAGTTTGGTGGGGTAACGGCGATAGGCTGGCCGTTCCACAGGGTCACGATGCACTCAGCCTGATCCAGCAGCCACTTCGCGTTATCGCCAATCGCTTTCGCATCAGCAGACAGCTGCTCGAAGGTTTCGTTGTTCATGAAGTGCCAGAACTCACCGTCGTTGTACAGGTAAGTCAGGTTCATATCGACAACATCAGCGCCTTCAGCGGAGTCAGTAGATTTGAAGGTTTTCTCAACACGGGTGCCGGTCAGCAGGCGGCGCAGCTTAACGCGTGCGAATGCCTGACCTTTACCTGGTTTAACGAATTCGCTGGCTTCAACCGCGTACGGTTCGCCGTCCATCATGATTTTAAGACCAGCACGAAAATCGTTGCTATAGTACGTTGCCATAAGGCCCTCTAAATTTGTTAACTGGTAGCTAAGCCACAAAATGGCGCATATTGTAACCCTAAACACCCCATCCAGAGAAGATTGGTTATCGCAACTTGCCGATGTAATCACCAGTCCTGATGAATTGCTGCGTCTTTTAGACCTCGATCAGCATCCGGAGTTGCTTGCTGGCCGTGAGGCAAAGCGACTTTTCGCCCTGCGTGTTCCCCGCGCGTTTGTTGCGCGCATGGAAAAAGGCAACCCTGACGATCCTTTATTAAAACAAACCCTTACGTCGCAGGATGAGTTTATTACAGCGCCGGGCTACAGCACCGATCCGCTGGAAGAGCAAAACAGCGTGGTGCCGGGTTTACTGCACAAATATCTCAATCGCGCCCTGCTGCTGGTAAAGGGCGGCTGTGCGGTAAATTGTCGTTACTGCTTCCGTCGGCACTTCCCGTATGCCGAAAACCAGGGAAATAAGCGCAACTGGCAGGTTGCGCTGGACTATATCGCCGCCCATCCAGAGCTGGATGAGATTATTTTTTCCGGCGGTGACCCGCTGATGGCAAAAGATCATGAACTGGACTGGCTTTTGACGCAGCTTGAAGCCATCCCGCACATTAAGCGTCTGCGCATTCACAGCCGTTTACCGATCGTCATTCCGGCACGTATCACTGACGGCCTGGTTGCACGCCTGGAGCAGTCACGTCTACAGGTGCTGCTGGTAAACCATATCAACCACGCGAACGAGATCGACGATGAATTTCGCGCGGCGATGGCGCGTCTGCGTAAGGCGGGCGTGACGCTGCTCAACCAGAGCGTATTGTTGCGCGGCGTGAACGACAGCGCCCGGGTGCTGGCCGATCTCAGCAATGCCTTGTTTGACGCAGGCGTGATGCCCTATTACCTGCACGTGCTGGATCGCGTGCAGGGCGCGGCGCATTTCATGGTGACGGATGAGGAAGCCCGACAGATTATGCGCGAGCTGTTAACGCTGGTTTCAGGTTATATGGTGCCGAAGCTGGCACGCGAGATTGGCGGAGAGCCGAGTAAGACGCCGCTGGATTTGCAACTGCGGCAGCGCTAAAAGGCAGGTGGCGCTACGCTTACCTGCCCTACGAGGTGGGGCGCAGCGCCATCAGCAAGTAAACTCAGTTCGGGCACTTATAGACCTGGCCGCTCATCTGGCTGGCCGTTGGCACGAAGCTGGAGAGCATTCCTTGCGTCGGGCTGCTCACGCCGTAAATCACGTTCCCCCCCATTGCAGCAGCCTGGTTACGCAGGGCATTCGCCGCGCCGCGCATAGAGCCACCTTCTTCACCGTGCTGACCCGACATCCAGTTACTTTGTTCACCGGTGGCCGTGCCTAACAGCTGGCATTCGCTGCCTGGCTTATCTTCCACAAAGCGAACGCCCTGGCCCGCTGCCGACAGTTCATTGCTGGAGCTACAACCCACCAGCAGCAACGCTGCTCCTACGATCCCTGCACAGACTTTTACGCGCATGTTATTCCTCGTTTTCAATAAGCTGGACAGTAATTGTCCGTGTGTAAATCTTATACCTAAAAGATGACTAAAAGAAAAATCCCCGCGCATTTCTGCGAGCCGGATTCCGTACATCACTCCTCCGACATCTTAAATGAATTCTGATAATGCCCTTTGGGATATCGTGTTTTAGCCCTCGATCGTTTTTAGTGTTGCGACGTACAACTTTTGTACGCGATTAAAACAGGGGGTTTCATGAGTGCATCATCCTCAGGAGAGGAAAAGGTAACATGGGTGGGCTATCTGGCGTTTGTGCTCACCATCGTATTTTTCTCAGGCTTTTTCGCCAAAAGTACCGAATGGTGGCGCGTGCTGGATTTTACCGTCCTAAACGGCAGCTTCGGTCCGGTGAACGGCGCGCTAACGTTTCGCGGTGAGGGCGGCACGGGGGCGAAAGACGGTTTCTTGTTTGCCCTTGAACTGGCGCCTTCGGTCATTTTATCGCTCGGGATCATTGCCGTCACCGAGGGGCTGGGCGGGCTGCGTGCCGCGCAACAGCTGATGACGCCCATTTTGCGCCCGCTGCTTGGCGTACCGGGCGTCTGCTCTCTGGCCCTCATCGCCAACCTGCAAAATACCGATGCCGCAGCAGGGATGACCAAAGAGTTGACCGACGAAGGGGCTATTACCGATCGCGAGCGCGCCATTTTCGCCACCTTCCAGACCAGCGGTAGCGCCATCATTACCAACTATTTTTCTTCCGGCGCCGCACTCTTCACGTTTATTACCGTCCCGGTAATCACGCCGCTGGCCGTCATACTGATGTTTAAATTTGTTGGCGCGAACCTCCTGCGTCTGTGGATCGCTCACATGGAAGATCGTCGTATTCAGGAGGAAAAAAATGATCGCCCAGCCGCGTAAAAATATCATGGACATGTTTATCGATGGCGCCCGCCGAGGCTTTACCATCGCCACCACCAGCCTGCTGCCGAACGTGGTTATGGCGTTTGTCATCATTCAGGCGCTCAAGGTGACCGGCCTGCTGGATATTGTTGGTAATATTTGCGAGCCAATTATGGCCCTGTGGGGGCTTCCGGGCGCGGCGGCAACGGTCCTGCTGGCCTCGGTGATGAGTATGGGGGGCGGCGTGGGGGTTTGCGCCAGCCTGGTGGCTGCCGGCACGCTCAACGGCCACGATGCCACCGTTCTGCTGCCCGCCATCTATCTGATGGGCAATCCGGTGCAAAACACCGGCCGCTGCCTGGGCACCGCAGGCGTTAACCCGAAGTATTATCCACACATCATTACCGTCTGCGTCATTAACGCCCTGCTCTCAATGTGGGTAATGCAGCTACTCTTCTGAGGAGATAAAAATGGATTTTTCAGTGCTGGAACCCCATCTTTTCCGCAATGTGCACCTTTACGCGCCGGAGGATCGGGGACGTTGCGATCTGCTCATCGCCGGGGGAAAAATCGTCGCGATTGAAAAAACGGATCGCGCAGCAATGCGGCTTAACTGTCCTGAAACCGATCTCGCCGGGGCGGTGGTTTGCCCGGGCTTTATCGATCAGCACGTACACCTGATCGGCGGCGGCGGTGAAGCCGGTCCGCACACCCGGACGCCGGAGGTACGGTTGTCCGCGCTGGTGGCGGCGGGCATCACCTCCGTTGTTGGGCTGCTGGGTACCGACGGCGTGACCCGCCATCCCGAATCTCTGCTGGCAAAAACGCGGGCGCTTGAGCATGAAGGGATCAGCGCGTGGATGCTGACAGGCGCATACGGGCTGCCTTCTCCGACGATTACCGGCAGCATCGAAAAGGATGTGGCGCTGATTGATAAAATCATCGGCGTGAAATGCGCGATTTCCGACCATCGCTCTTCCGCACCAGCGGATGACCAGCTCGCGAATATGGCCGCCCAGTCGCGCGTCGGCGGGCTGCTGGGCGCTAAAGCGGGCATATCCGTGTTTCACCTCGGCAACAGCCCGAAGCTGCTGGAGCCGCTGCTTAACATCCTGAAAAACGCCGACGTGCCCCGCAAGAAGCTGCTGCCAACCCACGTTAACCGCGACCAGGCGCTGTTCCTCGCCGCGCTGGATTATGCCCGTGATGGGGGCTATATCGACATCACCACCAGCATCAGTGAGCCCATTGATGCCGCCACCGCCATCGCGACGGCCCGTGAAGCGCAGGTACCGTTTAACCGGCTTACGCTCAGTTCGGACGGTAACGGCAGCCAACCGAATTTTGACGCGAACGGTAATCTGGTGGGCATTGGCGTAGCCGGGTTCGAATCTCTGCCTCAGACGCTGCAGCAACTGGTCAGCCGGTATCACCTGCCGCTGGAGGAGGCGCTTCTGCCGTTTACGCGTAACGTAGCGGAGTTTCTCGGGCTGGAGCATAAGGGGCGGCTCGCGCCCGGATGCGATGCCGATTTCCTGGTGCTGACGGATGACCTGAAGATCCGCGAGGTCTGGGCGAAAGGCCGCCAGATGGTGTGCGAAGGCGTAGCATGCGTGAAGGGAACATTTGAGTAGCGGCAATAAAAAACCCCGGACATTTCTGCCCGGGGTTCGTTCTGAGAGGTTCAGAACAACATGATTACATCATGCCGCCCATTCCACCCATGCCGCCCATACCAGCAGCACCTAAGTCAGGCGCGTCGCCTTTTGGCAGGTCGGTTACCATGCACTCGGTCGTGATCATCAGGCCAGCTACAGATGCCGCGTACTGCAGAGCTGAACGGGTCACTTTAGTTGGGTCCAGGATACCGAAGTCGATCATGTTGCCGTATTCTTCAGTTGCCGCGTTGTAACCGTAGTTACCTTCACCCGCTTTCACGTTGTTCGCAACCACAGACGGCTCTTCACCGGCGTTGGAAACGATCTGACGCAGAGGAGCTTCCATTGCGCGCAGCGCAACTTTGATACCCACGTTCTGGTCTTCGTTCTGAGCGGTCAGGCCAGCCAGCTTAGCGGCTACACGTACCAGCGCGACACCACCACCAGCAACTACGCCTTCTTCTACCGCAGCACGGGTCGCGTGCAGGGCATCGTCAACGCGTGCTTTCTTCTCTTTCATTTCAACTTCGGTTGCAGCACCAACTTTGATTACCGCAACGCCGCCAGCCAGTTTCGCTACGCGCTCCTGCAGTTTTTCACGGTCGTAATCGGAAGTGGCTTCTTCGATCTGCTTACGGATCTGACCAACACGGCCCTGAATAGCGGCTTCTTCACCCACACCGTCGATGATGGTGGTGGTGTCTTTGTTGATCACAACGCGTTTCGCCTGGCCCAGGTCTTCCAGGGTCGCTTTTTCCAGCTCCATACCGATCTCTTCGGAGATCACGGTACCACCGGTCAGGGTAGCGATATCCTGCAGCATTGCTTTACGGCGATCGCCGAAGCCAGGTGCTTTAACCGCAGCCACTTTCACGATGCCGCGCATGGTGTTAACCACCAGGGTCGCCAGCGCTTCGCCTTCAACATCTTCAGCGATGATAACCAGCGGCTTGCCTGCTTTCGCAACGGCTTCCAGCACTGGCAGCATTTCGCGGATGTTGGAGATTTTCTTGTCAGCCAGCAGGATGAACGGGCTTTCCAGCTCAACAGCGCCAGTTTCTGGCTTGTTGATGAAGTATGGGGACAGGTAACCGCGGTCGAACTGCATACCTTCAACCACGTCCAGTTCGTCTTCCAGACCGGTACCGTCTTCAACGGTGATCACGCCTTCTTTACCGACTTTATCCATCGCTTCAGCGATCAGTTTACCTACGGTTTCGTCGGAGTTAGCGGAGATAGTACCAACCTGAGCAATGGCTTTAGAGTCAGAGCACGGTACGGACAGCGCTTTCAGTTCTTCAACAGCGGATGCGACAGCTTTGTCGATACCACGTTTCAGATCCATTGGGTTCATGCCCGCAGCAACGGCTTTCAGGCCTTCAGTGATGATAGCCTGCGCCAGTACGGTCGCGGTGGTGGTACCGTCGCCTGCAGCGTCGTTCGCTTTAGAGGCAACTTCTTTCACCATCTGCGCGCCCATGTTTTCGAACTTGTCTTCCAGCTCGATTTCACGTGCAACGGAAACACCATCTTTGGTGATGGTTGGCGCGCCGAAGGATTTATCCAGCACTACGTTACGGCCTTTCGGGCCCAGGGTCACTTTAACTGCATCTGCCAGTACGTTTACGCCGCGGAGCATTTTTACACGAGCGTCGTTACCGAATTTTACGTCTTTAGCTGCCATGTTCTTATTTCCTCAAATTCTCGTGCGTAAATTACGCTTCAACAATTGCCAGAATGTCGCTCTCGGACATGATCAACACTTCTTCATTGTCGATCTTCTCGGATTTCACGCCGTAGCCATCGTTGAAAATTACGATGTCACCAACTTTAACGTCCAGCGGCTGCACAGTTCCGTTTTCCAGGATGCGGCCCTTACCGACAGCGATGATTTCGCCACGCGTTGATTTGGCTGCTGCAGAACCGGTCAGAACGATGCCGCCAGCAGACTTGGTTTCAACTTCTTTACGTTTGACGATCACACGATCATGTAACGGACGAATACTCATTGATAGCTCTCCTTTGAGAAAGTCATTATCAGTTATGGATGACGCCGGCCCGCATGCGGTTTTCCGACTAGTGCCCTGAGAGATGGGGATAGCTTTTTACCCCTTCAAGGGGGAATCGAAAAAAAATTTGCGAAAGTGTTACCATCCACTCTCTTTTGATGGTGGCAGGGCAAGGTAAATGAGTGGACTCAGGCAGGAGCTGGGGCTGGCGCAGGGCGTTGGCCTGCTTTCAACCTCCTTGTTAGGTACCGGCGTGTTTGCCGTACCGGCACTGGCGGCGCTGGTCGCCGGAAATAACAGTCTTTGGGCATGGCCGGTGCTGATCCTGCTGGTGTTCCCGGTGGCGATTGTGTTTGCCATACTCGGGCGGCACTTCCCCAGCGCGGGCGGCGTAGCGCATTTTGTCGGCATGGCGTTTGGTCCGCGCATGGAGCGCGTAACCGGCTGGCTGTTTTTGTCGGTAATACCCGTTGGCCTTCCGGCAGCCCTGCATATCGCCACCGGCTTTGGACAGGCGCTGTTTGGCTGGCACGACGAACAACTGCTGCTGGCTGAGCTGGGTACGCTGGCGATTGTCTGGTGGGTGGGCTCGCGCGGGGCCAGTTCAAGCGCGAATCTGCAAACGCTGGTTGCAGCGTTGATCGTCGTGCTGATCGTCGCCATCTGGTTTGCGGGTAACATTACCGTAGCGGATATCCCCTTCCCTGCGATAAACGATATCGACCATTCACAGCTTTTCGCTGCGTTATCCGTCATGTTCTGGTGTTTTGTTGGCCTTGAAGCGTTCGCTCACCTGGCATCCGAGTTTAAACAGCCCGAGCGTGATTTTCCCCGCGCTCTGATGATTGGTTTACTGCTGGCGGGCACCGTATATTGGGCCTGTACCGTACTGGTGCTGCACTTCAACGCGTTCGGCGAAGATAAAGCCGCCGCCGCATCGCTACCGGGTATCGTGGTTAAACTTTTCGGCGTGAAGGCGCTATGGGTGGCCTGCGTGATTGGCTATCTCGCCTGCTTTGCCAGCCTCAACATTTATATCCAGAGCTTCGCCCGTCTGGTGTGGTCACAGGCGCGCTACAAACCTGAGAGCCGCCTCGCGCGGTTGTCTAAACGTCAACTCCCTATGAATGCACTGAATGCCGTGCTGGGCTGCTGCGTCCTGAGCTCGCTGGGTATTTATCTTCTCGACATCAACCTCGATGCTCTAATTATCTACGCCAACGGTATTTTCATCATGATCTACCTGCTGTGCATGCTGTCAGGCTGTCGTCTGCTGAAAGGTCGCTATAAAGCACTGGCAGTCGTCGGGGGCGTGCTGTGCCTGCTGTTGCTGGCGATGGTGGGATGGAAGAGTGCGTACGCCATCGTCATGCTGGCGGGGCTGTGGGCATTTTTACCGAAGCGGAAAAATCCGTAGGCCCGGTAAGCGAAGCCACCGGGCAAAAAAATTATCGATCGTCTTTATGGTCTAAACGGTCGCGCTGTTCATCCTTGCGCTGATACTCCCCTTCGAAGGTATCGCCTGGCCCTGTGCTGAACCCGCCGCCCGGCATGCGGCTGAAGCGCAGGTGCGGCAGCAGCTTCATGGTCAGGTGCTTCTGCACCGGCGGCAACAGCAACAGCAGGCCGAGGAAGTCGGTGAAGAACCCCGGCAGGATCAGCAGCAGGCCAGCAATAATCAGCGACACGCTTTTGATCATCTCTTCTGCCGGGCTTTCACCTGCAGCCATCTTCTGCTGCATTATCAGGAAATTTTTGAAACCCTGATTACGCACCAGCGACATGCCGATGACGGAGGTGAAGATCACCAGAATCAGCGTCAGCAGGACGCCCAGCACGTGAGCTACCTGAATGAAAATAGAAATCTCAATGTAAACATAGAGAAAGAAAGCAATAAACGGTATCCAGCGCACTGGCATCTCCTGTGTGGCAGGTGCCATCTGGCCCCTGTCTGAATGTGTTCGCGTCACGCGTCTGTAAGAGATGGAGACGGTTAGCCAAAATTCAATCGGTTTGCACGGATATTTTTTTCGGAAATATTAAAGCGGTGACACATTTCACAGATTAATAATTATCATGGAATCGGGTCGATAATAAGTGATCCAGCTTACGGCAATTCGCTATCATCAGCATATGATCTCGAACATCTGGCCGATTGAGGGAATAATCGTCGGTCAGAAAATATTCAAAACCACATATATGTTGTGTGTTTAGTACAATCCATCGGCAGCTTGAAAAGAAGGTTCACATGTTAAACAACATTCGTATCGAAGAAGACTTGTTGGGTACCAGGGAAGTTCCAGCGGATGCCTACTATGGTGTTCACACTCTGAGAGCGATTGAAAACTTCTACATCAGCAACAGCAAAATCAGCGATATCCCTGAGTTTGTCCGTGGCATGGTGATGGTGAAGAAAGCCGCAGCGCTGGCGAACAAAGAGCTGCAAACCATTCCTAAAAGCGCGGCAAATGCGATTATCGCTGCCTGCGATGAAGTGCTGAACAACGGCAAATGCATGGACCAGTTCCCGGTTGACGTCTATCAGGGCGGCGCGGGTACCTCCGTCAACATGAATACCAACGAAGTACTGGCAAACATCGGCCTTGAGCTGATGGGCCACCAGAAAGGTGAATACCAGTACCTCAACCCGAACGACCACGTTAACAAATGCCAGTCCACCAACGACGCCTACCCAACCGGCTTCCGTATCGCGGTGTATGCCTCCGTGGTCAAACTGGTCGACGCGATCAACCAGCTGGGCGATGGCTTCCAGCGTAAGGCCGTTGAGTTCCAGGACATTCTGAAAATGGGCCGTACCCAGCTGCAGGACGCGGTGCCAATGACCCTCGGTCAGGAATTCCACGCGTTTAACGTGCTGCTTAACGAAGAGACCAAAAACCTGCTGCGCACCTCCGAGCTGCTGCTGGAAGTGAACCTGGGCGCCACCGCCATCGGTACGCGTCTGAACACCCCGGATGGCTATCAGCAACTGGCGGTTCAGAAGCTGGCGGAAGTGTCTAACCTTCCTGTGGTGCCTGCGGAAGACCTGATTGAAGCCACATCCGACTGCGGCGCGTACGTAATGGTACACAGCGCCCTGAAACGTCTGGCGGTGAAACTGTCCAAAATCTGTAATGACCTGCGCCTGCTCTCCTCCGGCCCGCGCGCTGGCCTGAACGAAATCAACCTGCCAGAGTTGCAGGCGGGTTCTTCCATTATGCCAGCCAAAGTTAACCCGGTAGTGCCAGAAGTGGTGAACCAGGTTTGCTTCAAGGTGATTGGTAACGACACCACCGTGACCATGGCCTCCGAAGCCGGTCAGCTGCAGCTGAACGTGATGGAGCCGGTGATTGGCCAGGCGATGTTTGAATCCATTCACATCCTGACTAACGCCTGCTACAACCTGCTGGAAAAATGCATTAACGGCATCACCGCGAATAAAGAAGTCTGTGAAGGCTATGTTTATAACTCCATCGGGATCGTTACTTACCTCAACCCGTTCATCGGCCACCACAACGGTGACATCGTTGGTAAGATTTGCGCCGAAACCGGTAAGAGCGTGCGTGAAGTCGTGCTGGAGCGTGGACTGTTGACCGAAGCCGAGCTGGACGATATCTTCTCGGCCCAGAACCTGATGCATCCGGCATATAAAGCGAAACGATATACCGATGAAAGCGAACAGTAACAGTTCAGGCTAGGCTTCCGAAAGGCACGTCACTTGTGACGTGCCTTTTTTCTTTTTAGGTGTTACCTAAATACAACAATTCAATATCAACTTGTTAATAAGCAAGGCAGGTCTTTATGTTTGGAGCAGAACTCGTCATCGTCCTGTTGGCGATTTATTTGGGCGCGCGGCTCGGGGGTATCGGCATTGGTTTTGCCGGCGGTCTCGGGGTGCTCGTACTTACCCTTATCTTTCAGATTAAACCCGGCGCAATCCCTTTTGACGTTATCGAAATCATCATGGCGGTTATTGCCGCTATTGCGGCCATGCAGGTGGCGGGCGGTATGGACTACCTGGTGAGCCTGGCGGAGCGCATGTTGCGCCGCCATCCGAAATACATCACCTTCCTTGCCCCGCTGGTGACCTGGTTTATGACCATTCTCGCGGGAACCGGCCACACGGCGTTCTCCACGCTGCCGGTGATCACCGAGGTGGCAAAAGAACAGGGGATTCGCCCGTCTCGTCCGCTTTCTATTGCCGTGGTGGCGTCGCAGATTGCGATCACCGCGTCGCCAATCTCAGCCGCCGTAGTCTTCTTCGCAGGTATCCTTGAGCCGATGGGCGTGAGCTACCTGACGCTGCTGGCGATCTGTATTCCAGTCACGCTGATTGCGGTGATGATTACCGCCGTGCTGTGTAACTTCCTCGGTGCCGAGCTGAAAGACGATCCGGTTTACCAGGAGCGTCTGGCAAAAGGTGAAGTGAGCCTGCGCGGTAGCCAGGTATTCGAGCTGAAGCCGCACGCGAAACGCTCCGTGCTGCTGTTCCTGATCGGTATCGTCGCCGTGATGTTCTACGCGACCGCCATCAGCGACACCGTGGGGCTGATCCAGAACCCGGTGCTGCCGCGTAACGAAGCGATTGTGGTATTCATGCTGACCATCGCCACGCTGATTAGCATCACCTGTAAAATCGACACCAGCGAAGTGCTGAACGCCAGTACCTTCAAATCCGGTATGAGCGCCTGCGTGTGCGTACTGGGCGTGGCGTGGCTCGGTGACACCTTCGTGAAAGCGCACATCAGCGACATCCAGACCGTTGCCGGCGACCTGCTGCACAACTACCCGTGGCTGCTGGCGGTGGTACTGTTCTTTGCCGCGACGCTGCTTTACTCTCAGGCTGCCACCACCAAAGCGCTGATGCCTGCGGCACTGATGCTGGGCGTGACGCCGCTGACGGCGATTGCCTCTTTTGCGGCCGTTTCCGCCCTGTTCGTGCTACCAACCTACCCAACCCTGCTGGCCGCGGTTGAGATGGACGATACCGGCTCAACCCGCATCGGTAAGTACGTGTTTAACCACGCGTTCCTGATCCCGGGCGTGGTGGCGATTACGCTTTGCGTCGTCCTCGGCTTTATCATTGGCGGCATTGTGCTGTAAACGGTTAGCCGTTGTAAAAATAGTTAAAATCGGGCCGCTCTGCGGCCCGTTTCATTAATGACCAATCGCATGGCGTGATATAGTGAAGACTTTCGTGATGAGGAGGTCGACTTGTGAACACGCCTGATGCTGTTGTCGTACTGTGTACCGCCCCTGATGAAGCCTCTGCCCAGGATCTCGCCGCCAAAGCGCTGGCCGAAAAACTGGCAGCCTGCGTCACGCTGCTCCCCGGCGCGACCTCCCTTTATTACTGGGAAGGCAAGCTGGAGCAGGAGTATGAAGTCCAGATGTTGCTCAAAACCAATCTGGCGAATCAGCAGGCGCTCCTTGACTGCCTCAAGTCTCATCATCCTTATCAAACCCCGGAGCTGCTGGTGCTGCCAGTGGTCCACGGCGATAACGACTATCTCTCATGGCTCAACGCTTCTTTACGCTGATCCTGCTGCTGTGCAGCACGTCAGTATTTGCCGGGTTGTTTGACGCGCCCGGCCGTTCGAACTTTATTCCCGCCGACCAAGCGTTCATTTTCGACTTTCAGCAAAACCAGCACGATCTCAATCTGACCTGGCAGGTGAAAGAGGGTTACTACCTCTACCGCAAGCAGGTCAGCATCACGCCGGCAAAGGCCAACGTTGGCGCATTGCAGATGCCCGCTGGCGAATGGCATGAGGACGAGTTCTACGGTAAAAGTGAAATTTATCGCCAGCGCTTAAGCGTGCCCGTTACGGTGAATCAGGCGGATAAAGATGCCACGCTGACGGTTACGTATCAGGGCTGTGCCGACGCGGGCTTCTGCTACCCCCCTGAAACGAAGGTCGTTCCGCTTACTGAAGTTAAAGCGGCTGCCTCCCCTCTCCCCTCAGACGAGAGGGGCAAGGTGAGGGATAAAGGCGAAGCCGAAGCTGCTTCTGCTCTGCCGTTCTCAGCACTTTGGGCCTTACTGATTGGTATCGGCATTGCCTTTACCCCTTGTGTCCTGCCGATGTACCCGCTTATCTCCGGGATTGTACTGGGCGGCAAACAGCGTCTTTCTACCGCCCGGGCGCTGCTCCTGGCCTTTATTTATGTGCAGGGCATGGCGCTTACCTATACCGCGCTCGGCCTCGTGGTCGCCGCGGCCGGACTACAGTTCCAGGCAGCGCTTCAGCACCCTTACGTGCTAATCGGCCTGTCAGCCGTATTTATTCTGCTTGCGCTGTCGATGTTTGGCCTGTTCACGCTTCAGCTGCCCTCTTCGCTGCAAACCCGCTTAACGCTGATGAGCAGTCGCCAGCAGGGTGGCTCTGCGGGCGGCGTGTTCGCAATGGGCGCCATCGCCGGGTTGATTTGTTCCCCCTGCACTACAGCACCGCTGAGCGCTATCCTGCTGTACATCGCCCAGAGCGGTAATATGTGGCTCGGCGGGGGTACGCTGTATCTTTACGCGCTGGGGATGGGCCTGCCGCTGATTCTGGTGACGGTGTTTGGCAACCGCCTGCTGCCGAAGAGCGGCCCGTGGATGGAGACGGTGAAAACCGCGTTCGGCTTTGTCATCCTGGCGCTCCCGGTGTTTCTGCTGGAGCGCATCATGGGTGACGCGTGGGGTTTGCGCCTGTGGGCCATGCTCGGCGTGGCGTTCTTTTCCTGGGCGTTTATCGTCAGCCTGGGGGCAAAAAAAGCGTGGATGCGTCTGGTGCAAATTCTCCTGCTCGCCGCCGCGTTGGTGAGCGTGCGCCCGCTTCAGGATTGGGCGTTCGGCTCGCCTGTGGGCCAGACGCAGGCACATTTAAACTTTATACACGTTAAGAACGTCGATGAGCTCAACAGCGCGCTGGCGCAGGCAAAAGGCAAACCGGTGATGCTCGACCTCTATGCCGACTGGTGTGTTGCCTGCAAAGAGTTTGAAAAATACACCTTTAGCGATCCTCAGGTGCAAAATGCCCTGAAAGAGACGGTACTCCTTCAGGCAAACGTCACAGCCAACAATGCGCAGGATAAGGCCCTGCTTAAACACCTTACCGTACTCGGGCTGCCAACCATTCTGTTCTTCAATGAGCAGGGGGAAGAGCTGCCAGAACAGCGTGTAACCGGGTTTATGGACGCAACGGCATTCAGCGCGCATTTGCGCAATCGCCAACCGTAAACAACACTTTAGACGGGACATACCGTTGGGAATAGCGGAGGAGATAACCGTGCAACGCGAAGACGTACTGGGACAAGCCCTGCAACTACTTGAGATTCAAGGGATCGCCAGCACCACGCTTGAGATGGTAGCCGACCGTATCGATTACCCTCTGGATGAGCTTAAGCGCTTCTGGCCGGATAAAGAGGCGCTGCTTTATGATGCCCTACGCTATCTTAGCCAGCAGGTGGATATCTGGCGCAGGCAGCTAATGTTGAATGAAGAGCTGACCGCTGAGCAAAAACTGTTAGCGCGCTACACCGCCCTGACAGAGTGCGTCAGCAACAATCGTTATCCAGGCTGCCTGTTTATTGCTGCTTGTACGTTTTATCCCGATCCTGGCCATCCAATACACCAGCTGGCGGATCAGCAAAAACGTGCGGCGCATGACTTCACCCACGAACTGCTGACAACGCTTGAAGTGGATGACCCGGCAATGGTCGCTAAGCAGATGGAGCTCGTACTGGAGGGTTGCCTGAGCCGCATGCTGGTGAACCGTAGCCAGGCCGATGTGGATACGGCGCACCGCCTGGCGGAAGACATTCTGCGCTTTGCCCAGTGTCGTATGGGCGGGGCGTTAACCTAAACCAACATGCCCGCCCAGGCGGAGACGAGCAGACATAGCGCCATCAGGCGCTGAAACCGCACCATCGCCACGGTGGTGCGAAACACCCGGTTTACCGCCTTCCCCAGCCACGCCCAGCACATCAGGCACATCACAGAAATCAGTAAGAACCATAGCGCCATCAGCGCAATATCTCTTAACGGATGAATGCTCGCGGGAGCAAAAAGACTCACTACTGCCAGCGCCATCATCCACGTTTTCGGATTCACCATCTGCAGCAGCGCTGCGGCTTGCGCGGTGAAGCGATGAGGCGTCTTCTCAGAAAGATTCGCCGCAGGCGCCCGATACAGTTGCCAGCTCATCCAGGTTAGCCACAGCACGCCCGCCCAACTCATTGCCTGGCGTATCAGAGGAAACTGACGCAGCACCTCCCCGGCGCCGGCACCCGATATCAGCACAATCAGACTCGCCGTAATACATCCCCCCATAATGGCGGGAATGGTGTTTTTCACGCCAAAGTGCTGGCTGTTAGTGAGAACGAGGATATTCGTCGGGCCGGGCGTTATCGACGCGACAAAGGCAAACAGCAGATAAGGCATCAGACTCACAGATGGCTCCTTTTTTGTTAGAGCCATTACTGTGCCGCTATTTTCTGGAAACGTCTGGAAGGTTTGTGCACAACCGGCGGTAGTAGGCAGGGGAAATGCGGTATGCACGCTGGAACCAGCGTCCCAGATGGCTTTGGTCGGCAAAACCGAGCGCTGTAGCCACATTAACAGGCTGTTCGCCGTGCGCCAGCAGCTGTCGCGCCTTTGCCAGACGCAGTTGAATAAGCCAGGCGTGCGGTGCCAGGTTGAACTCGCGCTTAAAACAGCGCGTCAGCGTAAAGCGATCCGTGCCCGTCTCGCGCGCAAGGTCTGACAACCCCACGTTCTCGCCGATATGCGCATAAAGATAGTCGCGTGCGCGATGCGCCACGGCAGCGCTCTGTAGCTGCGACGGGAGTTTCTTACGCCAGTGGCAATGGGAGGTGATCTGAGAGAGCAGCTTATCCATTGTGCTCTGCTGAACAATTTTCATCTCATCGCTATGCAACGCGTTAAACGTCTCGCCGATAGAACGGACCAGCTGAGGTTCGCGCGTTAGCGTTTGAGCAAAGTGAAGCGAGTAGCGATCCGGCGTGGCTTCATATAATCCACGGAGGGTACGCGTCAGCCACTGCTCGTCAAGATAGAAGGTGAGATAGGTAAAGCCTCCTTCCACAGGCGCGTCGCCGTCGTGAATTTCACCCGGCTCCAGTAAGAACGCATCACCAGGATGGCTGCGGTGGCGTTCGCGACGACAGTGGAACTGCTGGGTGCCTGAAAGGGTAATCCCGACCAGATAACTATCGTGCCAGTGGGGATCGAAGGCATGGCCTTCGAAGTGCGCTTTAATCGTTTCAATGCCGGTATCCGCATGCTGACGGAGCTCAAGCCAGTCGTTTGCCATACTGCCCTCCTGTTGTCATCAGCATTGCCGCACGGCCCGGTATTGTCTGGAAGATTTGTGCATTTTCACGGTGAAAACGTACAGATTGCCGCAAACTTAAGCAGTTGAACAGCTTTTCCTGAAATAATGTTGACGATAAGGCGCGATTGCGGTTTAATGCGCTCCGTTGCCCGGATAGCTCAGTCGGTAGAGCAGGGGATTGAAAATCCCCGTGTCCTTGGTTCGATTCCGAGTCCGGGCACCACTATTTAAAGAACCCAGCCTATGGCTGGGTTTTTGCTTTTCTGCGTTTATCAAAACCTTACCTTATTTATACCCCTGTATCTCTTCCCGGTAAGATCGTGCGGTTAGCATTTCCCGGTGGCGCTGCGCTTACCGGGCCTGCAAAACCTATAGCCGGATAAGGCGAAGCCGCCACCCGGTATTTTCCGGTGCACAAAGCAAAAAACCCCGCACCTTACGGTGCGGGGTTCTTCTTGATTGATGCCTGGCAGTTCCCTACTCTCACATGGGGAGACCCCACACTACCATCGGCGCTACGGCGTTTCACTTCTGAGTTCGG